>NZ_JAGGPC010000048.1:0-214281 GCF_018614005.1 Streptomyces sp. ISL-99
GCTGTTGTCCCCTTCACCTTTCGGATCCAGGTGAGTCATTCGGCCCAGGAACCTCCTTCCGAGTTCCTCCCGGCTCAGCCGGGGGATACAAACAGAGCGCCTCGTGGCGCACAGGGTTCGTTCCACCACCCACCGTCTCGGCAGCACCACGAACCCCTTCATGTCGTCACTGCGCTTGACGATCTGCAGGGTGAGCTGGAGTTTCTCCTTCGCTCACGCGACGAGGCGACCGGTGTAGCCGCCGTCGGCCCACACCAGGCTGATCTTCCTAAACCGTGTCCGCAGCCGGGGCAGCATGATGTGGGCGGCCTGGCGGTCGGTGACGTCCGCGGCAGTGACCAGGACCATCAGCAGCAGGCCGAGGCTGTCCGTGATGACGTGCCGGCGCCTGCCGTTGATCTAATGGGCGGGAGCTGAGCTCGTTGAACCACCTTCTCGATGCCGATCGCCAGCGTCAGCACGACGTCCTCCGTTGATCCGGGCCTTGAGCCCTCAAAGAAGACTGACGTGTGCTGGCGCTCGCCGTCGACATCGAGAGCAAACATTTGATCACCGATGATGATCGTGGTCCAAGCCCCCTGCGGGGACTACCTCTTACGTGCTCGGGAGCCACCAGCTCCGATCAAGACCGAGGGCCCCGCAGGTCGCTGGGGTCATGAACGGCTAATCGGATGTCGGGCCACCGAGCCCTTCCATTAGAGAGACGCATGCCCTGCACGGCTGTGACCAGCCACAACACGGGTTCGATGGGAAAGCGTGAGGCGAGTGAGAGTGTTCTGCGGCATCGACTGGGCCAGCGACCACCACGACATAGCCATCGTCGACGAAACGGGTTCACTGCTGGCCCGGGCTCGCATCGATGACTCCGCAGAGGGCCTCGACCAGCTGCTTCAGATGCTCGCCGAGCATGGCGACGGTTCGCAGGATCCCATCCCAGTGGCCATTGAGACCTCCCGCGGTCTTCTGGTCGCCTGCCTTCGGGCAACCGGCCGCCCCGTCTACGCGATCAACCCGATGGCCGCCGCACGGTAGCGGGACCGTCACACGGTCTCCCGGAAGAAGTCCGACCACCTGGACGCCATGGTCCTGGCGAACATTCTTCGCACCGACGCTGCCGCTCACCGCATGCTTCCCGCCGACTCGGAGGTGGCTCAGGCCGTTGCGGTCCTCGCCCGCGCACAGCAGGACGCCGTCTGGGACCGAACCCAGGCCGGCAACAAGCTGACCTCTCACCTGCGCGAGTACTTCCCCAGTTACCTGGCCGCCGTCGGGAATCGCCGCGAGGGCATCTATCACCCGATAGCCCGGGCTCTCCTGGCTGTGGCGACGACTCCGCGCCAGGCGGCCAAGCTGACCCGGCCGCAGCTGCGGGCCGTGCTAAGGAAGGCCGGGCGCAAGAACACCATCGACAGGGAGGCCGAGCGTCTGCACAGCGCACTTCGCGCAACGCAGATGCGCCATCTTCCCCTGGTGGAGGAGGCCATGGGGCGCCAGGCCCTCGCGCTGCTCCGGCAGTTGGAAGCCGCGTGCACGAGCGCCGACGATCTTGCCGAAGCCGCAGTGCAGGCGTTCGAGGCACATGCCGATGCCGGGATCATCACCAGTTTCCCAGGGCTCGGTCCGCTCAGCGGGGCTCGGGTCCTGGCCGAGATCGGCGACGACAGGACTCGGTTCGCCGACGCCAGAGGATTGAAGGCGTACGCAGGTTCCGCACCGGTCACCCGGGCCTCCGGCAAGAGTGTGTCCGTCGCGGCCCGCAGGGTGAAGAACCAGCGACTGGCCGGCGTCGGTTACATGTGGGCCTTCTCCGCGATGGCCCATTCAGGCGGAGCGCGGGCTCACTACGACCGCCGACGTGAGGCCGGAGACCGGCACACAGCCGCCCAGAGGAACCTCTTCAACCGGATGATCGGCTGCCTCCACCACTGCCTGACTCACCGCGTCCCGTTCAACGAGGCCGTAGCCTTCCCGACCTCGCGAGAACCCCATCTTGCCCTCGCCGCTTGACACGTTCTTCGCATCGGATGTCTTCTTCCCGCCGTCGTAACCGCGTGAGGCTGCGGGCACCGAGGCGGCCGCCTTGACCGACTGCGAGTCGATGATCGCCGCAGTCGGCTCGCCATCGCGGCCCGCGGCCTCGCGGACCTGGCCGCGCAGCTCCTTGACCAGGCCGCCTCTGCGCCACCTGCGGAAGAAGGAATAGACGCGGTCCCATGCGGGAAAGTCCGCAGGAACGGAGCGCCACTTGACGCCGTTATCGGTGACGTAGAAGACCGCATCGAGCATCTGCCGGTGGCAGTAGCCCTCCGGCTGGCCGCCCCGGCCCTCCAGCCAGGCAGGTACCGGCAGCGCGTCACGTACCACCGCCCACTCCGCGTCGGTCATGTCCGACGGGTAGCGCCGTACCCTCTCCGGCCGGTCGGCTGCGTTCCCGAACCGGTGAGCGAGGCAACCGCACGCCGACGGCGCCGAGTTGAACTGAGGGGACGAAACAGCGTACAACTGGATCAACAGGGCCTCCGGTCTCACGAGTTGGCTTCAACAACCCTCGTGCTGCACCTGAGGCCCTGCCTTCATGCACCCACCCGGCCAAGATCACCCGACCAGGCACCCTGTTCGATCAGAACCGTCCACATGATCGATAGGAATACGGCTTCTGACCACACACCAAACCACCGTCATCTGTTCATTCTTGCGCACAGGTCAGTTTTCGGATCTTTGTGGGCGTGTCGCTGGGCAAGCATTGTCATGCCACTTACACGCCCCTTACTCTCCGTTCACGGTCTCTACACGATCGTGAAATGTGTGGGGGCCGGGGAGGCCCTCCCGTGGAGGGGTGGGTTAGTGGTGCATGGATTCAGACGGGGGGCCGTGCAAGCGGCTGCCGGGTTGCTGGGGATGAGCCTGGTGGCGCCTTTAGGGCCCGCCTACGCGTCCGCTGCGACAGCAGTGCCCGCTACGCGGGGCAGTAATTTGACTGCGGATCAGGTCGCGCAGACAAGAGCACTGGAGTCCGGGGAGCGGGTGGAGGTTCCCGGTGAGCGCAGCGAGCGGGACACCGTCTTCGCCAACCCCGACGGAGTGACGTTCACCCTGGAGAAGTCGATTACTCCTGTGCGGGTGGCTACGTCTGAGGGCGGTTGGGCGGCGCCAGACGCGACGCTGGTGAAGCGGGCCGACGGCTCGGTCGGGCCGAAGGCCGCGGCGGTCGATGTGGACTTCTCGCCCGGTGGTGACGGGAAGGGATTGGTCACGATCGCCGAGGGTGGCCAGTCTGTCTCGCTGGGGTGGCCCGGCAAACTCCCCGCGCCACGGTTGGACGGCGAACGCGCGATCTACGAGAACGTGCTCCCCGACGTAAACTTGATCATGACGGCGACGGTGGAAGGCTTCCGCCAGGTCCTTGAGGTGGAGACGCCCGAGGCTGCGGCCAACCCCGCGCTTTCCACCCTGGATTACGCGCTGGATTCCAAGAACCTCGAAGTCCAGGAGGGCGCCGGCGGGGGCGTCGACGCTCTGGACGGCAATGGTCAGGTGGTCTTCAGCTCACCCGCTGCCCAGATGTGGAACTCAGCCGGCGAGGCGGCGGCTGCCCCCGTGCCCTCTGCCCCCGGTGAAACGTCGTCGGGGACTTCGGCTCAGTCGTATGCTGCCGCAGTATTGGCGGAGGACCCGGCGCCGGTAGCAGTGGCTCCGGTTGAGGAGGGCGATCCGCTTGCGGGCCCGGGCGCGGGTGATGAGTCAGCCGTCCTCGACATCGCGGTCGCCGACGGCACGGTAACGGTGAAGCCGGATACCGACCTGCTGATTGGTACGAAAGCGGACGAGTTCCCCCTCTACATCGATCCCTCCATCGAGCTGAACGATGACGAGCGCACGGTGCTCTCCTCGGACGGGGACAAGTTCTACAACTTCTCCGGCGGCGAGAACGGCATGAGCGTCGGAAAGTGCGGCATCGGCGTGGTCAACGGGGTGTCGTACTACTGCGGCAGCGGCTACGTGAACCGCATGTACTTCGAGTTCAAGCCGGACAAACTCAAGGGCAAGCACATCCTGGACGCCACCTTCAGGGTCACGGAGACTTGGTCGTTTTCCTGTGACGCGCGGTGGGTCGACCTGGAACGCACCAACAACATCTCCTCGGCCACCGAGTGGCCTGGCCCCACCAAGCTGGACCAGATGGGTGACCGTAACGTCTCCGCGGGCCGCGGTGGCCACTGCAGCCCGTCCCAGCCGCGTGCGCCGATTGAGTTCAATGACAACGCTGAGGAGTCGGACGAAAATCTGACGCCCACGGTCCGCGACTTCGCAGCCGGCAAGATTTCCCGGCTGACACTGATGCTGATGGCCAAGGACGAGTCCGACACCGTCTCCTGGAAGCGCTTCGACGACGACGCGGTCCTGAGCGTCGATTACGTCGGTAAGCCGGCCAAGCCAACCAGCATCGGCGTGGTCACCGGATCCAGCCAGACCTGTGAAACGGACGCGTCAGACCCGGTCGTCGTCACCGACCCCACACCGACCCTGACTGCTACAGCACAGACCGCGCCGGGCGGCGAGGCGGGAGCGAAACTGCGGATCGCCATGGACGTGGAGAAGAAACAGAACGGCAACTGGGTCAACGGGATAAGCGAGATAGAGCGCCCGACCACCGGCTACGTGGGCGACAACGTCAAGGTCCCAGCGACGACGCCGACACTGACCGACAACGTGTTCTACCGCTACCGCGCCTGGACCCGCTCGTTCTACGGCTCCGACTGGCTGTCCGGCCCCTCGAACGCCTCGACGACCGGCTGGTGCTACTTCAAAATCGATTCCAAGGCGCCCAAGCCGCCGACGATCACGTTCAACGGCCCTTACACACCCTGCACGACCAATGACTGTGCCGCCCACGGCAAGCCCGGCATGGCCGGGCACTTCACACTCGGCCCTGCGACAGGTGACGTCAACACGGCCTACAAGTACCGGCTGTCCACGGAGTTCGCCTGGTCCGACGAGAAACCCGGAACCACGGCACACATCTTCCCCATCCCGGAAACCTCCGGCACGATCCGCCTGTACGCCAGGGCAAAGGACACCTACGGGTGGGGCGCTCAGAACGTAGTCGAATTCGTCGTCAGGGAAGGCTCGGGACCCGTCGGCTCATGGAACTTCCACGAGGCATCGGGAGCTGCCATCGATTCCTCGACCACCGATCCCACGCTCCGGGACAATGCCACCCTCTCCGCCAGTGCCGCCCGTACCGAATCTGGACGCCGCGGCGAGACCGCTTCAGGCACTGATCGCGGTCTACGGCTGGATGGAAGTACCGCCTACGCTGCAACCTCCGGACAGGTCATTGACAGCCGTGCCTCCTACACGGTGGCAGCCTGGGTCCGCCTGGACAAGGCAACGAGCAACCACACCGTCCTTGGCCAGAACGGCGTGAATCGCAGCCCGTTCCTCCTCAGCTACGAACACGCCCTCGGAAAGTGGTCCTTCCGGGCCGTCGAGACCGATACCCCCATCGGCAGCCCCTCGACTGTTAAGAGCGTCTCTTCCAAGAATCCGGCAGCCCTCGGGGTGTGGACCCATCTGACCGGCGTCTACAACGCAGAGGCAAACACTCTCAGCCTCTACGTCAACGGCACCCTGCAGGGCACCACCGCCTACACCACGCCGTGGGCTGCAACCGGTGCGCTTCAGATCGGCCGGGTCCTGTGGTCGGGCGCCTACACTGACTACTTCCCCGGCGTCATCGACGAGGTCGCCGTCTGGCAGGAAGCCCGGATCGGCACCCAGATCGCCGAGCACACCGCGCTGCGCGACACGGACGGCAAGGCGTACGCCGAACTCGTCGCCGCTTTCAACCCAGCCGGCGCGCAGGGCACGACGCTCACCGACACCGTTTCTGGCTACGGCAAAAAGCTCGCGCTTTCCTCAGGCGCCACCCTCAACGGGGAGGAACTTGTCCTGGACGGCTCCAGCGGCGCCGGAACGACGGCAGGCCCGCTCGTCGACGATTCCGGGTCCTTCACCGTCACCACCGAAGCGCTCGTGGACAAGGCGAAGGTGTCGTCCAAACCTGACGGCTACAAGGCACAGATCCTTGGCCAGCGCACAGCCACCGGCTCCTCCTGGAGCCTTTGGTTCGAAAAGACCGGCACTACAGAAGAGCTGGTCTTGGACGACAACGACGACCCGGTGCTGGATGAGAACGGCAACCCTCACGTGAAAAAGGTCGCGGTGGGCCGCTGGAACTTCGGCCGGCTGACCACGGACAGCAGTGGCACTTCGGTAGCCAGTGACGAGTATGCGCTGCTCGGCTCCGAGACCCGCCTGACCGGTGTGTACGACGCTCAGGCCCGCACCATCAGTCTGTACCTGACTGCCGACCAGCAAGGCACCGACCTCGCGTACACCGCTGCTGTCGGTAGCGGAGACTTCGCTGCAGGCAAGGGGTACTTGAACAGCGCCTGGGGCAACTACCTGCCCGGCCGCATTAGTGACATCCGCCTGTGGGCGGGCGCGCTCAGCGACAGCAACCAGATCGACGCCGTCGTGGGCACCTGACGCCGTTACAGCAACCACACCACACGCATGGCAGGGGGCCGTCCCCAGAGAATTGGCCCCCTGCTCGCGTGTCTCTGCCAACCCTGCTGCCAGCCCTCGGGCGGGCCACACGTGAGAGAAGACATGTTCATGCCCCTATCCCTCCGTGCTCCAAGGAAGAGTCCGCCCACGGGCGGTGGACAACAGGATTCGGTGAGAGCCACAGGGCTTCGTACCCCCCTCGTTGGCGCTTTGGCCCTGGCTCTGTCCATATCAGGCGCGCTGGCACCGGTGGCGACCGCGGCCGACGCGCTGGGCCGCCCCGATGTGCCCAAGCCCCGCGTCAGCCAGGTCAAGGCCATCACGTCACCGGGAGCAAAGGCAGCCCGCGAACGAGTCATGAAGAACAAGGCCGCCAACGCCAAGCAGGCAGCGCAGGCCCGCAGAGAGAGATCTGCCGCATGGCCGCAGCCTTCCCAGCGCACACACGACCTTGCCGCCAAGCCCGCGGAGTCGGGTCTGGTCCACCTGGCTGAAGTGAAGGCCAGCAAGGGGAAGAAGAAGGCAGGGGCCAAGAGCGACGAGGTGCCCCTTGCCAACGGCACCGCAACGGTAAAGGTCCTGCCCCAGAAGGCCGCCCGCAAGGCGGGGATCACTGGCGTTCTGTTCTCTGCTGTTGCAGAGACGCCCGGCGCCGCGCAAGTCACGGTCGACTACGGCACGTTCGCCTCGGCGGTGGGTGGCGGCTGGGCCGCGCGCCTGGGTCTCGTGAGCTTGCCCGCCTGTGCGCTGACCACGCCGCAGAAGGCCGAGTGCCGCAAACAGACGCCGCTGACGTCGCGTAACAGCATCTCGAAACAGACAGTGACTGGCCAGTTCAGCTTGGGTACGACGAAACAGAGTTCCGCTCGTCGAACGGCTCAGAGCAACACCGCCGCACCGGCGGTGTTCGCCCTGGCAGCTACCTCGGCGACGCCCGCCTCTGGCACAGGCGACCACAAGGCGACCCCGCTGGCGGCATCCTCTACTTGGGAAGCGGGCGGCTCCTCGGGAGCCTTCACATGGTCCTACCCGATCACCGTGCCGTCTGCTGCGGCAGGCCCGGCGCCGAAGCTGTCTCTCTCTTACAACTCCGGCAGCGTCGACGGACGGACCGCGAACACCAACAACCAAGGCTCACAGGTCGGCGAGGGCTTCGACCTCACCTCCTCCTACATCGAGCGCAAGTACGGGTCCTGCGACGACGACGGCCAGGACGACAAGAATGACTTGTGCTGGAAATACGAAAATGCTTCGCTCGTGCTGAACGGCAAGGCAACCGAGCTGGTCAAGGACGACACCTCCGGCACCTGGCGGCTCAAGGACGACGACGCCTCGCGAGTGACTCATGAGACCGGCGCCGAAAACGGCGATGGCGGCGACGACATCGTTGGTGGTAAAGGAGACGGTAGGGGAGAATACTGGAAGGTCGTCACCGGCGACGGCACCACATATACCTTCGGCCTGAACAAACTGCCGGGCGCCGGCGCCGATCGCACCAATTCAGTGTGGACCGTTCCCGTCTTCGGCGACGACTCTGGTGAGCCCGGCCATTCCTCCGCCAGCAGCTTCTCAGGCCGTGCCAAAACCCAGGCATGGCGCTGGAATCTCGACCTGGCTGAGGATGTACACGGCAACGCCGCCACATACTGGTACAAAGCCGAAGCCAATAACTACGCCAAGACCGGTGACAAGAGCGACCTTGCCTCTTACACGCGCGGCGGTTACCTCCACCAAATCCAGTATGGACAGCGTTCGGACACTCTCTTCACCGGCACCCCGTCGGGCAAGGTGGACCTCTCCTACACTGAGCGGTGTACGGCCTCCGACTGCACAGCGCTGACCAAAGACACCGCCGACAACTGGCCCGACGTCCCCTTTGATGCAATCTGCTCCGCGAGTGAGAGCGACTGCCTGGCTACCGGACCGACGTTCTTCACCCGCAAACGCCTCACTGGCATAGAAGCCAGCGTCTGGTCCACCGCTCTCGAGCCTGACGCCTACAAGCCGGTTGACAGCTACAAGCTGACTCAGAGATTCCTCGACGGCAACGACATCGGCAACAGTTCGGACCAGACCTTGGTCCTGGAATCGATCCAGCGCACGGGCAAAAACGGTACTGCGACTACCCTTCCGCCGGTCGAGTTCACTTATCACATGCGGCCCAACCGGGTGGATGCGACGGATGACATCCTGCCGTTGAGCCGACCGCGTGTAAGCACCGTCACCTCCGAGGCCGGAGCGATCACCACTGTGACGCTGTCGGACCCGCAGTGTGTACGCGGCAGCAAGATGCCTGCTGCGGAAGACGACAACAATCTGTCCTGCTATCCCGTCTACTGGGCGGTCAATGGCGGCGAGCCTGCCCTGGACTGGTTTCATAAGTACAACGTCACTGCTGTCGTCACCTCCGACCCTGCTGGCCAGAACGAGGCGGTAGAGAACTCCTACGTCTACGAAAGACCAGCATGGCGCTACAACGACGACCCCATGACCCCGGAAGACGAGCGCACCTGGTCTGACTGGCGCGGCTACCAGCAGGTGACCACTTACACCGGCGACAGCGACAACACGCAGTCCAAGGCTGTCAAGCTGTTCATGCAGGGGATGCACGGTGACAAGCGTCTGAACGGCACCACCCGCACCGTCTCTGTTCAGGGCATCGCAGTGACAGGGCTGGACACATCCGACGTCCCGGATTACGACCATTACGCAGGCTTCCTGCGGCAGGAGCTCACCTACAACGGGACCCAGCCCATCTCAGTCACCGTCAACACGCCGTGGTCAAAGGTGACCGCCACACAGCACAAGTCCTACGCTGATACCGAGGCGTACATGCTCCGCACCAAGCGGGTGTGGGGCGCAACCTTCCTGACCGCCTCGTCTACCTGGCGGCGCACCCTAGTCGAGCACACCTATGACGACTACGGCATGACGTACCGCACCCATTCCTCCGGCGACTATGCCAAAACAGGCGACGAGACGTGCTCCCGCACTTGGTACGCCCGCAACTCGGCTAAGGGACTGACAAGCCTCGTCTCCCGGACCCGGGTCGTTGGCAGCGCCTGCGTCGACTCCGCCGGCGCGGTCATCACCGACGACAAACTCAACCTGCCCGCCAATACCGCTACCCGCGGTGATGTGCTCTCTGACACCGCGACCGTCTACGACACCCTGAACGCCACTGGGTGGTCCGACTCCCAGACCCCCACCTTGGGCCTGGCCACCTGGACCGGACGCGCCAAGATGTACCCGGCCGCCATCGGCACCAGCGAACGCCACCCGGCCCCCAACGGCGGCTGGCAAACAACCGCTACCACCACCTATGACACAGCCACCGCCAAGCTCGGCCGCCCGCTCACTGTCACCGACGCCGACGGCAACACGACCAGCACGACCTACTACCCGGCCGCGACAGGCCCTCTTACGTCCACTGTCGTTGCGGCGCCGAAGCTCGCGTCCAACGGACAGCAGCACAAGGCCTATGCCTATATCGACCCCGCCCGAGGCTCGGTCACCAGCAGCCTCGACGCCAACCTGAAGAAGACCGAAAACACCTACGACGCGCTCGGACGCATCACCGCCACCTGGCTGCCCGACCGCAGTAAGACCGCCGGCGACACTCCGACCGCCAAGTACGGCTACCACCTCGCCCGCAGCAGTCAGCCCTGGACCTCGGTATCCACCCTCAAGGCCGACGGTGCTACCTACCAGACCATGTACACCGTCGCCGACGCCCTGCTGCGCCCACTGCAGACCCAGATTCCGTCGGTTTTGGGTGGCCGGATCCTGACCGACACCCGTTATGACTCTCGCGGCCTGGCGTACGAGACGTACGCCGACATCTACGACGACGGAACAAGCCCAAACGGGGTATACGCCCGCGCCTCCTACGCCCACACCCCTGCACTGACCAGCACTGCCTTCGACGGTTCTGGACGGGCTACAAGCAGCAGTCTGACCGTCTTCGGCGTCAAGAAGTGGGGGACCACCACCAGCTACACCGGCGATTCGGTTGCCACCACTGCTGTCAAGGGCGGCACAGCCAGTCGCACCCTCACCGACGCGCTCGGCCGCCCCACGGAGATACGCACCTACGAGGGCACCTCTCCTGCAGATCCTGACTACGGCACCACCGCCGGCAGCCCTTACACCAGCGTGAAGTACAGCTACACACGCGACGGCAAACGCGACGGCATCATCGGTCCGGACGATGCCAAGTGGACGTACAGCTACGACCTGTTCGGCCGCGAAACCAGCAATTCCGACCCGGACAGGGGCACCACCACTACCACCTACACGGCTCTTGACCAGATAGCCACTACCGACGACGCACGCACCACCACCCCGCAACTGCTGTACAGCTATGACGAGCTTGGCCGCAAGACTGGTATGTGGCAGGCGTCGAAGACGGACGCGAACAAGCTCACCGCCTTGACCTACGACTCCCTTCTCAAGGGCCTGCCTGACTCCTCAACTCGGTACGTCGGCGGTACTACAGGTAAGGCATACACCAAGCGCGTCAGTGCCTACGACAGTATGGGCCGTGCCACCAGGAAGGACCTGATCCTGCCTAGCGACGACCCGCTGGTGACTTCCGGGGCTGTGACTGCCACTAGCACTTTCACCACCGATTACCGGATCGACGGCACAGTCAACAACAGCAAGGAACCCTCTGCCGCAGGCCTCCCCTCGGAAATCATTTCCCCCGAATACAATTCGCAGGGCCTTCCTACAGGCCTCTCAGGCAGCTCCGGGTACCTCCTCGGGGTCGACTACTCCGCGCTTGGCCAGGCATGGCAGCTGACACTTGGCACCTCCACCGCCGAAGGCGTGAAGAAGGCCTATCTCAACAGCACCTTCGAGGAGGGCACCGGGCGCCTCCTGCGGTCCTTCGTCACTGACCAGACCCACCCCTGGATGCCACAGGACCTCAACTACGCCTACGACCCGGCGGGCAACGTCACCTCCATCTTCGACCCGTCCACGCTCGGGGGGACCTCAAAAGCCGACTACCAGTGCTTCAGCATCGACGGCCAACGCCGCCTGACCGAAGCCTGGACCCCCAAGACCGCCGACTGTGCCACTACAGGCCGCACCTCCGCCAACCTCGACGGCGCAGCCCCTTACTGGAGCAGCTACACCTACAACACCGCAGGCCAACGCGCCAGCGAAACCGATCACGCCCCGGGTGGTGCCTCCACCAAGGCCACCTACTGCTACAGCACCTCACGCCCACACGCGGTGACAGCCACCACCACAGGCGCCAGCTGCACCGGGGTTGCCAAGCAGTACGAGTACGACGCCACAGGTAACACCACCCAGCGCGTCGAGAAGATCGGCAACGCCACCAGCCAGGCGCTCGTCTGGAATGCTGAGGGCAAGCTGAGCAAACTGACAGAGGACACGATCGGCACGGACTACCTCTACGACGCCGACGGTGAGCTCCTTATCCGCCGTAAAGCAGGCGGCGAAACAGTGCTCTACCTCGGTGCCACCGAAGTCCACACCAAGGGCAATAAGAAGTGGGCCAACCGCTATTACAGCGTGGCCGGCACCACAGTTGCCTTGCGCAGTAACGAAACCGGTACTACCAAGGTGACTTGGCTCGCCGCAGACCATCACGGTACATCCAGCCTTGCCCTCGACTCCGGTACGCAGGCCATCTCAAAGCGTTACAGCGGCCCGTTCGGCACCAGCCGCGGAACGGCCAGCGGCCCTTGGCCGGACGACAAGTCGTTCCTTGGAAAGCCTGCTGACACTGACACTGGTCTTACCCACATCGGTGCCCGAGAGTACGACCCGACCACCGGGCAGTTCATCAGCGTCGATCCCCTGCTGATGTCTGATCAGGCGCAATCCCTCAACGGATATGCATACGGCAACAACAACCCCGTCAACAACGCTGACCCCACAGGGCTCTGTGCCGAAATTGACTGCCCGACCCGTCCCACCCCCGACCACGAGAACACAACCCCAGGTGAAGTTCCGGGGCCGCCCAAACTCAGCACGAGTGGTGCCGCTGGTGGCGGTGGTGGCGGTGGTGGCGGTGGTGGCGGTGGCAGTGGTGATGGAGGCGGTGGCACTGGCAGCATCCCCCCTCCCATTACCTATGTGATGGGACCGGCGCCCCTTCCCCTGTGTACCGCATGTCTGCCGATCTTCAGCCAACCAGTAGTCGGTCCCATGAGCCCAGAAGTTCTTTCTACCAGCTACTGCGCCAGCAATGGCATCGATCTGGCCTGCAACCCGGAGGATGCCGTCCTTGGCGGAGGAGACGACGGATTCCGGGAGGTGGGCATGAAATGGCTGCTCGGGAATTTGGAATATAGCAAAACGTACGGTGAGGACAGTGAAATAGCGAAACAAGTAAAGAAAACAGACTTGACGGCCGGGCATCTGGAGCAGATTGCCCGCGCGTATGCTTCCGACGCAGGGAAAGCTGAAGGAGTGTTGAGGAACTCGATATCGGACGGTGATTCGAAATCACAGTTCAAGAAGGACGCGAAATCCCTGGTGACGGGCGACCGAAACCTCGCAACGGCAGCACTGGGATCTTATACGGCCAAATACAAGGTTCTCAGAGCTAGTCCCAAGGGTGTGCAGGCGCGCATTACCATCAAGAACAGCATGTCCTGGTCTTCGTTCACCCATATCGCAACGGGCTACGGGACAAGTGCTGACAGGTTCGTGCAGAGATGGTTCGATCTAGACGGAATCATTGCTACCCAAGGAGCTCTCAACGGTGCTGCGGGTAAAGTGCACCACATGGAGATCGTGTTTCGTGCGGAGATCAGGTACTAACTCTAGGTCCTGATGAATCGCACTCGCGCGGGCGGTCATGTGCCGAGCAGTAGGCATGACCGCCCGCGCGGGACGGGTCTCACGCTTCGCAAATATTTCGCAAGGCAATGGAGGCGGCGTCATGCCGTGCATGGTTCAGCGGAGACTGTTGCGGAACAGATATGCGCGAGATTGCGGTGAAAAATACTCAATGATATAGTCATGAAGGTCATTAAAGGTCTTACTTTGCAAAATGGGGGGAATTGAAATTGAGACGCTCCTGTGGCGGTATTTTCCCATTGAGGGTTGCGGCGGTATCGCTGCTCGTTATTTCTCTGGGGGCCTGTGGTTTCCTAGAGGATTCCGGCTCGTACCTCCCGAAGAAGCGGGCGGCGGCCAGCGAAGTGCTTGCTCACGAGTGGGAATCAGGGCGGTCTGTGCTTAGTTTGAAAGGGGGCGGAAAATTCAAGGCAAAGAATCTCGCATCTGATTATTTTTCCTGCGCGGCTAGCGGTGAGAATGGTGGAAACTGGCAGGAACTGAATGGTGAGGGCACATGGTCTGCGTTGACGTACGACGGCGGGACGGATGTTGATCTCGAATTTGAATCGGGTTGCTCCGCTACTTTTTGGGTGGGCGAATTGGATGGAAAGACCGTGCTGTGGTCTGGTGATACAGATAAGCGCACTGTGTTGCGTTACTGAGGTTGAACTCGCGTGGACGGTTAGGCTGGCGTGATCGTCAGGCCGGTCTCGGCAAGACATCCATATATAAAAGTCAAGTCGCTGAATACTGGACGTGGTGTAAGCCTCGTCGGAAACGCAGGACGAGGTGTTCCGGGGAGAGGGCCCGCGCTACCGACGGACACCAGTGCCCGGCCTCCTCCGCCGCATGCGGCAGAAGAGGCTGCCGAGCGGTGAGCGCGGCGGGCCGATCGCGTCGGGCTGAGTTCGGCCGATCCGCCACGGTGGTGAACCTGCTGTCGGTCATCGACCAGCGCGCCACCTGCAAGGCGCCCTACTCTGCCACCGCGCAAGCTTCATCTGAAGCTGCGCCATCTTGAAGTAGCTGGTCAGGGTGCTGGTGTGACGCCGGTTCGGGGTGCTCGTGCTGGTCGTGGGCGGCAGTCTGGGGTGTAGATCGTTGGGCAGGGGTGGGTTTGCGGATTCCTGTCCGTCGTCGCGGGTGCCGCTCCTACGCTCCGGCGCATGATGGATCCTGAAGTGCTGGAGCGGATCGCCGCGCGGCGTGCGGAGCTGGACGGGCTCGAAGAACAGCTGGTCAAGCAGCTGTCGGAGGTACGGGCTGAGCGGGATGAGCTCGCCGTGGCCGAGCGGGTGTGGCAGCGGATGAGTGAGCAGCTCGCCGACGAGCGCACGGAGGCCGGGTCGCCGGTCGTCCAGGTGGCGGGTCGGGCGGTGCGGCTGGTTCCGGATCGTGCGCCGGGGTTGGCTGAGTCCGCGCTGCCGGCGGAGTACCAGCGCATCCTGACCGCCGTGCGGCAGGCCGGCGGCCCGGTCTCCACCCGGCAGATCGGCGAGGTACTGGGCTTGGACACCGGGGTGAGGGGCAAGCTGGAGCCGCTGCGCGGGAAGCTCACGAAGCTGGCTGACCGCGGCTGGCTGCACAAACGACCCGACGGGAAGTTCACCGCCCGCGCGTGACCAGGCCGCACAGCGGCGGGGCGTAACCGAGGTGCCCCCGGCGGCTGTTGGAATTGTGTGACGAATACCAAAGAGCACGCCGGGGACACCGTGTCCCTGGTCTACCAGTGCCGCCTGCCGCTGTCCACGCGCACCCTGACCTACCTCGCCGACCTGCTGCGACGCCATCTGAAGGCCATACGCTCCCGGTGGCGGGCGTTGCCGCCCGGGAGGATCGCGGTGATCGTCCTGGCCGTGCTCCGGCACGACCAGCGCCTGGCCGACATGGCCGGCGGCAACGACATCTCCGCCACCACAGTCCGCCGCTGGCGCGACGAGCTGATCGCCCTCCTCGCCGCGAAGGCCCCGCGTCTGGACCGCGCCCTGAAGAAGATCGCCAAGCGGGGCGGGGAGGTCGTCCTGATCGACGGCACCCTCATCCCCACCCAGCGCCGCACCGGCAAAGCGAACCGCCCGAACTACTCCGGCAAGCATCGCCGCCACGGACTGCACGTGCTTGCCCTGACCGACGAGCGGGGCCGTCTGGTGTGGATATCGGCCGCCCGGCCCGGCCGCACCCACGACATCACCGCCGCCCGCCGCGACCATATCCTGGCCCACCTGCGCGCTGCCGGTCTCGGCGCCCTGGCCGACCTGGGCTTCCTCGGCCTGGACGACGACGGGGACGACCCCGTGGTCGTCACCGGCTTCAAGGGCCACCCGTGCCCGCAAGCTCGCACCCGCCGAAAGGGAGGCCATCCGCATCCTGGCCGCCGGACGCGCTCCGGTCGAACGCGGCTTCGCCCATCTAAAGAACTGGCGGATCCTCACCAAGCTCCGCACTGACCCCGCTCGCGCCACCCACCTGCTTCGCGCGCTGCTCGTACTGACGAACATCGAGGCCACTACAGGCAATTGATCTCTACCGCAGGCAGCCCACGACCAGCACAAGCACCCGAAACAGCGTCACTGAGCCGGGATCGGCTGGGTGAGGTTCAACGGGTTGCCGTCGGGGTCCTGGATGTGGGCGACGCGCTGTCCCCACGGCATGTCGTTGGGGCCGTCGCGGACCGAACCGCCCAGCGCCGTCACCCGGCCGAGCATCTCGTCGACGTCGTCGACACCGATGCTGAGCAGGATCCGCGGTGCCGCCCCGGTCCCCGGGTTCGTCTTGGCCACCAGCCCGAGGTCGGTGTCGCCGATGCGCAAGCCGAGGTAGAAGGCCGGGCCTTCCGCCGGTACCCGGAAGATCTCCTCGGCGCCGAACAATTTCGTATAGAAGCCGAGCAGGACTTCCTGGTCGGCAGTGATGATCACTGGCTGGATGGTGGACATAGCACTCCTGTCGAGAACGGTCGTGTCGCTGGGTAGACCGTTCGAGGACGGTGAACTCATCGGCAAAACCGCCCTGCCAGACGATCTACACCCCAGACTGCCGCCCGCGACCAGCACGAGCAGCCCGAAACGGGGTCACACCACCCCTGCTGACCAGCGACTTCAAGATGGCGCAGCCTCGGTGATCGTGGCGCGCACAGTGGATGCCGGGCGGAGGTCAGGCATGGAACACCTCGGAGGCGGAGGCCGCCATGCTGCTGCGGTGCTGTTGCAGCCAGAGTTCGGCGGCGACGAGTGATTCGAGGGCGGCCAGCTTTCCGGGGACGCCGGCGGTGAGACGGTCCAGTTCGGCGCGGGCGGCGGTGGCGTCGATCCATCCTTCGGCGGCCAGTTCGCTGTGCGCCAGGAGGCCACGCAGAGCTGAGCTGTGGCGTCGGAGTCCGGCGTACGCGTTTCCGTCGTAGGCGCCTTTGGTCCGGCGCTGCAACAACCAGTCGGGTACGAGGTTTCGGAGGGCGGCGCCGAGCAGTGGTTTCTGGACGGTGACGGAAGCGCGAGCGGCCGCGGGTACGGCCATGGCCGCTCTGACCACGGCGTTGTCAAGGTAGGGCGCGTGATGCGGTAGCCCCAGTGCCTGAGCCTGGTTGCGCAGCTCTGCCTCGTAGGTGCCGAACTCCCGCAGTTCCGCCCAGGCACGGTGGCCGCTGATCTGGCTGGGGTCGACGGTGCAGTCCTCGGCTGCTGCGGCGGCGCGGAGCGACAAGTGGTGGCGGGCCTTGGGGGTGAGCCAGGCGCGGAGACCGGCGGCCATGACCCAGCGCAGCCTGGCCGGTGGTTCGGGGCGCGCGGTGGCCGGGTCGATGGCGAGGTCTTGGGCGAGCTGCCGTAAGGCGCTGGAATGGGTGGTGTGGGCCAGACGCACAGCCGCAGCGATGACCGCGTACATGGGCAGGTGGCGGAGCCTGGCGCGGGCCAGGGAGTGCTGGAGCAGAGTCGGCATGTCGTGGGACGCGGCCACGTCCGCGAGGTAGGTGGGGGAAGTGGCGAGCAGGGTGTCGGCTCCTGACCCAGTGAGATGTACGTCGCTTCCGCGCTCGACGCATGCGTCTTGGTAGGCGGCGCGCATGCGCCAGCGTGCCGCATCCGGGAACGGCTGGTCGGTAGCCGGGGCATCGAGCAGTTCGGCGAAGAACAGACCATCGGCGTCGGTGATCAGCTCGTGGTGGAGCCCCGGTCGGCCGTGGGCCGCTCGTTGGGCGTAAGAGACGTCCTCGTTGAGGCTGGTGGCATCCGCGTCGGTCACTGCGAACACTTCGGCGCCCACGGTGTCTGTGGCCAGTAGTACCAGCGAAGTGGAATCGAGGCCGCCGGAGAAATCCGCAGTCAGTCTTCCCGCCGATCGCGCTCGGTGTGAGACCGCCGAGACCAAACCCTGGCGCAGTTCGTCAACCGCTTCTGTGAAGCCGAGCGCTCGGGGCTGCTCGTATTCATGAATGGAGTGCCGGCCCTGGCGGTCGATGACAAGTGCATGGCCCCCCGGCATCCGCCGGACGCCCGCGAAGGCGGTCCCGTCACCTGTGACTTCGGGAACCGTGGGGCACACCAGGCGGGCGGTGATCGACGCATGGTCCACGTTCGCCCTGATGCGAAGCGCAAGGGAGCGAGCGGACGTTGACCAGTGAGTGCGTCCCTGCGCTTCGGCAATGTACACGGGACGTGTCCCTGCCACGTCCGTGATGACGACCGTCAGATAGCCGTCATCGGCCACGACCAGGTAACTGCCCGGCCAGTGAGTAAGGTCTGCCCACTGGCCTGCCCGAACTGCGCGGAGCCCGTCGCGGAGCTGTCGTTCATCGGTGTAGCAGTTTCCGACGACGGCCAACCGCACTGTTCTGTCTCCGACTGTCCGGTAGGCGCTGCCACGAAGCGAGCCGTGCATCGTCCGCGCCTGCTCGTCGGCCCAGAGCCGTGGTGAGCAGAATTGCGGCACGCGCTATGCATCCGTGAGGCACAGCAGGGCATGACCTGGTGTGTTCGGCTCCTGCGCGAACCACCTTTTCTACGAGGAGAGAATTGACCCATGGCGCTGAAACGGCACGGCTTCGTGCGCCGCCGTCGTGCGGTGGGTTTCACACAGGAGAGCCTCGCCGAGGCGATGAACGTGGAGCGGTCCACGGTCTCCCGGTGGGAGTCGGGCAAGGTGTCGCCGCAGCCGTACATCCGACCGCGGCTGGCGGCCGTCCTGTGCGTGAGCGTCGAGGAGTTGAGTGACCTCCTCGCTGTGAATACGGAGGCTGAAGTGCCTTCCACCGAGCGGACGCGGTACGCGATGCAGAACCCTTCGCGTGTCGATCTGGTCGTGGTCGCCGAGCTCCGAGACGGAATGCAGACGCTCGCGGATCGTTACGACCGGATGCCTTCCACTACCTTGCTGGCGCAGGCGGGACGGCACGCCGGCCACGTAGTCTTCCTCGCCGGGGAAGCACCGGCGGGCCGCGTGCAGCGTGAGATGCGCGTGCTTCAGGCGGACTCAGCGACCTTCATGGGCCAGCTCGTCTGGGATGCCTCTCAGCGGCACGACCACAGCACGGCGCGGTCGTACTACGCCCAGAGCCTGGAAGTGGGACGTTATCTCCGGGACCGCACCGCCGAGGGGCACGCGCTCCTGCGAACCTGCTACGTGGCGCTCTACGGCGCCAACGACTACCGCGAGGCGCTCGATCTTGCGCTGGAGACCGCCCGTACGACGCGATACACAAGCCATGTGATCACCGGTCTCGCCATACTGCACGCAGCCGAAGCCCACGCCTTCCTCGGGGAGGGCCGTGAATGCGAACGAGCCCTCGCTGGTGCCGAGCGGCACCTCGATCAAGCCAACAGTGCAGACGCTGCACACGAACTTCTGTCTCCCACGCACTTCGGCCGACTGGCGGGCTCCTGTTATCTGACGCTCGGCGATTACCGGAAGGCACAGCGCCTTCTGGAGGACACAGCGGTCGGTTTGCAGGATCGGCGCAAGTCCCGAGCGATCGTCCTTGGCAACCTGTCGCTCTCGTGGATCCGGGCGGGCGACCTGGATGCCGCGCTGGTGGCCTTCATGGACGCCGTGGACGAATTACAGGGCACGCGCGGAGGCGGTGGGATGAACATCATCTTCCGTGCCGCCCGCGAGCTGCGAACCTGGCGAAGTGAGCCAGCCGTGCAGGAGGCACAGGACCGGCTCATGGCACTGATGGAAGCGGCGTGAAGGGCGGCAGGGTGCACACACAGGTGGATCAGGAGAAGCAGCGAGTACGGGAGCAGGTCTGGGGCCTCCTCGACGCGGCGAACGCGGCCCACGACGCCTCTGTACGGGGACGCATCCCGAATTTCAAGGGCTCCGAGGTGGCTGCCGGGCGCCTCGCGAACCTGTCTCAGTGGGCAGATGTTCAAGTCATCAAGGCAGTGCCCGACAAGGCGCAGCTGCCGGTGCGTGCTCGGGCTCTCACCGAGGGCAAGACGGTGTTCATGGCCGTTCCGAGGCTCGCCGCCCAAAGACCCTTCTATCTGCTGGACCCGACAGCGCTGACCGTCTCGCCCGCCGAAGCGGCGTCGAGCAAGGTCGCCGCGACCATCGCACCCAAGGTCGATGTCGAGTCGATGCTGCCGGTCGACATGGTGGTGGTCGGGAGCGTCGCCGTGAACCGTTCGGGAGTCCGCATCGGCAAGGGAGCCGGCTACTCGGACCTGGAATTCGCCTTCCTGATGGAAGCCGGACTCATCAGCTCGAAGACGGTCGTGGTGACGACAGTCCATGGCCTGCAAGTGGTCGAAGGCGAACTGCCTTCAACCACACATGACTTCGGCGTCGATCTGATCGTGACGCCTGATGAAGTCATTGCCTGTCCCGGTGCCCATCGTCCTTCCGGGCTCGTCTGGGAGGACCTGGACGCCGATAAGATCGCCTCCATCCCGGCTTTGGCCGCTCGGGCTCCCGGCCGTTAGAGCGAGCGGGCCGTACGCGCTGTGCCGCCTCGGTCACCAGCGTGGAGCCGTACGTACGTGAGGCCGCTCCCGGCATCCCCACCGGGCGCGGCCTCGCGCGTACCTCCGGTGCCTACGCGGGGGTTGGCGTCTCGCTTTCGGCTTCCATCACGGGCTCGGCTTCGGTAACGGCGGTCGTCCGGCTCTTCGCCGTCAGCGTGGCGTACGCGATGCCGCCCACCAGGCCCGAGAGGATGAAGCTGCAGTCCACGCCGCCGGTGAGGGCCAGAAGTGGGCCTTCGTACACCGTTGTTGACACCGCCGCGAGGCCGACCGCCGCGCCCAGTGCCCAGGACACCGTGGCCTGGACGTTCCAGCCCGACCGGTACCAGTAGATGCCGCCCTTGGCGCGGCGGTTGAAGACCTGGAGGGCTTCCGCGTCGTACTGGCCGCCGCAGCGCACGTACCCGATGAGGGAGATGACCGCCCACGGGGTGCCGATGGCCGTCAGGAGCAGGACGAACGACGTCATCGCGGACTGGACGGACCAGGCGAACGAGCCCACGAACACGAACACCGTCGCGATGGCCGCCGCGATCACGGTCGCCCGCGTGCGGGTCGCCCTCGGCACGATCGCGTCCAGGTCGAGGCCCATCGAGTACAGCATCAGGCCGGCGTTGCCGACGGACCCGGCCGAGGCCGCCAGGAGCAGCGGCACCAGGTACCAGACGGGTGCGGCCTCGACGAGCGGTCCGGCGTAGTCGAGGCCGGCGCGGGCGGCCAGTGCGGTGTACGTACCGAAGAGCTGCGGGACCAGCAGGCCGAGGAGCAGGCCGAGACAGGTTGCCCAGAAGACCTTGCGCGAGGTGTGGCGGCGCGGCGAGACGTAGCGCGTGTAGTCACCGAGCAGGGTGATGAAGGCGACCGGGCCGCTCAGGCCGGCGGCGACGGCCGCGAGCAGCCAGGTGGGCCAGAACGAGCCGAGGAGGGACGGGGTGTCCGGGGGCGCGGCCGTGGTGAAGTCGCCCGCGTAGGCGTAGACGCCGGCAAGCAGCAGGACGATCATGCCGATCGACAGCACCTTGCTGAGGCTCAGCAGGAGCTTGTAGCCGTACACCGCCGCGACGACCGTGGCGGCCGCCAGCACGGTGTACATCAGGGCGCGGGAGGCCCCGCCGTCCGGCAGCCCGGTCAGCCGGGAGAGCGTCCCGACCATCACGTCGCCGCCGATCCACAGCGTGAGCGCCGTATAACCGAGGGACAGGAGCAGGCCGACGACCGAGCCGACGAGCCTGCCGCGTACGCCGAACTGGGCGCCGCTGGAGGTGGAGAGGTTGGTGGCCGTGCGCAGTGAGATGAGCGCCAGCGGGGCCGTCACCGCTATGCCGGCCAGGGTGCCGACGATGATCGACGTCAGCGACGGCCACAGGCCGAGGCCGAAGGACGGCGGCAGCCAGCCGAAGACGATGACGCCAAGGCAGAGGTTGGAACCGAGCAGGATGGAGACGAGGTCGCGCGGCCCGCTGGTGCGCTCCTCGTCGGGGATGGTGTCGACTCCGCGCTGTTCTATCGGCATGGCTGGGTCCTCCCGGTCCGCCGGACAACAAAGTTTTGAGTGCTGTTCAATGTGACTTGGCTCAAGGTGGCGCGTCAATGTTTCCAGCGCACGAATCTCGTGGTTAGAGTAAAGCTCTAAACTTTTGGAGGTGTGGCGGCGTGCGACTGACCCCGACGGAACGCGACCGGCTGCTGCTGTTCGGAGCCGCCGAGCTGGCGCGTGCGCGCCGCGCCCGCGGGCTGCGGCTCAATGTGCCGGAGGCGACCGCGCTCATCGCGGACACGGTCTGCGAGGCGGCCCGCGACGGGCGGCGGCTCGCGGAGGCGATCGAGGCGGCACGCTCCGTGCTCGGCCCCGACGACGTGCTGCCGGGTGTGGCCGATGTGGTGACCGAGGTGCATGTGGAGGCCGTGTTCGACGACGGCTCGCGGCTCGCGGTCGTGTCGTCCCCGATCGGCGGCGGCGCGACGCTGGGTGACGAAGCCCCGGGCGCGGTCCTGCCCGGCCCCGCCGACGCGGAGCCGGAGCCGGACGTGCGGCTGACCGTACGCAACACCGCGACCGTCCCCGTCAGCGTCACCTCCCACTTCCACTTCTTCGAGGCGAACCCGCGCCTCGACTTCGACCGCTCGGCGGCGTACGGCATGCGGCTGTGCGTACCGGCGGGTTCTTCGGTCCGCTTCGACGCGGGCGGTGCGGCCGAGGTCGGGCTCGTACCCATCGGCGGCGAGCGGATCGCTATCGGCTTCGCGGGGCTCGTCGACGGTCCGCTGGACGCGCCGGGAGCGAAGGAAGAGGCCCTCCGCAGGGCCGTGGCCTGCGGCTATCTGGGAGCACAGCCCGAAGGAGGAGCTGAGGCATGAGCATCGATCCGCACGAGTACGCCGCCGTGCACGGCCCCCGCGCCGGGGACCGGGTCAGGCTCGGCGACTCCGGGCTGACCGTGCGCGTCGAGTCCGACGCCCAGAAGCCGGGCGAGGAGTTCCTCGCGGGCTTCGGCAAGACCGCCCGCGACGGACTGCACCTCAAGGCCGCCGCAGTTCGCGAGACCTGCGACGTCGTCATCAGCAATGTGCTGGTCATCGACGTGGCGCAGGGCATCCGCAAGGTGTCGATCGGTATCAGGGAAGGCCGGATCCACGCCATCGGGCGGGCCGGCAACCCGGACACTCTCGACGGCGTGGACGTCGTCGTCGGCACCGGTACGTCCATCGTGTCCGGCGAGGGCCTGATCGCGACGGCGGGCTCCGTCGACACGCACGTCCACCTGCTCTCGCCGCGCATCATGGAGGCCTCGCTCGCCTCCGGCGTGACGACGATCATCGGCCAGGAGTTCGGCCCGGTCTGGGGCGTCGGCGTCAACTCGCCGTGGGCCCTGCGCCACGCCTTCAGCGCCTTCGACGCCTGGCCCGTCAACATCGGCTTCCTCGGCCGCGGCTCGTCGTCCGACGCCGCACCGCTCGTCGAGGCCCTCGCCGAGGGCGGCGCGTCCGGCTTCAAGGTGCACGAGGACATGGGCGCGCACACCCGCGCCCTGGACACCGCGCTGCGGGTCGCCGAGGAGCACGACGTACAGGTCGCCCTGCACAGCGACGGCCTCAACGAGTGCCTGTCGGTCGAGGACACCCTGTCCGTCCTCGAAGGCCGTACGATCCACGCCTTCCACATCGAGGGCTGCGGCGGCGGGCACGTCCCGAACGTGCTGAAGATGGCGGGCGTACGGAACGTCATCGGCTCCTCCACCAACCCCACCCTCCCCTTCGGGCGGGACGCGGTCGCCGAGCACTACGGGATGATCGTCTCCGTACACGACCTGAAGACCGACCTGCCCGGCGACGCCGCCATGGCGCGCGACCGGATCCGCGCCGGGACGATGGGCGCCGAGGATGTGCTGCACGACCTGGGCGCGATCGGCATCACCTCGTCCGACGCGCAGGGGATGGGGCGCGCGGGCGAGACCGTGCGCCGTACGTTCCAGATGGCCGGGAAGATGAAGGCCGAGCTGGGCCCGATGGAGGGCGACGGCCCGGCCGACGACAACGCCCGCGTTCTGCGCTACATGGCCAAGCTCACCATCAACCCCGCCATCGCCCACGGCCTCGCCCACGAGATCGGCTCGATCGAGGTCGGCAAGATGGCCGACATCGTGCTGTGGCGGCCCCAGTACTTCGGCGCGAAGCCGCAGATGGTCCTGAAGTCCGGCTTCCCGGCGTACGGCGTCACGGGCGACCCGAACGCCGCGACCGACACCTGCGAGCCGCTCGTCCTCGGACCGCTGTTCGGTGCGCACGGCGCGACGCCCGCCGACATTTCGGTGGCCTTCGTCGCCCAGGCCGCCCTCGACCAGGGCAACGACCTGATGCCCACGCGCCGGCGCCGCGTCGCCGTGCGCGGCACGCGCGGTATCGGTCCCGCCGACCTGCGCCTGAACTCCCGTATCGGGCAGGTGGGGGTGGACGGACACAGCGGACTCGTCACTCTCGACGGCGACCCGCTCCGCTCGGAACCCGCCGACTCCGTCTCCCTCAACCGTCTCTACTTCCTCTGATCCCAGTAAGGACCCCCCATGGCTTTCCGTATGCCCGCCGAGTGGGCCCCGCACGAGCGCACCTGGATGGCGTGGCCCGGCCCCAACGTCACCTTCTCCGACGCCGAGGAGCTCGCCGCCGCCCGTGAGGCGTGGGCGGGCGTCGCCCGCGCCGTACGCGCCTACGAGCCGGTCACCGTGGTCTGCGGCCCCGGCCAGTCGGACGGCGCCCGCGAGCTGCTCGGCCCGGACATCGAGCTCGTCGAGCGCGAGCTGGACGACGCGTGGATGCGCGACATCGGCCCGACCTTCGTCAAGGACGACGAGACCGGCGAACTGGCCGCCGTGGACTGGGTGTTCAACGGCTGGGGCGCCCAGGACTGGGCGACCTGGGAGCACGACTCGAAGATCGCCGGCATGGTCGCCGATCTCGTCGGCGTGCCCACGCTCAGCTCCCCGCTCGTGAACGAGGGCGGCGGCATCCACGTCGACGGTGAGGGTACGGTCCTGCTCACCGAGACCGTCCAGCTCGGCCCCGAGCGCAACCCCCAGTGGACGCGCGAGCAGGTCGAGGCGGAGATCCACGCCAAGCTCGGCACCACCAAGGCGATCTGGCTGCCGCGCGGCCTGACCACCGACTACCCGCCGCACGGCTTCGGCACCCTCGGCCACGTCGACATCGTCGCCGCGTTCGCCGCCCCCGGTGTCGTCCTCGCGCACACCCAGCCCGCCCCGTCGCACCCCGACCACGAGCCGTGCAAGGCCAACGTCGAGCTGCTGCGCTCCCAGACGGACGCCAAGGGCCGCCCGTTGAAGGTCATCGAGGTGCCGGCCCCGACCAAGGTCAAGGTCGACGGCGACTGGGTCGACTACTCGTACATCAACCACTACCTCTGCAACGGCGGAGTGGTCCTGTGCGCCTTCGACGACCCCCGCGACGAGGAGGCGGCCGAGATCTTCCGTGGCCTCTTCCCCGACCGTACGGTCACCCTCGTCGACGCCCGCGAGATCTTCGCGGGCGGGGGCGGCATCCACTGCATCACCCAGCAGCAGCCCGCGAGGCACAGCTGATCGGTAAAACATCGGGTAAAACATACGAGTGAACGAGAACGCCTCATGACCGGGTCCGCGTCCGGCTCCGGCTCCGGCTCTGCCAAGCCGCCGTCCCGCCGCCGCAACTCCGCCCCGCCGCGCGAGACGGTGCTCGCCGCCGCCATGGCGAGCATCGCCGAGCACGGGCTGGAGCGGCTGACCATGGCCGGGCTCGGTCGTGAGGTCGGAATGAGCAGTGGGCACCTGCTCTACTACTTCCGCAGCAAGGACGAGCTGCTCCTCCAGACACTCGAATGGAGCGAGGAGCAGCTCGGCATGGACCGCAGGGCCGCGCTCGCCCGCCAGGTCCCGGTCCGCGAGCGCCTCGACGCGTACGTCGACCTGTACGTGCCGTCGGGGCCCCGCGATCCGCACTGGGCGCTGTGGCTCGAACTCTGGAACCGTTCGCACGCCGTCGACGAGGAGGCCAGGGCCCGGCTCCTCGACATCGAGCTGTCCTGGCACCGCGACCTGGTGGCCCTGCTCGTCGAGGGCGCCTCGCGCGCCGAACTGCGCACGGTGGTCGACGCGGACCGCTTCGCGACGCGGATACGGGCGCTGCTCGACGGCTTCAGTACGCATGTCGCGATGGGCCTGCCGGGCTCGGAGCGGTCGCAGGTCCTCGCCCAGATCGGCGAGTTCCTCGACGAGACGCTCCATTGATTCCGGGCCTGGACGCTCACGTTCGTGCCGGGTGACACCAGCGGCGAGTCCGACATCTTCGTACGCCGCTTGCGCTGATCCGCGGCAGGTGTCGCGTGCCGTGACACGGTGCGGGCGGGTGATTGATCCGTGATCACGCCCGCCCACATCGTGAGACGGGGATACCACGCCACGCGAGACGTGCCAGACTGCCCTTGTGTTCTCGTTCGCCATGATTATGGGCAGCAGGCGCGCCGGTCCCCAGTGACCGCTTCCGTATCACCATGTACGGCGCGGCCACCGTGCCCCAGACCCGCGCGCAGACCTCTCGCACCCGCGAGAGGTTTTTTCGTTTCCCGGCCCCATCACGGCCGGGGCGAGGTGCGCGCGATGATGGGGGCAAGTGGAGCCAGTCCTTCCACTCGACAGGAGTCCAGAAAGCCATGACCACTTCAGGCCCCGACGACAGTTTTCACGTCTTCGACACCACGCTGCGCGACGGCGCCCAGCGCGAAGGCATCAATCTGACGGTCGCCGACAAGCTGACCATCGCCCGGCACCTGGACGACTTCGGCGTGGGCTTCATCGAGGGCGGCTGGCCCGGCGCCAACCCGCGCGACACCGAGTTCTTCGCCCGCGCGAAGAACGAGATCAACTTCAAGAACGCGCAGCTCGTGGCCTTCGGCGCCACCCGCCGCCCCGGCGCCAAGGCGGAGGACGACCCGCAGGTCGCGGCCCTCCTGGACTCCGGCGCCCCCGTCGTCACCCTGGTCGCCAAGTCCCACGACCGCCACGTCGAACTCGCCCTGCGCACGACGCTCGACGAGAACATCGCGATGGTCCGCGACACGGTCTCCTACCTCCGCGCCCAGGGCCGCCGCGTCTTCGTCGACTGCGAGCACTTCTTCGACGGCTACCGCGCCAACCCCGAGTACGCCAAGTCGGTCGTACGCGCGGCCTCGGAGGCCGGCGCCGACGTCGTCATCCTCTGCGACACCAACGGCGGCATGCTCCCCGCGCAGATCCAGGCCGTCGTCGCCACCGTCCTCGCCGACACCGGCGCGCGCCTGGGCATCCACGCCCAGGACGACACGGGCTGCGCGGTCGCCAACACCCTCGCCGCCGTCGACGCGGGCGCCACCCACGTCCAGTGCACCGCCAACGGCTACGGCGAGCGCGTCGGCAACGCCAACCTCTTCCCCGTCGTCGCGGCCCTGGAACTGAAGTACGGCAAGCAGGTCCTCCCGCCCGGCGCGCTCGCCGAGATGACCCGCATCTCGCACGCCATCGCCGAGGTCGTCAACCTCACGCCCTCCACCCACCAGCCGTACGTCGGCGTCTCCGCCTTCGCGCACAAGGCCGGCCTGCACGCCTCCGCGATCAAGGTCGACCCCGACCTGTACCAGCACATCGACCCGGGCCAGGTCGGCAACCACATCCGGATGCTCGTCTCCGACATGGCGGGCCGCGCCTCCATCGAGCTCAAGGGCAAGGAGCTCGGCGTCGACCTGGGCAACGACCGCGAGCTGGTCGGCCGCGTCGTCGCCCGCGTCAAGGAGCGCGAGCTCAAGGGCTACACGTACGAAGCGGCCGACGCCTCCTTCGAGCTGCTCCTGCGCGAGGAGGCCGAGGGCCGCGCGCTCAGCTACTTCCGTACGGAGTCCTGGCGGGCCATCGTCGAGGACCGCCCCGACGGCACCCACGCCAACGAGGCCACGGTGAAGCTGTGGGCCAAGGGCGAGCGCATCGTCGCCACGGCGGAGGGCAACGGCCCGGTCAACGCCCTCGACCGCGCCCTGCGCGTCGGCCTGGAGCGGATCTACCCGCAGCTCGCCAAGCTGGAACTGGTCGACTACAAGGTCCGCATCCTGGAGGGCAAGCACGGTACGGAGTCCACGACCCGCGTGCTGATCACCACGGGAGACGGCGAGGGCGACTGGTCCACGGTCGGTGTCGGCGAGAACGTGATCGCGGCGTCCTGGCAGGCCCTGGAGGACGCGTACACGTACGGCCTGCTGAAGGCAGGCGTCGAGCCCGCGGAGTAGACCTGGCGCGCCGAGGTCAGCGTTGAGGTCGGTCCTGTGTGCGGGCGGACCACCGTCCGTACGCAGGACTGAAGCTCAAACGCATATGTCTTAAAATGCACCCATTCGGGTAGCTTTTAAGTATGAGGGCACGACTGTTCTCCACCCTGTCAGGGCTGCTGCTCTCGCTGGCGGCCACCGCACTCGCCGTGGCGCCGGGCGCGCAGGCAGCCACGGGGCTCGATGCCGCGGCCCAGTCGCTGCGCCAGGGGCCTGTGTACGTCGATCAGCGCGCCAGTGACCAGCTGCCACCCCGCGCGGCGGACGCGCTGGAGGAGAAGATCCTCGACGCCGGGAAGCCGGTTTTCGTCGCCGTACTCCCGCAGAACGCGGAGTTCCCCGAAGACGGACTGCTCGCCGACCTGCGGACCAAGACCGGGATCACCGGTGTGTACGCCGTCAGGCTCGGCGACGCGTTCGACGCGGGCGCCGACTCCACCGTGATGTCGCGGCAGGCGGTCGCCAACCTCACCGCCTCCGTCGAGCCGGCGGGCGGCATCGACGCCGTCAGCCAGCTGAACACCTTCGTCGACGACGCGCTTGAGCAGGCGCGGGGAAGCGCCCCCAGCAGCTGGGAAGGCGCCCAGAGCGGGCCGTCGTCCGTCGTCGGCCTCGTCACGTTCGCACTGGTGCTCGTCGCCGGTTGCGCCGGTGTCTTCCTGGTGGCGAAGCGCAGCCGCACGCGGCGGGCCGAGCAGGAACGGGCCGCGCTGGAGAAGGTGCGGGTGGTGGTCGACGAGGACATCACCGCGTTCGGGGAGACCCTGGACCGCCTCGACTTCCATCCCGCCGAGCCCGGCGCCGACGACGCGATGCGCGCCGACTACGAGCGCGCCCTGGACGCGTACGAGAAGGCCAAGTCGGCCATGGCCAGGGCGAAGAGGGCAGAGGATGTCCGGGAGGTCACCGAGGCGCTGGAGGACGGCCGCTTCTCGCTCGCCGTGCTCGCCGCGCGCCGCGAGGGCGCTCCGTTGCCCGAGCGGTGTCCGCCCTGCTTCTTCGATCCGCGCCACGGACCCTCCACGGCGGACGTCGACTGGGCCCCGGCCGGCGGTTACACGCGCCGGGTGCCGGTCTGCGCGGCGGACGCCACCCGGCTGGCCGACGGCCAGGACCCGATGTCCCGGACGGTCGAGACGGCGGACGGCCGCCGCCCGTACTGGGAGGCGGGTCCGGCGTACGCCCCATGGATCGGCGGCTACTACGGCGGCGGCCTGCTGCCGGGCCTGCTGGTGGGGACGATGCTCGGCTCGATGCTCTCCACGCCTGCTTACGCCGACCCGGGCGCCGGCGGCTACGAGGGAGGCGACCTCTCGGGCAGCGACTTCAACGCCGGGGACTTCGGCGGCGGGGGCGACTTCGGCGGTGGTGGACTCGGTGGCGGCGACTTCGGCGGTGGCGGCTTCTAGCGGTCCGCTTCCTGGCAGTCCGCTGAAAGGGCCTGAACACATGCAGTCCCCGGTAGTCCGTCCCGGTCTCATGAGTTCCAGCCGTCGCTGAAAGCTCTGAGGCCGAGGGGATCTGCCGGGGGCCTGGCCAGAGCCTGCGAGTGGGTCGTCACGCTGGTCGACGAACGTCTTCGTCGACTGTGCGGCTCGCTCCGGTTTTCTGGTGTATTTAGGATTTTCCTCCCGATTTGACGCGAGTCAAGAGATTGCCGGAATTTTCTTGATGCGTCAGGCCTGCGCGGCGGCGTTCTTGATCGCGGAGATGTCGAAGGTCAGCTTGACCTTGTCGCTCACCATCACGCCGCCGGTCTCCAGCGCGGCGTTCCAGGTCAGGCCCCAGTCGGAGCGCAGGATCTCCGCGCTGCCCTCGAACCCGACGCGCTCGTTGCCGTACACGTCCGTCGCGGAGCCGTGGAACTCCAGGTCGATGGCGAGGGGCCTGGTGACACCCTTGATGGTCAGGTCGCCCACGATCCGGTAGTCGTCGCCGCCGAGCTGCTCCGCCGACGTGGAGCGGAAGGTCATGAGGGGGAACTGCTCCGCGTCGAAGAAGTCGGCGCTGCGCAGGTGGCCGTCGCGGTCGCCGATGCCGGTGTCGATGCTGGCGATCCTGACGTCGATCGCGGCGGCGGAGCCGGCCGGGTCCGAGCCGTTCAGCGTCAGCGTGCCGTCGTAGTCGGCGAAGCTGCCCCGGACGTTGGTGACCATGGCGTGGCGGACGGTGAAGCCGATGCTGCTGTGCGCCGGGTCGATGGTGTAGTCGCCGGTCAGGGCGGCCAGGGCCGGGTCCACCGCGAGGGTGGCGGTTGCGGCCGGGGCGGTGTTGTTCTTGCGGGTGAACAGAGCCATGGCTCCTCCTCGGGTGATGTGTGATCCGGTTGTTTAACCTTCAACGAGATTCACTGTAGACCCGTGTCCTTCAAATTTCAACAACTTGGATCGCGGTCGTGCCGGGGTCCGCCGCGACACCCTCTGGCGAACGCGCGTAGAACTCGGGCACCATCTCCTTGCTCCACCTGCACAGCTGTCCCGTACGGCCCCAAGGTCCAGCTCGGTCACCAGCAGGAGGAAAACCTCGTGAGAATCCGCTCCGTCCTCACCGCACTCGCCCTCGTGCTCGGCGCGCTCTTCGCGCCCGGCTTCGGCGTCGTCAGCGGTGCGACCGACGCGCACGCCGTCACCAAGATCAGCCATGCCACCGCGACCTCGATGTTCCGCTCGTCCGGGATCACCTGGTCGTCGTCGGGCGGCTGCTCGGACCGCAACAACCCCACCTGTACGTCGTTCGAGCAGCTCAACCTCGCCACCGCGGAGGGCGCGCAGACCCTCAAGAGCGCCAGTGGCTGCGCGCTCAACATCACCGGCGGCACCGAGACCGGGCACGCCGGCGGCACGTACTCCCACTGGAACGGCTACAAGCTCGACTACGCCAAATACACCTGCGTCGGGAACTACATCAAGAACACGTTCACCTACATCGGTGTGCGCGCCGACGGGGCGCCGCAGTGGAAGTCCGGGTCCGGGAACATCTACGCGGACGAGGGCAACCACTGGGACGTGACGTACTACAACTGCGGCGGCTGCTGAACCGGGACGACCGGGCGAGACAACCTGATCGCGCTTCGGCTCTTATCTCCTCACAAGCCCGCATCGCCCCGATGCGGGCTTGTGTACGCGCAGCGGCAGCCCGTCAGGAACCGACCGTCAGGGTGAAGCGCCGGGGGTTGCCGTCGTGCGCCGCTCCCGAGACGTCCGGCTGCCCGTCCGGGCGTACGTCGTCGTACGGGAAGGCGTACCCGATGGGGGTGTTGGCGTGCAGCACGCGCCCGTAGTGGTTGGTGGCCGGGTCGCGGTAGTAGTCGGCTGCCGCCGTGCCGTTCGGCTGGTCGGGGTGGGTGAGGAGGGTCGTGCGGTTTAAGGCGGCGGAGAGCCTGGCCAGCAGGGCCTTCTTGTCGTCGGGGTCGCCCGGGTTGTTGGCGAAGGGGCCGTGGTTGCAGGTGAAGACGCCCCGCGACGACGGCTTGGTGAAGGTGTGCCCGCCGGTGAAGGTCATGACGTCACCGCTGACGCGGCCGGTCCGTACGCCGCGCCCGCCCTGGAGGTCGATCCGCAGGCCGGTGGAGCGGTACTTGTCCCAGACCCGGTTGATGTAGCCGTCGAAGACGTTACGGAAGGGCATCTCGGCGGGGCGGTCGAAGAAGGGCGCCATCAGGTTCTGCGGTGAGATCACCCGCAGCACCTGGCCGCCCGGACCGCGGATGACGAGCCTGTCCCAGGGCTGGCCGTCACGCCCCTTCTGCGCCACGAGGGCGTCGGCGATCCGCTGGAGCGCGCCGGCCGGCAGCGGGGCGACGGTGTGAGTGGTGTCGCCGGTGAGGGTGAGACCGATGGGGAGGGCGGTCACCAGGTCGACGTAACTGATGTTGGCGTACAGCTGCTGCGGGTTGAAGGTGAACTCGGCGAACGACCAGGTGCGGCCGTAATTGGCGTCGGTGGAGGTCGTGAAAGCCGGCTCGACCAGGGCGGGGCCCGGGTTCACGAAGAAGTCCAGCTTGCTGTCGCGTACGAAGTAGACGCGCGCGCCGAACATCTGCGGCAGGGTCAGCACGACCGACCCCGAGCCCGCCGGGCGCAGCGGGATGGCGCAGTCGACGGGGAGCGGGCTCTGGGGCGCGGCGGGGGACTGGGGGTAGTAGACGCCGCCGGGGCGCAGCAGGACCCAGCGGCCGGTGCCCTGCTCGTGGCCGGTGACGTAGGCGTTGACCGAGCCGGGCAACGACTTGTTCACCAGCGCCAGTTCGCAGTTCCACTGTTGCTACGGCTGGGGCGGGCGTCAAGGCTTGCGCCTGAGAGCGCTCTCAGATTCTTCGCGCGGTGGGACTTGGACTAACGCACGAGGGTTGTTGGACTACTGGCCGCCTCGGCGCACGACTTCGTTGACGGTGGTGAGAGCGGAGGACTACGCAGTCCTCATGTCACGAAGATTCAGAGCGGCGTGCGCTGTCGCAGCCGCATCGTCCGCCGTATTCGCCCTGGCCGGACCCGCCCTCCCGGCCGGGGCCGAGCCTCCCGTCGCCGCCCCGGCCGCCGACCTCGTCATCGGCTCCGCGCAGCTCTCGGTCGCCGTGGCCAAGGACTTCCCACGGGTCGTCTCCTACACCGACCGGGCGGGCGGCGCCCGGCTCCTCGGCAGTACGAAACCCGTCACCGAGATCACCCTCAACGGCAAGGCGTACGCCGTCGAGGTACAAGGCGGCGAACCGGTCGTCGGGGCCGACAGTGCGGCGTACACCCTCGTCTTCCCGGCCCTCGCGGGTGTGGAGATCGACGCGAAGCTGTCCGTCGCCGGGCGGGCGACGACCTTCGAGGTCACCGCGGTACGGGACACCGAGGCGTTCCGGGTCGGGACCCTCGACATACCCGGCCACGACCTCGTCTCCGTCGGCAGCCGGGACGGCGGCGCCGAGACGGCGTTCACCCGGCTCGACCCCGACTCGACGAAGACCGCCGACGTCTTCGCCGAGGTCACGGACGGGACGGCGGCCGAAGCCGCGCCCGTCGGGGCCTCGTACGCCATCGTCAACACGGACCAGCTCGCCGCGGCCGTCGAGTCGAACTCCTCGTACGACATACCGAGCGGCCCGACCAACGGCGACGACGCCCGCTTCTGGCACCAGGCCCGCAAGGCCGCCGACGGCAGCGTGCGCCTCGGCGTGTGGTCCGGCCAGTGGACCTACCGGGGCGCCGGCGCACCCGCCCCCGCCTCCGGCGCGGACCTGCCGTGGGCCAAGATCGTCGTCACGCCCGACGCCAACGGAGACCAGACCGTCGACTGGCAGGACGGCGCCGTCGCCTTCCGCGAGATCGGCGTGAAGGCACCGGGCAGCGACGAGACCCCGGACCGCGTCATCACCCACATCCCCTTCAACTTCGCGAGCCAGGCCACGCACCCCTTCCTCCGTACCCTCGACGACGTCAAGCGGGTGTCGCTGGCGACGGACGGGCTCGGGCAGCTCGCCCTGCTGAAGGGGTACGGGTCCGAGGGACACGACTCGGCGCACCCCGACTACGGCGGCAACTACAACAAGCGCGCCGGCGGTCTCACCGACCTCAACAAGCTGCTCAGGAGCGGAAAGAAGTGGGGTGCCACCTTCGGGGTCCACGTCAACCAGACCGAGGCGTACCCGGAGGCGAACGCCTTCAGCGAGACCCTCGTCAACAAGAACGCCCCCGGCTGGAACTGGCTCAACCAGAGCTACTACATCGACCAGCGCCGCGACCTCAACAGCGGTGACATGGCACGCAGGTTCCAGCAGTTGCGCGACGAGACCGACCCCAACCTCAGCCTGCTCTACATCGACGTCTACTACACGCACGGCTGGATCGCCGACAAGACGATGGCCGAGGTCGGTGCCCAGGGCTGGAACGTCGCCACCGAGTGGGCCGACAAGTTCGAGCGGACCTCCCTCTGGTCGCACTGGGCCAACGACCTGAGCTACGGCGGGGCGACCAACAAGGGCCTCAACTCGCAGATCATCCGGTTCATCCGCAACGGCGAGAAGGACGTCTGGAACGCCGATCCGGTCCTGGGCCAGACAGCGCTGGAGGACTTCGAGGGCTGGACCGGCGAGACCGACTGGACGAAGTTCTCGGCGAACATCTGGCAGAAGAACCTGCCCGCCAAGTTCCTCCAGCATTACGACATCCAGCGCTGGGACAAGGCCAGAAACACCATCGACTTCACCGACGGCGTCCGCGGCACGGTGGAGAACGGCAGGCGGACGGTCACGGTCGGCGGCGCGAAGGTCCTCGACGGGGACAGGTACCTGCTGCCGTGGCAGGGCAAGAAGCTCTACCACTACAACAAGCAGGGGGGCGCCAGCACCTGGGAGCTGCCGGAGAAGTACCGCAAGGCCGACGCCTTCACCGTCTACAGGCTGACCGACAACGGCCGGGTGAACGCCGGGACGGCAGAGGTGAACGACGGCAAGGTCACGCTGGACGCCACGGCAGGTCAGCCGTACGTCCTCTACCCGCGGGGCCGCGCCCCCGAGGCGCGCGACACCGCCTGGGGCGAGGGCACCAGAATCAAGGACCCCGGCTTCAACGACGCCGGGCTCGACGGCTGGAAGAAGACCGGAGCCGTCGAACGGGACACCGACAGTCAGGGGCGCAACAGCGCCGAGCTGAGCGGTACGGGCACGGCCTCCGTGCAGCAGCGCGTCTCCGGTCTGAAGCCCGGCGCGCGCTACACGGCGTCCGCCTGGCTGGAGGTCGAGCCGGGCAAGGAGCGGCGTACGACACTCTCGGCGGGTGGTGAGGAGAGAGTGATCGAGCGGTCCACCGCCAGGGAACAGACCGCCGCGAACGACTGGCACGGTTCGTACTTCCAGCGCGCCAAGGTCAACTTCACCGCGCCCGCGTCCGGCGCCACCACCTTCCGGGTCGAGGTGGCGAAGGGGAGTACGGAGGAGGCGAGTGCGGCGAGGGTCCGGATCGACGACGTAAGACTCGTCGCGAACGCGCCCGCGACCAAGCCGGGCACGGTCGTGTACGACGACTTCGAGGCCGTCGACCAGGGCTGGGGGCCCTTCTTCAAGGGCAACGCGGGCGGCGTCACGGACCCCCGCACCCACGTCGCGCAGAAGCACGCCCCGTACACCCAGGCGGGCTGGAACGGGAAACGAATCGACGACGTACTCGGGGGCTCCGAGTCCCTGAAGTCCCACGACGAGAACACCGGTCTCGTCTACCGGACCGGGCCGGGCACCGTCCCGATGAAGGAAGGGCGGAGCTACCGCGTGGAGTTCGACTACCAGTCGAGTCACGCCGACGCGTACGAGTGGGTGACGGGGTACGACCGGATCGGCGCCGACGGTGTTCCTGCCTCGGTCGAGACACGGCGTACTCCCATCGGGACGAAGACCACGACGACCCACCTGTCCGAGACCGTCACGGCGGGCTGTGGCGACACCTGGACCGGCCTGCGCAAGAAGGGCGGCGCGCCGGACGGCGCGGACTTCGTCCTCGACGGCTTCACGGTCACCGACCTGGGGCCCGCCCCGGAGAAGGCCGCATGCGGCACCCTCTCGCTGGCGGCCGCGCAGGACACCCTGGAGCCCGGTCGGAAGAACGAGGTCAAGGCCACCTTCACCAACTTCGAGGCGGCGCCGGCCACGGGTGTTTCGGTGAGCCTGTCCCTGCCGGACGGCTGGCGGGCGGAGCCTGCGGGGGCGGTGGAGTTCGCGACGGTCGCGGCGGGGGCGAAGGCGGTGGCGACGTGGCAGGTGACGCCGCCGGTGGACGCGGAGTACCGGGCGTACAGCCTGCGTTCGGAGGCGGCGTACAGCGTGGGCGGCGAGCCGCGAAAGCTGGGTGCGACCGCTTCTGTACGTACGCTGCCGCCTCCGCCGGCCGTCGATACGTATGCCAGTGACCATGACTGGACGTCGATGGAGAACGGCTGGGGTCCGGCCGAGCGCGACATGTCCAACGGCGGGACGGCGGCGGGTGACGGCAAGCCGCTGACTGTCAACGGCACGGTGTTCGCCAAGGGCCTCGGCACCGCGTCACCGGGGAAGATCCGCTACTACCTGGGCGGGAAGTGCACGTCCTTCACCGCACAGGTGGGGCAGGACGACTCCCAGGGGACGCGCGGGAGTGTGCAGTTCAGCGTCGCCGCGGACGGTGTGGAGAGGGTGAAGTCGCCGGTGCTGCGGGCGGCGGACAGTGCGTGGTCGCTGACGGCGGATGTGGCCGGGGCGAAGTACGTCGACCTGCTGACGGGGGACGGCGGGGACGGCCCCGGCAACGACCACGCGGACTGGGGGAACGCGCGCTTCCACTGCGGGGGGTGACGGGCCCCCGGGGGGCGGGGTGCGGCGCGACGCGACGCGGTGCCGTGCGGCAAGCGTGCCGGGGTGCAGGGGTGCCGCTGCGCGGGGCCTTTCCCCACCCCGCCCCTTCCCGAACCGGGGCTCCGCCCCGGACCCCGCTCCCAAGCGCCGGAGGGGCTGAAGACGGCCGGGGGCGAGTTTTGCGGCGCTGCCCGCAAAACTCCGCCCGCGCCGCGGCGACGATCCAGCCTGCGCCGCGGCAACCATCCAGCCCGTCCGGCGTTTGAGGACACGCCCGTAGGGCGTCCGGGGGTCTGGGGGCTTGCCCCCAGTTTCGGGAAGGGGCGGGTCGGGGAAACAGCGCCGCAGGCACCCGCACCGCACCGCCGGCGCCCCCCCGCCAGGAGTAAGCGCTTTCCGGCAACCCCGTCCTGGGCATTGAATGCGCCCCGAACCCCGTGCTACACCATCGGGCACAGGTCTAAACCACCCCCGCCCGGAGGTCGTCCACGTGCCGCCCACCCCGCCCTGGTCCCGCCGCACCTTCCTCGCCACCACCTCCGCCACCGCACTCGGCCTGGCCCTCACCGGGCACGCCCCCGCGCAAGCGGCAGAACCCGCCGACGAGTTCGACACGCTCCGCCGACGCTGGGTCGAGCTCTCGCTCGGCACCGGCTTCGACGCGGCCGCCGAGCCGTACGCGTCCCGCCTCAAGGAGACCGGCCGCCTCGCCGCAGGCTTCCGCGCGACCATGGCCCCGGCCGGCAACTCCCTCTGGCCCGGCTACTCCTTCGACCCGCCCGCCGGCATCACCCAGAGCTACGGCCGCCTGTGGACCATGACCCAGGCCTACCTCCAGCCCGGCACCGGACTCACCGCCGACGCGGGCCTCCGCGCCGACATCGTCCGCGGCCTCGACCACCTCTCCGCCAAGATCTACAACCCCTCCACCACCCGCTACGGCAACTGGTGGGAGTGGCAGATCGGCAGCCCCCGCCTCCTCATGGACATCGTCGCCGCCCTCCACGACCACCTCACCGACGCCCAGCGCCAAGCCGCCTGCGCCGCCGTCGACCACTTCATCCCCGACTCCATGCTCACCACGTACTCCGGCACGAGCACCGGCGCCAACCGCGTCGACCTCTGCCGCTCCGTCGCCCTGCGCGGCGTCCTCGGCCGCAGCCCGGCGAAGATCGCCCTCGCTCGCGACGCCCTCTCGCCCGTCTTCCCGTACGTCACCAAGGGCGACGGCCTGTACGCCGACGGATCCTTCGTCCAGCACACCTGGGTCGCCTACTCCGGTACGTACGGCCAGGTCATGCTCGACGGGCTCGGCCGCCTCTTCACCCTCCTCGCCGGCTCCACCTGGGCCGTCACCGACCCGAACCGCCAGATCATCCTCGACTCCGTCGAGAACGCCTACGCGCCCCTCATCTACAACGGCCTGATGATGGACAGCGTCAACGGCCGTGCCATCAGCCGCGGTTACCTCAAGAACGACGACCGCAAGGTCATGCGCAGCGACCACTTCCACGGGCAGGGACTCATCGCCGCCATCCCGCTGCTCGCGGGCGGCGCGTCGAAGGCCGAGCGCGAGCGCTGGACCGCCATGGTCAAGGGCTGGATCGAGCGTGACCGTACGACGCCACTGCTCACCGCGCCCCAGTTCAACGTCGCCGACCTCTCCCGGCTGCACGCCGTCGCCGCATCGCCCATCGCCGCCGCCCCCGAGCCCGTCGCGCACAAGCTCTTCGCCTCCATGGACCGGGCCGTGCACCGGCGGCCCGGCTGGGCGGCCGGCATCTCGATGGCCTCGGAGCGGATCTCGTACTACGAGTGCGGCAACGGCGAGAATCCGCGCGGCTGGCACACCGGCGCCGGAATGCTCTACTGGTGGCCGGGGGAGAAGGCGAACGACCAGTACACCGACTGGTTCTGGCCCACCGTCGACTTCTACCGCCTCCCCGGAACCACCGTGTCCACCAAGCGACTTGCCGACAAAGCGGGCGGCGAATGGGGGGCGCCGAAGCCCGCCACCCAGTGGGTCGGCGGCGCCACCGACGGCGAGTTCGCCGCCGTCGGCCAGCACCTCAAGGGCCTCGGCTCCACCCTCGAAGCCCGCAAGTCGTGGTTCTGCCTGGCCGATACGGTCGTCTGCCTCGGCGCCGGCATCACCTCCACCGACGGCGTACCCGCCGAGACGATCGTCGACAACCGGATGCTGGGAGAGGGGGGTACGAACGTCCTCACCGTCGACGACGACCACGCCGGCCCCCGCTGGGCCCACCTCGAAGGCCATGGCGGCTGGGTCTTCCCCGGAGCCGGCGGCGCGGGCGGCGCGGACCTGAAGACCCTGCGCGAGGACCGCACCGGCTCCTGGAGCGACATCAACACCACCAGCACCACCGAGCGCCGCACCCGCCGCTACCAGACCCTCTGGCTCGACCACGGCACCGACCCGGTGGACGCCGACTACGCCTACCTCCTGATGCCGGGTGCGTCCCGGCGTACCGTCGCCGCCCGCTCGGCCGACCGCGACTGGCTGGACATCCTCGCCAACAACCGCGCCGTCCAGGCCGTGGCGATCCGTTCCCTCGGTGTCGCGGCCGCCAACTTCTGGCAGCCGGGTACGGTGGAGCGGCTCACGGCGACCGCCCCGGCGAGTGTGCTCGTACGCGCCAAGCGGCGCACCGCGACCCTCGTCGTCAGCGAGCCGACGCGCACCGGGCAGCCCCTGGAGATCACCTGGGAGCGCCGCAGCGTCCGTGTCGTCTCGAAGGACCCCGGCGTCGAAGTGCTGTCCACCGGTCGTACGCTGAAGCTCCGCGTCACGCCGGGGACGGCCGGAGCCGGCCACCGCTGTGAGGTGGCTCTCAGCTGACGCCCCTGTAGGTCCTTGTCGGACCCCCACAATCATCGACGTCCATGAGCTGGTACTTAGGCTGCATGGGCGGATGGTTCTGTCCAGTGGTGACAGGAGAACGGGCCGGAGACTGTGAAGAGTCGACGGCCTGTTTTTCTTGTACTCCTTCGTAGGGTCGGTACATGACCGTTTTGGACGAGACCCCGAGCGAGCCCACCGACGCCCGAGGCCGGGTGGCCGAGCTGCTGGCGCTGCGCGAGCAGGCCCGCCGCGGCCCCAGTGACCGGGCGACCGAGGCCCAGCACGCCAAGGGCAAGCTGACCGCCCGTGAGCGCATCGAGCTGCTGCTGGACCCGGGTACGTTCAAGGAGGTCGAGCAGCTGCGCCGGCACCGGGCGACCGGGTTCGGCCTGGAGGCCAAGAAGCCGTACACCGACGGTGTCATCACCGGCTGGGGCACGGTGGAGGGCCGCACGGTCTTCGTCTACGCCCACGACTTCCGGATCTTCGGCGGCGCGCTGGGCGAGGCCCACGCCACCAAGATCCACAAGATCATGGACATGGCCATCTCGGCCGGTGCCCCGCTGGTCTCCCTGAACGACGGCGCCGGCGCCCGCATCCAGGAGGGCGTCTCCGCCCTCGCCGGTTACGGCGGCATCTTCCAGCGCAACACCCGCGCCTCCGGTGTCATCCCGCAGATCAGCGTGATGCTCGGCCCGTGCGCGGGCGGCGCGGCGTACAGCCCGGCCCTCACCGACTTCGTCTTCATGGTCCGCGAGACCTCGCAGATGTTCATCACGGGCCCGGACGTCGTCCGTGCCGTGACCGGTGAGGAGATCACCCAGAACGGCCTCGGCGGCGCCGACGTGCACGCCGAGACCTCGGGCGTCGCGCACTTCGCGTACGACGACGAGGAGACCTGCATCGCCGAGGTCCGCTACCTGATCTCGATGCTGCCGTCCAACAACCGCGAGAACCCGCCGACGGTCGAGTCCGAGGACCCGGCGGACCGCCGCTCGGACGTGCTCCTTGACCTGGTGCCGGCCGACGGCAACCGCCCGTACGACATGCGCAAGGTCATCGAGGAGCTCGTCGACGACGGCGACTTCCTGGAGATCCACGAGCGCTGGGCCACCAACATCATCTGCACGCTGGCCCGCCTCGGCGGTCAGGTCGTCGGCATCGTCGCCAACCAGCCGCAGTCCCTGGCCGGTGTCCTCGACATCGAGGCCAGCGAGAAGTCCGCGCGCTTCGTCCAGATGTGCGACGCGTTCAACATCCCGATCGTCACTCTGTTGGACGTCCCCGGCTTCCTGCCGGGCGTCGATCAGGAGCACGGTGGGATCATCCGCCACGGCGCCAAGCTGCTGTACGCCTACTGCAACGCCACCGTGCCCCGGATCTCCCTGATCCTGCGAAAGGCCTACGGAGGTGCGTACATCGTCATGGACTCCCAGTCCATCGGTGCCGACCTCACCTACGCCTGGCCCACCAACGAGATCGCGGTGATGGGCGCCGAAGGTGCCGCCAACGTCATCTTCCGCAAGCAGATCGCCGAGGCCGAGGACCCCGAGGCCATGCGTGCCCGCATGGTCAAGGAGTACAAGGCCGAGCTGATGCACCCCTACTACGCCGCCGAGCGCGGCCTGGTCGACGACGTGATCGACCCGGCCGAGACGCGCGAGGTCCTGATCGCCTCGCTCGCGATGCTCCGCAACAAGCACGCAGACCTGCCGTCGCGCAAGCACGGCAACCCCCCGCAGTAATCCTGCGACGAAGACGGAGAGACTCCATGACCGAATCCTTGCTGCGCGTCGAGAAGGGCCACGCCGAGCCCGAGGAGCTGGCCGCGATCACCGCGATCCTGATGGCCCGCGCCGCGAACCGCTCCGACGCCGTCGCCCCGGCGCACCGCCGCTCCACGGCCGGCTGGCGCCGCCTGGAGCGCACGCCCGGCTTCCGCGCGCCGCACAGCTGGCAGGGCTGAGCCCCACAGCTTTTCAGCTCGTACGACGAAGGCCCCCGTCCACTCCTCGGAGTGGCGGGGGCCTTTCTCGTCCGTACCTACCGCAGCCGCGCCATCAGGGCGTGCTCGACGAGCGTGATCAGCGCGCTCTTGGCGTCCGCGCGGTGGCGGGCGTCGGTGGTGAGGATCGGGGTGTCGGGGCCGATCTGCAGGGCCTCGCGCACCTCGTCGGGGTTGTACGGCTGGTGGCCGTCGAAGCCGTTGAGGGCGATGACGAACGGCAGCCCGCTGTTCTCGAAGTAGTCGACGGCGGGGAAGCAGTCGGCGAGCCTCCTCGTGTCGACCAGGACGACAGCGCCGATGGCACCGCGCACGAGGTCGTCCCACATGAACCAGAAGCGGTCCTGACCGGGCGTACCGAAGAGGTACAGGATCAGGTCCTGGTCCAGGGTGATACGGCCGAAGTCCATGGCCACCGTGGTGGTGGTCTTGTCCCCGGTGTGAGTGAGGTCGTCGATACCCGCCGATGCGGACGTCATGACGGCCTCGGTGCGCAGCGGGTTGATCTCCGAGACGGCTCCGACGAACGTGGTCTTGCCCACGCCGAAACCGCCCGCCACCACGATCTTCGCGGAGGTTGTGGAGCGGGCTGCTCCGCTGCTAGAGCTTGCGAAGTCCACTGAGCACCCTTTCGAGCAGTGTCACGTCTGGCTGACCGCCGGCGGACTCGTCGCCGCCGGGCTGGTGAATGGCTACAAGTCCGGCCTCTGCCAGGTCGGCGACGAGGATCCGGGCAACCCCGAGGGGGATGGTGAGAAGTGCCGAGATCTCGGCGACCGACTTGATCTCCCGGCACAGATGGCAGATCCGCTGATGCTCGGGCAACTGCCCTTGCAGACGTGACGGGTCCGCCGTGGTACTGACCAGTGCCTCGATGGCGAGCTGGTAGCGCGGCCTGGTGCGACCGCCGGTCATGGCGTACGGCCGGACCAGCGGGTTGTGGTTCGCCTGCGAGGCGGCGGGCGCGGGAGCCCGCCGCGACTGCGCCGACTGGATGCGCTGCTGCTGCGGCTGCCGCTGCTGCGGCGGCTGCTCGTACTGCTGCGGCCGGCTCGGCGCGGAGGGGAAGTTGAACCTGTTGTGCGAGGTATCACCCTGATTCTGACCCTGGCCGTAAGGCCAGTTGGCCGAAGAACCATCCGGGGGTGTTGCCACGTTTCCTCCTCCGACTGCCGGGCGCCAAATCGCTGTTGGTGCCGCGTTCTCGAACATTAAAGCCCGCGGACACCAAAGCGCACTCTCTGTCTGCTAGTTGAGAAGACTTCCTTGCAGCTCGGCGCGCAGGTCCGGGGTGAGGACGCTGCCGGCCCTGTCCACCAGGAGAGCCATCTCGTAACCCACGAGACCGATGTCGGCCTCCGGGTGGGCGAGCACGGCCAGCGAGGAGCCGTCCGAGATCGACATGAGGAAGAGGAAGCCGCGCTCCATCTCCACCACGGTCTGGTTGACCGCGCCGCCCTCGAAGATCCGGGACGCACCCGCCGTCAGCGAAGTCAGTCCGGAGGCCACCGCTGCCAGTTGGTCGGCGCGGTCCCGGGGGAAGCCTTCGGACATCGCCAGCAGGAGTCCGTCGGCGGAGACCACCACCGTGTGCGACACCCCGGGGGTGTTGTCCACGAAGTTGGTGATCAACCAGTTCAGATTCTGCGCCGCCTGGCTCATCGGGCTCACACTAACGCTCCTGGTTGTAGGTGTTGCCATGGCCACCGTTCTGATCGTAGGTGGCCGCCGTGTTCGTGTCCGTTCCCGCGTTCCGTCCCTGCTGGACACCGCGGCGCAGGTTGCTCAACCTGCCCCGCACGTCCTCGGGAGCGCGGGAGACCTGGGGGCCGCCCTGCGGGGTCTGCTCCGCGGTTCCCTCGACCAGGTTGGCCTTGGGCACCCGCCGGGGGAGACCGGAGGAGGTGACTCCGCCCGCCTTGGGCTCACGGAGCTTCTCCGCCCGCTGCCAGCGCTCGTCGTTCGACGACCGCCAGTCATCGGTTCCGCTGCTCTTCCCGTCCCCGTCCTGCTGCGGCGCGTTCTGCTGCGGCTGCTGGGCGACGACCGGCTGCTGCTGCTGAACCGCGTCCTGTCCGGCGGCCTCCCCACCGGGCTGCCAGTGCTGCTGGCCGCCACGCCGCGGGAGGCCGACGTCGGTCAGCGGGTGGCCGGGGGCCGGGGCGGAATCCGGACGGTCGAAGCCTACGCGTTCCCGGTCGTTCGCGGGAGCGCCCGGCGCAGATTCCGGTTCCGACTCGAACTCCGGTTCGTACGCGTTCTGGTAGGAACCCTGGTCCTGCCAGTTTCCCTGGTGGGAGGGGGAATCGTACGTGTCTTCGTACGTGGCCTGGGGCGCCGCCGGGTCCTGGTACTCGGCGTCCGGATACGTCTGGTACGCCGGGTAGTCGTCGTACCCGCCCTGGTCGTACGCCGGCTGCTGAGGCTGCTCGTACTGCTGCTGCGGGTCCTCGTACGACTGCTGCGGGTCGTCGTACGACCCCTGCTGCTGCATCTCGTCACGGAACAGCGGGCGGTCGCCGGTGACCTGCGCCCCCAGCTGCGCACGCCGCTCCCCGCGCATCAGCGAGCGGCCCACCGGGTCCAGCTGCGTGTCGTCGCCCTCGTTGCCGTAGCGCGAGTCGTCGAAGCCCAGCTCGGCCGCGGTGCGCATCGGAGCGCTCTCGTACGCCTGCTGCTCGGGAATGATCGAGGAGACCGTGAAGTCGTCGTGCGGGAGCGGCTCGCCACCGCCACCGTGGGTGATCGCGTCCGGGAGCATGACCAGCGACGTCGTACCGGCCTGCTCGCCCGAGGGCCGGAGCTGGACGCGGATGCTGTGCCGGTCCGCGAGGCGGCCGACCACGAACAGGCCCATGCGCTGCGAGACGGCGGCGTCCACGGTCGGCGGGTTCGCCAGCTTGTGGTTGATGTCCGCGAAGTCCTCGGCGGTGAGGCCGATGCCCTTGTCGTGGATCTCGATCATGACGCGGCCGTCGGGCAGCCGGGTCGCGGTGACGCGCACCTTCGTCTGCGGCGAGGAGAACGTGGTGGCGTTCTCCAGGAGCTCGGCCAGCAGGTGCACGAGGTCGGTCACGGCCTGGCCGTGGATCTCCGACTCCGGTACGCCGGTGAGCTCGATGCGCTCGTACATCTCCACCTCGGAGGAGGCGGCGCGCAGCACGTCGACCAGCGGAACCGGCTGGTTCCAGCGGCGGCCCGGCTCCTCGCCGGCGAGGACCAGGAGGTTCTCACCGTTGCGGCGCATACGGGTCGCGAGGTGGTCCAGCTTGAACAGGTTCTCCAGCTGGTCCGGGTCCGCCTCGTTGTTCTCGAGGTCGGTGATCAGCGTCAGCTGGCCCTCGATGAGGGACTGGTTGCGGCGCGAGAGGTTGGTGAAGATCGCGTTGACGTTGCCCCGCAGCATGGCCTGCTCGGCTGCGAGCCGCACGGCCTCGCGGTGCACCTGGTCGAAGGCGCGGGCGACCTCGCCGATCTCGTCGTGCGACGTGATCGGGATCGGCTCGACACGGGTGTCGACGCGGCCTGGCTCCGTACGGGAGAGCTGGTCGACCAGCATCGGCAGACGCTGCTCGGCGATGCCGAAGGCGGCGGTACGCAGCTGGCGCATCGCGTTGCTCATCTGGCGCGCCATCATGCCGGCCAGGATGACGGAGGCGAGCAGGGCGATGACGACGATCAGACCGTTGGTGATGGCGTCCGTCTTGGCGTCGGAGGAAATCGTCGCGGCCTCCTCCACCGCCTTGTCGACGAGGTCGTTCTCGATCTCGGTGTAGCCGTCGAACTTGGCGGTGGCCGCGGCCATCCACACCTCGGGCGTGACGCCCTGCGCCTTGAGGCCCGAGGGCTTGCCCTGGCCGATCTTCCCGGCCATCCCGTCGAGGATCGAGCCGTTCTTGCTCGGCGGCGTCACGAACGGGACGCCGGCCTGGTCGGCCTGCTGCTTGGCGGCGGCGAGCTTCTTGGCGCCGTCCTCCGCCTTGCCCTTCATGATGCGCTTGAGCTTGTCGGTGTCTTCCTGCGTACCGCCGGAGACGTACTCGCCGAGGGCGATCTGCTCCAGGTAGTTGTACGAGTTGAACGCGACCGTCTGCTGCGCGAGCTTCTCCGGGTCACCGCTCGGGCGGACCAGGAGGTGCATGCCGATGGAGCGCTGGAGCGATGCGGCGGCCTTCGCGAGCTGGACGGCGTAGACCGTACGGCCGTAGGCGGTGATGTTGCCGGTGCCCAGCCCCAGCTCGTTCGACAGCTCCATCAGGGAGTGCTGGATCTGGACGTAACCCTCTTCGGTCTTCACCGGGTCGAGGGCCTCGCTGTACGCGGCCTTGCGGAGCGCGGCGAGCTTCGGCTCCTCCTTCGCGAAGAGGCCGAGACGGCGTTCGAGGCCCTGCTTCTCGGGGATCTCCTTCGAGGCATCGGCGAACTTCTTCGCGGCCTCGTCGGTCACGGCGTACGCCTGGGTGACCTCGGAGCTCTTGCGCTTGCCCTGGAGGAGCGGGGCGGCCGTGAGGTCACGCTCGTTGAGCAGCGCCTGGCCGTACTCGGAAGCGGCGCGGACGAGGACTGCGGTCTTCTCGGCGTCCTGGGCTTCCTTCCAGGTGTCGATCGAGCCCTTGACCTGGAAGCCGCCCATGACAAGGCCGACCAGCACGGGGATGAGCAGGATCGCGTTCAGCCTGGTGGGCACGCGCCAGTTGCGCGGCGAAAACTTGCTGTTGCTGCCGCCGCTGCTCGCCGGCGCGGCAGCGGGCGAGGTCGCGGGCGACGTCGCTGTGCGCGGCGGCGGGGTGAAGTTGCCCCGCGCCTGCTGCTGTGCGGAGCTCGTCTTGCTGCTACGCCTCACTCGACCAACAACCTCTCGGCGCCGGCACCTACGTTGTGCCGTTTTTCTCGTTCAGGGCCGTACTACTCGGGAGTTCGACGAATTCCAGCACGGGGAGCGGCTGCGTTCCAAACAGGGGGAACCGACCATTCCGAGTGTTGTAAGCCTCAGATAAAACGGTCAAAAAGAGCGAGCCCCGCCAAATGGCGGGGCAGATGTGAGCGCAGTGACACCGCGCGAACGCGTGCGGTGGCGGTCGCGGCGCAATTCTCTTTCGAAACGTTATGAACACAGGGGCGGAGAGTGTCAAAGGACACAGTCCGCCCCCGATCCGCTACGACAACTGCCGTATGCGAGGGACTACTTGAGACGTGCCATCAGCGCGTGCTCCACGAGCGTGATCAAACCGCTCTTGGCGTCCGCCCGGTGGCGGGCGTCGGTGGTGATGATCGGAGTACCGGGGCCGATCTGCAGGGCCTCGCGCACCTCGTCCGGCGTGTACGGCTGGTGCCCCTCGAAGCCGTTGAGGGCGATGACGAACGGCAGCCCGCTGTTCTCGAAGTAGTCGACCGCCGGGAAGCAGTCGGCGAGACGACGGGTGTCCACCAGCACGATGGCGCCGATCGCGCCCCGTACGAGGTCGTCCCACATGAACCAGAAGCGGTCCTGACCGGGCGTACCGAAGAGGTACAGGATCAGGTCCTGGTCCAGGGTGATGCGGCCGAAGTCCATGGCGACGGTCGTCGTCGTCTTGCCACCGGTGTGCGTGAGGTCGTCGATACCGGCGCTCGCGCTGGTCATGACGGCCTCGGTGCGCAGCGGGTCGATCTCGGAGACGGCGCCCACGAACGTCGTCTTGCCGACGCCGAAGCCGCCCGCCACCACGATCTTCGCGGAGGTGGTGGAGCGGGCCGCTCCGCTGCTAGAGCTTCCGAAGTCCACTGAGCACCCTTTCCAGCAGCGTTACATCCGGCGTGCCGCCGGCCTCTCCATTACCCGGCTGGTGGATGGCCACCATGCCGGCCTCCGCCAGGTCGGCGACGAGGATGCGCGCGACACCGAGCGGCATCGACAGCAGCGCCGAAACCTCGGCCACCGACTTGACCTCGCGGCACAGGTGGCAGATCCGCTGGTGCTCGGGCAGCAGCGAGGAGAGGTGCGCGGGGTCGGCGGTTGTGCTGACCAGCGCCTCGATGGCGAGCTGGTAGCGCGGCCGGGTCCGGCCGCCGGTCATCGCGTACGGACGTACCAGCGGCTGGTCGCCTTCGTGATCGTACGACGCGTCGAGACGCACTCCGTACGGATCATGAGAGGCGGGGGGCGGGGTCATGGATCGATCCTCCGGGCATGACAGCAGTGGATGGGCCTGCCGTCTGACGGGGCCGGGGTGGGGGGCTTCTGCGCGGCCTGACGGTTTGTTTCTCGGCAATACCTGAGGGTGCGCTGCCTAGTGGAGAAGGCTGCCCTGAAGCTCCGCACGGAGGTCAGGGGTGAGTACGCTGCCGGCCCGGTCGACCAGCAGCGCCATCTCGTAACCGACGAGGCCGATGTCGCAGTCGGGGTGAGCGAGCACGGCCAGGGAGGAGCCGTCGGAGACGGACATGAGGAAGAGGAAACCGCGCTCCATCTCGACGACGGTCTGGGTCACAGCCCCGCCCTCGAAAATCCGGGAAGCCCCCGCGGTCAGCGAGGTCAGGCCGGAGGCCACGGCCGCCAGCTGGTCGGCACGGTCACGCGGGAAGCCTTCGGACATCGCCAGAAGGAGTCCATCGGCGGAGACCACCACCGTGTGGGACACCCCTGGGGTGTTGTCCACGAAGTTGGTGATCAACCAGTTCAGATTCTGCGCCGCCTGGCTCATCGGACTCAACTAACGCTCCTGCTGGTGAGTGGGGTCAATGTTGAAACTCCCGGTCGACGAGCCGCTGCCGGCCTGTCGACCTTGCTGGATACCCCGACGAAGATTGGTCAGCCGGCCGCGTACGTCGTCTGGCGCACGCGAAACCTGCGGACCGGTCTGGTGGTTCTGCTGCTGCGCGGTACCCGGCACCAGATTGGCGCGCGGGACGCGACGCGGCAGACCCGAGGTCGTGACACCGCCGGCTGCGGGCTTTTTGACCCGCTCGGCCTGCTTTACGAGTTCGTCGTTCGGCGAGGTGCGCCAGGCGGCGCCGTTGGTGGCGTTCGTACCGTTGGTGGTGCTGCTCGCGGCACCCGTGTCACGCGCCTGGGCGCGCTGCGGCATCGGAGGGGTGGCGGCCTGCCCGGCAGATGACTGCTGCGCGGGACGCCCGGACTGCTGTGGTGCGGCGGGCGCCTGCTGCTCACCCTGCTGCTGGAACCAGTTGGACTCGAGCGTGTCGAAGAGCGGCGTACGTCCGTCACCGGGACCGGGGGCGGGCGGCAGCTCGTGCTGCTGCTGCGGCTGCGGAGGCAGGCTCGCGGCGGGCTGACGCGGTGCACCGGCACCCGGGTTCTGGGCGTCGCGGCCGTGACGGCGCGGTGCCGGGCCGAGGGCCTGGGGTCCGCCCTGGTTCTGGCCGGCCTGGGGACGGCTCTGGCCCGGACGCCGGCCCTGACCCTGGCCCTGGCCGTGCTGGACCTGTCCGCCGTACGCGCCGGCCGGGTTGGCCTGCTGCGGGGCGCTGAAGTCCGGCCGGGGGAGCTGGGTGGTGGACGCGGGGTCCAGGGGGCCGGGGAGCTCGGGCCGCTGGTACTGGCCGGTCTGGCCGTTGCCCTGCGGAACGTTGCCGTGCGGGGCGTTGTTCTGCGGGAAGTCGGCCGTGGGCCTGGCGAACTGGTTCGCGGACGCGGGGTCCTGCGGACCGCGCTGTCCGGGGCGCTCGTACTGCCCCGCGGCCGCCGGTCCCACCGGACCGCGGACATCGGAACGCTCGAACACGCCGGTGGACGCGGGCGGCGGTGCGTCCGGTGTGCCGAAGTCCGGCCGCTGGAACTCCTGAGTCGAGCCGGGCCCCTGCCGGGACGCCGTCTCCGCCTCCTCGTGACCGCGCGGCTGGTCGCTGCCCCAGCTGGTCGTCTGCGGACGCGCGGGACGCTGCGCGGCGGGGCTGCCGCCGGGCAGCTCGGCGCGGGCGCCGCCCCGGTTCGGCTGCGGCTGCTGCGGACGGCCCTGGTCGCCCTGGGCGGGGCCGCTCTTCTGGAAAGCGCTGGGGCGTACGTCGGAACGCTCACGGTTCCCGGCCTGCCGGCCGCCGAAGGCACCGCCGAGCCCGCCGCCCTGACCGCCCTGACCGGCGCCGGGCTGCTGCCCCTGCGCGGGGCCGCCGTCACGTCCGGGCAGCGCCGTACGCGGACCGGAGCCCGCGACCTGGCCGCGCGCGCCACCGCCGCCGGCCGGACCGGCCGGCATGCGTGCGCCGGGACCGGAAGGCACCTGCGGCTGAGCGGCGGCGCCGGTCTTCGCCGGAGCCTTCTTGCCGCCCTGGGCGACATCGACGGGAAGCATGACCAGCGCGGTCGTGCCACCGGAGTCCGAGGGGCGCAGCTGGATGCGGATGCCGTGTCGCAGGGACAGGCGGCCGACCACGAACAGACCCATGCGGCGCGAGACCGAGACGTCCACGGTGGGCGGCGAGGCGAGCCGCTCGTTGATCGCCGCGAGGTCCTCGGGGGAGAGGCCGATGCCCGTGTCGTGGATCTCGACGAGCACACGGCCGTCGGGCAGCGCGTGACCGGTGACGCGGACCTTGGTCTGCGGGGAGGAGAAGGAGGTCGCGTTTTCGAGCAGCTCCGCGAGCAGGTGCACGAGGTCGTTGACGACTCGGCCGGCGACCTCGGTGCCCGGCACCGACGACAGCTCGATGCGCTCGTACTGCTCCACCTCGGACGCGGCGGCACGCAGCACGTCGACGAGCGGCACAGGGCGGGTCCAGCGGCGGCCGGGCTCTTCACCGGCGAGAACGAGCAGGTTCTCACCGTTACGGCGCATGCGGGTCGCGAGGTGGTCGAGCTTGAAGAGCGAGGACAGCTGGTCGGGGTCGGCCTCGCGCGACTCCAGCTCGGAGATGAGCGAGAGCTGACGCTGGATGAGACCCTGCGAACGCCGCGACAGGTTGGTGAACATCGCGTTGACGTTGCCTCGCAGCAGCGCCTGCTCGGCGGCCAGTCGGACCGCCTCGCGGTGCACGTCGTCGAAGGCCGCGGCCACCTGGCCGATCTCGTCGCGCGAGTGCACGCCGACGGACTCCACGGACGTGTCGACGTCCTGCGGGTCGGCCTCGGAGAGCTGCTTGACGAGCTCGGGGAGACGGTCCTGGGCGACCCGGGTCGCGGTGTCCTGGAGGCGGCGCAGCGAGCGGATCATGGAGCGGGCGACGACGAACGCGCCGACGAGGGAAACGCCGAGGACGAGGAGGATCAGTACACCGTTGAGGATGGCGTCCTGCTGCGACTCGTTGCGCAGCTCACGGGCCTTCTGCTCCATCTCGTTGAGGAGCGTGGCCTCGATCCGCTTCATCGCCTGGATCTTGGTGGAGTCGGCGTCGATCCAGTCCATGTACGAGCGCTCGGGCTCGCTCTTGAGCCTGCCCGGTGTCTGGAGTACCCGGTCCGCGTACTTGTTGGCGGCCTCGATGGTGGCGTCGTTGCCGCTCTCCAGCGAAGCGGTCAGATCCTCGTTGTCGCCGACGTAGACCTGGTCGAACTGCTTGAGCGCCGCGGCCTCGTTGTCCTGCGCGGACTTCGCGTACAGGCGGTCGTTCTCGGTGAGCTTGCCGACCTCGCGGTTATTCGCCGGAAGGGCGGCGGCGATGATCGCGCGCTGGATGGAGGCGTACTCCTTGGCGGAGGAGAACGCGGACAGGGCACGCGTCCGCTTGATCATCTCCGGGTTGGAGGTGGCCTGTGCCATGTCCTGGGAGAGGCTGAGCAGTGACTCGATCAACTGGTTGTAGTTGTTGACCGTCTGCGAGTTGGTCGTCTTCTTCTGGTACGCGCCCTCGCGGATCTGGCGGATCGAGTTCAGCCGCACCCCGATCTGGTAGAGGCTGCCCCTGATGCTCTGGAGGCTCTCGTCACCGTTCGGGTCGACCTGCTGGGTTCCCGCGATGAACGCGGCCTTGGCCCGGTCGGTCTTCTCGCGGGGGCCCTTGACCTTGAAGTCGGCGGGGCTGGTGCCGTTGGCGAGCGGACCGGCCGACCGGTCGCGCTCCTCCTGGAGCGCGAGGGCGAGCTCGGTCGCCTGCTTGGTCATGTCGGTCAGCAGCTGCATGTGCTCCAGCTGCTCCATGTCGTTCATGGACTCGTTGATACGCAGACCACCGAGCGTGGTCGCCGCGACCACGGGCAGCGCCAGCAGGGAGACCAGACGGGTGCTGATGCGCCAGTTGCGCAGGGCTATTCGCGAGCCCGTGGAAGTGGGCTCCTTGGCTCGTACGGAAGCCGCCTGCTCGCCGCCGCCCTTGACCCCGGTGCGCACGGCACGATCGCCGCCATCGGCCGCGGTCGACGCGTGATTTTGGGCGTGCTGGGGTGAGGATCCGCGGTCTGTCCCGCGCGGCTCCTGCTCCGCCGCAGCGCTGCCATCCCTCTTGAAACGTCCCTGCACTAGCGTCGCAACCTCTGGACCAGGCGTTCCTCCGCGCGAACGGCGGAACGGTGTCGAGTCGTGGGGCACCGAGCGGCCCCATGGGTGGTCGTGAGTGACCGGCGCTTCTCCCCTTCCCGCCGCCACTCGGCGCTGCGTTGCGCCCTGCGCGCCGGCTGGAATCTCGCGGCGGTCCGGGGAATTTCAGCACAGTGCCGGATCTCCAACAAGGCCCGCGTGTCGGGCCGGGACCGGGGTTACGCCCAGTGAGTACCGCGTAACCAGGCGTAGAAAGTGTTCAGCATGAAAAGGGGCAAAGGGGAGCGAGTCGCTTAGGGGTAGGGGGTGTCCCAGTCCTCATGATCAGGAGCGGAATGGTGCCTTCAATGGCGCAATGTCCGTTTCCTTGACGCGCGGACGCCGCCCGAAATGCAAAATATGTCCGCCATCTCGTGAGGAAACTCACACACTGTTCTCGCCTGCTTCACATCTTTGGCGGGGAATCGGGTGTTTAGCCTGACGCTTTGCAGGGATGGCGAATCCGACAACACCGCGCCCAGGTGGCGCCCGAACCGAACAGGCCCGAACAGCAGATGAAGACCACGTCGATGTTCCGCAGCACCGCCAACCCCCGCCGCACCACGCTGGTGCATCTGGAGGACGCCGCGGACCTGCGCGAGCCCGAGCGGCCCGAGCACCCCGTCGACCTGCCCTCCGAGACCGCCAACCCGCGCCGGACCATTCTCATGGAAGCCCCCGCCGCGTAGGCGGGCACGGCGGCAATACGGGAGGTCGGACGCCCCGGCCGCGTTAGCCTGGGGCGTCAGTCTCCAGCCAGCCAGCAAGTAAGGGGCGGCAGCATCCCGTGCGCATCGCCAGGTTCTCCATCGACGGCAATGTGGCCTTCGGCTCGGTCGAGGGTGAGCGGTCCGACGACCTCGTCCTCGACATCATCAAGGGCATCCCGTACGCCGACTTCGAGCTCTCCGGCGTCAAGGTCCCGCTGAGCAAGGTCCGCCTCCTTCCCCCCGTGCTCCCCAGCAAGGTCGTGGCCGTGGGCCGCAACTACGCGGAGCACGCGGCGGAACTGGGCAACGAGGTCCCGGACGTCCCCATCACCTTCTTCAAGCCGTCCACCTCGGTGACCGGCCCGGGCGACGACATCGCGTACCCCTCCTTCTCCAGCGAGCTGCACCACGAGGCCGAACTGGCCGTGGTCATCGGCCGCATGTGCCGTGAGGTCCCGCGCGGGCGCGCCAAGGACGTGATTTTCGGTTACACCTGCGCCAACGACGTCACCGCACGTGACGTCCAGCAGCGCGAGAAGCAGTGGGCCAGGGCCAAGGGCTTCGACACCGCGTGCCCGCTCGGCCCCTGGGTGGAGACCGACCTCGACCCCGGTGACCTCGCCATCCAGTGCACGGTCAACGGCGCACAGCGCCAGCTGGGGCGTACGAGCGACATGGTCCGCTCCGTCGAGGACCTGATCGTGCACATCTCCGAGGCCATGACGCTGCTCCCGGGCGACGTCATCCTCACGGGGACCCCGGCCGGAGTCGGACCCCTGAACGTCGGCGACGAAGTCGCCGTCACCATCGAAGGCATCGGCACTCTCACCAACAAGGTGATCAAGCGTGGCTAGCGCACCCGTACGTGTACGTTTCTGTCCCTCGCCGACCGGCAACCCCCACGTGGGCCTGGTCCGCACCGCCCTGTTCAACTGGGCCTTCGCCCGGCACCACGGCGGCACGATGGTCTTCCGCATCGAGGACACCGACGCCGCCCGCGACTCCGAGGAGTCGTACAACCAGCTGCTCGACTCGCTGCGCTGGCTGGGCCTCGACTGGGACGAGGGCCCCGAGGTCGGCGGCCCGCACGCCCCCTACCGCCAGTCGCAGCGGATGGACATCTACCAGGACGTCGCCCAGAAGCTGAAGGCCGGCGGTTACGCGTACGAGTGCTTCTGCACCGCCCTTGAGCTGGAGGTCCGCCGCGACGCCGCCCGCGCGGCCGGCAAGCCGTCGGGCTACGACGGCACCTGCCGCAACCTCAGCGAGGACCGTATCGCCCGCTACAAGGCCGAGGGCCGCGAAGCCATCGTGCGCTTCCGGATGCCCGACGAGCCGATCACCTTCACGGACCTGGTCCGCGGTGAGCTGACCTTCAACCCGGACAACGTCCCGGACTACGGCATCGTCCGCGCCAACGGCGCCCCGCTCTACACGCTCGTCAACCCGGTCGACGACGCGCTGATGGAGATCACCCACGTCCTGCGCGGCGAGGACCTGCTGTCCTCCACCCCGCGCCAGATCGCGCTCTACAAGGCGCTGATCGAGCTGGGCATCGCCAAGGAGATCCCGCAGTTCGGGCACCTCCCGTACGTCATGGGCGAGGGCAACAAGAAGCTCTCCAAGCGCGACCCCGAGGCGTCCCTCAACCTCTACCGCGAGCGCGGCTTCCTCCCGCAGGGACTGCTCAACTACCTCTCCCTCCTCGGCTGGTCCATCGCCGAGGACCGCGACATCTTCACGATCGAGGAGATGGTCGCCGCCTTCGACATCAAGGACGTCAACGCCAACCCGGCGCGCTTCGACCTGAAGAAGTGCGAGCACATCAACGCCGAGCACCTGCGCAAGCTCTCGGTGGAGGAGTTCACCGCGGCCTGCGAGCCCTGGCTGAAGGCTCCGTACGCCAACTGGAAGCCGGAGTCCTTCGACCGCGCGGCCTTCGAGCGGATCGCCCCGCACGCGCAGACCCGCGTGACGGTCCTGTCCGACATCACGGCCAACGTCGACTTCCTCTTCCTCGACGAGCCGGTCGAGGACGAGGCGTCCTGGACCAAGGCGATGAAGGGCGACCCCGCCGCCCTCCTGACCACGGCCCGCGCCAAGCTCGAAGCGGCCGACTGGGCCAGCCCCGAGTCCCTCAAGGAGGCCGTCCTGGCCGCCGGCGAGGAGCACGGCCTGAAGCTCGGGAAGGCCCAGGCCCCGGTCCGCGTAGCGGTCACCGGCCGCACGGTCGGCCTGCCGCTCTTCGAGTCCCTGGAGATCCTGGGCAAGGACAAGACCCTGTCCCGCATCGACACGGCCCTGGCCAGGCTCACCGCGTAGCCCGTACCCCCGAAGGGCCCGGAAGCCGCACCGGCGTCCGGGCCCTTCGCACTGGGTTCTTCGGGGGACAACCCCCGAACCCCCGGCCGGGGGTTCGGCGCCGCCGGTACCGTCGGACCATGCCGATCCGTGCCGTGGTCTGGGACATCGATGACACGATCTTCGACTATGCGAGTGCCGACACCGCCGGCATGCGTGATCATCTCGCGGCCGAGGGGCTGCTCGGCGGGTACGAGTCCGTCGAGCAGGCCCTCGACCGCTGGCGCGAGATCACCGCTCTGCACTGGGCGCGGTTCGCGGCGGGGGAGGTCACCTTCGAGGAGCAGCGGCGCGACCGCGTGCGGTCCTTTCTCGGTACGCCGCTGAGCGACGCCGAGGCGGACGACTGGTTCGTGCGGTACGTCGCCCACTACGAGGCCGCGTGGAAGCTGTTCCCCGACACCGTCCCGGCGCTGGACGTCCTGGCGGCCGACTACCGCCACGCCGTACTGTCCAATTCCAGCGTCCACAACCAGGACCGCAAGCTGCGCGTGCTGGGTGTGCGAGACCGGTTCGAGGTCCTGCTGTGCGCGGCCGAGCTGGGCTTTTGCAAGCCGGCCGCCGAGGCCTTCCACGCCGCCTGCGACGCGCTCTCACTGCCTCCGCACGAGGTCGCGTACGTCGGTGACCAGCCCGACATCGACGCCCGGGGCGCCGAGGCGGCCGGGCTGGTGGGCATCTGGCTCGACCGCGGCGGACTGGGCGGCCGTCCGGAGCTCGTCCGGATCACCGGCCTTGAGCAGCTACCTGGGCTGTTGCGGGCCGATACCCGTTTTGGAGCGCCGTCCACCTTCGGGTAATGTTCTTTCTGCGCCGCCCGAGAGGGCCGAAAGGTCCGGCAGGGAAGCGCAAACCAAACAAACCCCCACCAGGGGGTTGTGTTTTGGTGGGCTATGGTGTAATTGGCAGCACGACGGTTTCTGGTTCCGTTAGTCTAGGTTCGAGTCCTGGTAGCCCAGCTCGCAGGAGCTGTTGAAGTACATGCAGCACTCTGCAAGGCCCCCGTTGTGTAGCGGCCTAGCACGCCGCCCTCTCAAGGCGGTAGCGCCGGTTCGAATCCGGTCGGGGGTACAGATCCTTTCTTTCCATCGCCTTCGGGTCGCTCCCGGATGCGCTGCTGAAGTCACCATGCGACTACCGTCGCGTGGAAGGATCGCTAGGGCCCCCGTTGTGTAGCGGCCTAGCACGCCGCCCTCTCAAGGCGGTAGCGCCGGTTCGAATCCGGTCGGGGGTACGGGTTGAAACCGCATTGGTCTAAACCATTTTGGGCTATGGTGTAATTGGCAGCACGAGGGTTTCTGGTTCCCTTAGTCTAGGTTCGAGTCCTGGTAGCCCAGCTCGCAGGAGCTGTTGAAGTAGACGCAGCACTCTGCAAGGCCCCCGTTGTGTAGCGGCCTAGCACGCCGCCCTCTCAAGGCGGTAGCGCCGGTTCGAATCCGGTCGGGGGTACGTACAAGAAGAAGGCCTTCCGCATCGCGCGGAGGGCCTTCTTGCGTGTGGTTGCGCGGACAGGCGGACCGGGCCCTGGGCAGAGGGCTACGCTGGGCCGCGTATCGAAGCCTTCGCAACCGCCCAGTCCAGGAGCGCCGACGTTGGAACCCCTCGTACGCACCGCGGAGTTACGTGTCCTGCGGACGTACCGGCCGGACGGGCTCCGTTTCGAAGGTGTCGTGGACGCGCTGGGCCACCCGCATCTCCGTACCGCCCTGCACGCGCTGGACCAGGCCGATGGAGATGTCCAACTCGACCTGTCCGGGCTGGAGTTCCTCGATCTCGGCGGGCTGCGGCTGCTGATGGCTTTCGCTCGATCGCGCGCCGCGGGAAGCCAGGTGGAGCTGGTGGGTCTCGCTCCGCATCTGCGTGAAGTGATCTCACTGGTCGGCTGGGACGAGACCCCCGGCCTGCGACTGGGAGTCAACCATGTCAACTGACAGTGGCGGGAAGGGTGCGGGCTTCGTTCATCACGCCTCCCTGTACGACGGCGACGAGGCGTTCCTCGCGATGGCTCTGCCCTTCGCCGAGGAGGGTCTGGACGCGGGGGAGCCCGTACTGGCCGCGACCACGCCCGCCAACATCGAACTGCTCCGTGACGCCCTGGGCGCGCGGGCCCACGCCCTCGACACGGCGGAGACGGCCTACTTCGGCCGCAGACCCGTGGAGCGCGTGTCGTCGTTCCTGCGGTACGTGAACCGCCGCCACGTACGCGGCCGGCGGACGCGGATCATCGCCGAGCCCCTGTGGGCCGGCAAATCCGCGCGCCAGATCGCGGAGTGGAAGCGCATGGAGTCCGGGCTGAACGTGCTGCTCGCGGACTCCGACGTCTGGATGATCTGTCCGTACGACACGAGGACGGTCCCCGAGGACGTTGCGCAGGCCGCCGTCGCCACCCACCCGGCTCATGTGGTCGGGGCGAAGATCCTGCCCTGCGCGGCGTACGTCGATCCGGACGCGTACGCCGCGGCGGCCGATGCCCCGCTGCTGCCGCCGCCGGTCGGCGCCGACCGGCTGGACGGGCCGGCCACACCGGCCGCCGTACGCGCCTTCGTGCGCGGCAGCGCCGCGGCGGCGGGCCTCTCGGGGGCGCGCCTCGCGATGGCCGAGACAGTCGCCAACGAGGCCCTGACCTGCCTGCTGGAGCGCGGGGCGACGGGGGCGGAGGTGTGCGCCTGGGAAGAGCCCGGGATCGTCGCCTGGGACCTGTTCGCCACCGGGCCGGCCACCTCGGCGCCGGCGGCCTGGGCGGGGTTCGTACCGCCCGGTGAGCAGGCCGGCCCGTTCGACGGGCTGTGGCTGATGCGCAGCCTCTGTGAATCGGTCGAGATCCGGATGGTGGACGGCAGGATGCGGCTGCGCTTGCGGTACGGGGGGAAGGGCAACGCGGAACGCCTCTGAAGGCGGCGGCCGCTGCGCGGGGCCTTTCCCCACCCCGCCCTTCCCGAACCGGGGGCAAGCCCCCAGACCCCCGGACGCCCTGCGGGCGTGTCCTCAAACGCCGGACGGGCTGGATGGTTGCCGCAACGCGGCACTATCCAGCCCCTCCGGCGTTTGAGGAGCGGGGTCTGGGGCGGAGCTCCCCGCGGCGAAGCCGCAATGTCACAGCCGGGAAGGGGCGGGTAGGGGAACAGTGCCGCAGGCAACCCCACCGCCCACGCACCCGCACCCGCACCCGAGCGCAGCGCCTCGCTCAGCCGCCAGACCGCCGCAGCGCCTCCGAGAGGCGGGCCGCCGAGTCGATGACTGCCTGGGCGTGCATCCGGCCCGGGTGGCGGGTCAGCCGCTCGATCGGTCCGGATACCGAGACGGCCGCGACCACGCGGTTGGACGGGCCGCGCACCGGCGCCGACACCGAGGCCACGCCCGGCTCGCGCTCGCCGATCGACTGTGCCCAGCCCCGGCGGCGTACACCGGACAGAGCGGTCGCCGTGAAGCGGGCGCCCTGGAGGCCGCGGTGCAGGCGCTCCGGCTCCTCCCAGGCCATCAGGATCTGGGCGGAGGAGCCCGCCTTCATGGTGAGCGTGGAGCCCACCGGGACGGTGTCCCGCAGTCCGGACAACCGCTCGGCCGCCGCCACGCAGATGCGCATGTCGCCCTGCCGGCGGTAGAGCTGCGCGCTCTCGCCGGTGACGTCACGCAAGTGCGTGAGTACGGGTCCTGCCGTGGCCAGCAGCCGGTCCTCGCCCGCCGCCGCGGAAAGCTCCGACAGCCGCGGGCCGAGGATGAACCGGCCCTGCATGTCCCTCGCCACCATCCGGTGGTGTTCCAGTGCCACGGCAAGACGGTGTGCCGTGGGTCGTGCGAGCCCTGTCGCCGCGACCAGCCCGGCGAGGGTGGCCGGACCGGACTCCAGTGCGCTCAGTACCAGAGCTGCCTTGTCGAGAACGCCGACGCCGCTAGAGTTGTCCATGCGTCGATACTCGCGTCTCACTCTGTGAAACGCAAGTTCAATTTTTCCGGGAACTTGCGAATCTGTAGGGGAGGCCGCACAACGGCCCGTAGTCACCGCCCCGTACGGGGGTCGAGGCGAGGGCGATCCGATCTCTAGATGGGCCGGCGAAGACGCCGGCCGAAGGGAAAGCGATGGGTAGGACACTTGCGGAGAAGGTCTGGGACGACCATGTCGTCAGGCGCGCCGAGGGCGAGCCGGACCTCCTCTTCATCGATCTGCACCTGCTGCACGAGGTGACCAGCCCGCAGGCCTTCGACGGCCTCCGCAAGAGCGGCCGCCAGGTGCGGCGGCTCGACCTCACCATCGCCACCGAGGATCACAACACCCCCACCATCGACATCGACAAGCCGATCGCGGACCCGGTCTCCCGGGTCCAGCTGGAGACGCTGCGCAAGAACTGCGCCGATTTCGGGGTGCGCCTGCACCCGCTCGGCGACGTCGAGCAGGGCGTCGTCCACGTGGTGGGACCGCAGCTGGGCCTGACCCAGCCCGGCACCACCGTGGTCTGCGGCGACAGCCACACCTCCACGCACGGCGCGTTCGGCGCGCTGGCCTTCGGTATCGGTACGTCGCAGGTGGAGCACGTCCTGGCTACCCAGACCCTGCCGATGGCGCCCCCGAAGACCATGGCGATCACGGTCGAGGGCGAACTGCCCGCCGACGTAACCGCCAAGGACCTGATCCTGGCGATCATCGCGAAGATCGGCACCGGCGGCGGTCAGGGTTACGTACTCGAATACCGCGGCTCCGCCATCGAGAAGCTCTCGATGGAGGCCCGGATGACCATCTGCAACATGTCGATCGAGGCCGGCGCGCGGGCGGGCATGATCGCCCCCGACAAGACCACCTTCGACTATCTCGAAGGGCGGGCACACGCGCCGCAGGGCGAGGACTGGGACGCCGCCGTCGCCTACTGGCAGACGCTGCGCACCGACGACGACGCCGTTTTCGACGCCGAGGTCGTCATCGACGCCGCCGAACTGGCGCCGTTCGTCACCTGGGGCACCAACCCGGGCCAGGGCGCGCCGCTGTCGGCGAACGTCCCCGACCCTGCTTCGTACGAGGACGCTTCGGAGCGCTTCGCCGCCGAAAAGGCCCTGGAGTACATGGGGTTGACCGCGGGGCAGCCGCTGCGTGAGATCAAGGTCGACACCGTCTTCGTAGGTTCGTGCACCAACGGCCGGATCGAGGACCTGCGGGCCGCCGCAGCGCTCATGGACGGCCGCAAAGTCGCCGACGGCGTACGGATGCTGATCGTTCCGGGGTCTGTGCGAGTCGCGCTGCAGGCGATCGACGAGGGCCTGGACAAGGTGTTCACCGCCGCCGGGGCCGAATGGCGGCACGCGGGCTGCTCGATGTGTCTGGGCATGAACCCGGACCAGCTGGCGCCCGGTGAGCGCTCCGCGTCCACCTCCAACCGCAACTTCGAGGGCAGGCAGGGCAAGGGCGGTCGTACCCACCTGGTGTCGCCGCAGGTCGCCGCCGCCACGGCGGTGCTGGGCCACCTGGCCGCGCCCGCCGACCTGTCCGACGTTCCGACGCTCGTGGAGGCCTGAGCATCATGGCCATGGAAGCTTTCACCGCACACACCGGCCGGGCCGTTCCGCTGCGCCGCAGCAACGTCGACACCGACCAGATCATCCCGGCCCACTGGCTGAAGAAGGTCACCCGCGACGGTTTCGAGGACGGGCTGTTCGAGGCCTGGCGCAAGGACCCGCAGTTCGTGCTCAACCGCCCCGAGCGGGAAGGTGCCACGGTTCTGGTGGCGGGCCCCGACTTCGGTACCGGCTCCTCGCGTGAGCACGCCGTGTGGGCCCTGCAGAACTACGGCTTCAAAGCCGTGATCTCCTCGCGGTTCGCGGACATCTTCCGCGGCAACTCGCTCAAGAACGGGCTGCTGACCGTCGTACTGGACCAGAAGACCGTGGACGCGCTCTGGGATCTGGTCGAGGCGGACCCCACGGCGGAGATCACCGTGGACCTTGAGGACCGTCAAGTCCGTGCCGGAAGCATTACGGCTGATTTTGAGCTTGACGAGAACGCCCGCTGGCGACTGCTGAACGGTCTCGACGACATCAGCATCACCCTCCAGAACGAGCCGTCCATCGCTGCCTACGAGGCCGCCAGGCCGTCGTTCAAGCCCAGTACGGTGCAGGTCTGACCCCCTGCCGTCACTCCGTTGCCCCCTGCCGTCCGCGGTGGGGGGCAACGGCATGTTTGGGCCTCAACTCCCGTGGTACGCGTGCAAGATGAGGGGGTCGAGGCAAGTCTTCTGGAGGTCTTTTGGACACCCGGATTCCATTAGTTGCCCCCGCCGGAGGCGACAACTCGCCCCAGATGGCACAATCGGTGCATGGAACGCGACAGCCAACTCAAGCTCTATGAGGCAGTCGCGGACCGGTTGAAAGAAGCACACACAAGGGTGCGCACACTGCAAGTCCCGGAGGGCGTACGGATGGCGCTGACCCGGAAGCTGCTGGTCATAACGGCCGCGGCGAAACACGATCTCGCCGATGCGGCAAGGCGCCTGGACAGGTTGATGAAGGACCTCGATGAGGGTCGATTCCCTGAAGGTGACTGAGACCTGTGGAACTCCCGCCGGTCTACTTCGTTGCGGCACTAGGGTGATTAGCCCGTTTCGTGTTTGATTTGCGGTATATATCTGCCTAACGTGCGAAAAAGCTTGAACACATTCGTTCTGGCAATGTCTCCGAAGGGGAAGACGTGAACAAGGCGCAGCTCGTAGAAGCGATTGCAGACAAGGTCGGCGGCCGTCAGCAGGCCGCGGACGCGGTCGACGCGGTACTCGACGCGATCGTCCGTGCAACGGTCGCCGGCGACCGTGTGTCGGTCACCGGCTTCGGATCGTTCGAGAAGGTCGAGCGTCCGGCCCGTTACGCGCGCAACCCGCAGACGGGCGAGCGGGTACGGGTCAAGAAGACCTCGGTTCCGCGCTTCCGCGCCGGTCAGGGCTTCAAGGACCTGGTCAGCGGCTCGAAGAAGCTCCCCAAGGGTGGCGAGGTAGCCGTCAAGAAGGCGCCCAAGGGCAGCCTTTCGGGTCCGCCCCCCACCATTGCCAAGGCAGCGGCCAAGAAGGCCGCCACCAAGAGGGCCGCCGCCAAGAAGGCGACCCCGGCGAAGAAGGCGGCCCCCGCCAAGAAGACCACCGCCGCCGCGAAGAAGGCGGCCCCGGCCAAGAAGGCCACGGGCGCCGCCAAGAAGACCACCACGGCCGCCAAGAAGACCACGGCGACGGCGAAGAAGACGGCCGCCGCCAAGAAGGCCACGCCCGCCGCCAAGAAGGCCACCGCCAAGAAGACCGCGCCGGCCAAGAAGGCCACCGCGAAGAAGGCCCCCGCCAAGAAGGCCACGGCGCGCAAGACCACCGCGAAGAAGACCGCTGCGGGGAAGTAGCAGGGGCAGCAACGACTCACGCGCCGGGCCGGGCTCCCTCCGGGGAGCCCGGCCCGCGGTGTGCCCGGGAGCGGCCCAGCGGGCCCCTCAGAACGTCTGCAGCGTCACCAGGGTGATGCGCAGGTCCGCGCCCTCGCCCTCCCCCTCGATGCGCACCCGCTGCCCCGGGCGCAGCAGCCGCAGGCCGCCCGCGTCGAAGGCCGTGGCGTCGAAGTCCACCGGGGTGCCGTCGTCGAGCAGCACACTGCCGCTGCGGGTCTCGGAGTCGTACGTGTACGCGGTCGCCTGCATGACCGCAGCGTATCTGCCGGTGACCGCCGCGCTCAGCCGGGCCGTGCGCGGACCCACGCCGAGCGCCAGCGCCGCCCGGAGATCGTCGCCGGTGTCCACGTCCTGGCGTACGGAATCGACTCCGTCGAGAGGTATTTCCCGGGCGCCCGCAGCTGAATGCCGGGCGCGCGAAGGGCCGCCGAAGAACGGCGCCAATTCCACCCCCGGCGCCGCGGAAAGCAGCGTCGTGCCGATTCCGGTCGCATCAGCCAGAAATGCGCGGGGAAATGCGGCGGCGTAATCGAGCACCTGCTGCAATTCGCCCGGCCGCAGTGCGGGAAGATCGGCATTCAGCGCCGCGACGGCCGCACCGGGCCGCAGCGCGCGCACCGTGCGCGCCCCGTGCGCCAGGGCGGCGTTGAGACCCGCGGCCGGGGCGTCCGGCGCGATACGCGCCCCGAGGGCGGCCAGGGCGGCGCCCGCGGGGCCGTCGTCCGTGACGACCACCACATCCCGTACGGCGGGGCAGGCCAGCACGGCCGCCACGGTGTCCTCGGCGAAGGCGAGAGCGAGCCTCCGGCGCAACGCGTCACCCGCCGAGGGGGCGAGCCTGCTCTTGGCCAGCAACAGGGGCTTCAGGGGGACTACCAGGGACCAGGGAGCGGTCCGGAGCGTGTTCAGTGGCGGGCCCTCCGTCCAGTGCGCGTCGGGCCTCATTGTGGCCTGCCCGTACGGCCGGAAGGGGATCCGGGCCCCTGGGCCGGGGCGTACGGTGTTCTCGACAGACAGGGGACCTGGCGCGACACTTGTGCGGCTGACCAGGCGCACACGTACAAGCAGCCCGGTCCTAGAGGAAGGTGTCCGAGTGTCCCGCCGCAGAATCGGCTTCTGGTACCGCCTGGCGGCGGTCATCGCTAAACCGCCGCTGGTGGTTCTGTTCAAGCGGGACTGGCGCGGAATGGAGAACATTCCGGCCGAGGGCGGATTCATCACCGCGGTCAATCACAACTCGTACCTGGACCCGCTCTCCTACGGGCACTTCCAGTACAACACGGGACGTGTTCCCCGGCTGCTGGCCAAGGCGGGCCTCTTCAAAACCCCGTTTGTCGGAATGATGCTGCGCGGTACGGGCCAGATCCCCGTCTACCGCGAGACCACCAACGCACTCGACGCCTTCCGCGCGGCCGTTGCCGCCATCGAGCGAGGCGAATGCGTCGCCTTCTATCCCGAAGGCACGCTCACCCGCGACCCCGACATGTGGCCGATGGCCGGAAAGACCGGAGCGGCGCGCGTGGCCCTCACGACCAAGGCCCCCGTCATCCCGGTCGCCCAGTGGGGCGCCAACTTGGCGATGCCGCCGTACGCCAAGGAGAAGAAACTCCAGCTCTTCCCGCGCAAGACGCTTCAGGTGCAGGCGGGTCCGCCGGTCGACCTGAACCGGTTCTACGGCAAGGAACCGACGCCCGAAGTGCTGCGCGAAGCAACCGAGGCCATCATGGCCGCCATCACGGGGCAGCTCGCCGAGCTGCGCGGCGAGCCCGCGCCCACCCAGCCGTACGACCACCGCATGGCCCGCGCGCAGCAGCGGCGCAAGGCCGAGGGAGAGAACGCAAAGTGACACGCCAGCCGGTCAAGGCGGCCGTATTCGGAACAGGGTCCTGGGGCACGGCCTTCGGCATGGTGCTGGCCGACGCCGGCTGCGACGTGACCCTCTGGGGCCGCCGCGCCGAAGTCGCCGACGCCATCAACAAGGGCCGTACGAACCCCGACTATTTCCCGGGCGTCGAACTGCCCGCCTCGCTGCGCGCCACCACCGACGCCGCCGAGGCCGCCGAGGGCGCCGACTTCACGGTGCTCGCCATCCCCTCGCAGACGCTGCGCGGCAACCTCGCCGCCTGGGCGCCGCTGCTGCCCGCAGACACCGTCCTCGTCTCCCTCATGAAGGGAGTCGAACTCGGCACCGCCAAGCGGATGAGTGAGGTCATCGAGGAGGTCGCCAAGGTGCCCGCCGAGCGGGTCGCCGTGGTCACAGGCCCCAACCTGGCCAAGGAGATCGTCGCCCGGATGCCCGCCGCCGCGGTCGTCGCGTGCACCGACGAGTCGGTGGCCACCCGGCTCCAGGCGGCCTGCCACACCCCGTACTTCCGCCCGTACACCAACACCGACGTCGTCGGCTGCGAGCTGGGCGGCGCCGTCAAGAACGTCATCGGCCTCGCCGTCGGCATCGCGGACGGCATGGGCCTCGGCGACAACGCCAAGGGCTCGCTCATCACGCGCGGCCTCGCCGAAACGACCCGCCTGGGCCTGGCGATGGGAGCCGACCCGCTCACCTTCTCCGGTCTCGCCGGTCTCGGCGACCTGGTGGCCACCTGCTCCTCGCCGCTCTCGCGCAACCACACCTTCGGCACCAACCTGGGCCGCGGGATGACGCTCGAAGAGACCATCGCGGTCACCAAGCAGACCGCCGAGGGCGTCAAATCCTGCGAGTCGGTGGCCGATCTGGCCCGCCGGCACGGCGTCGACATGCCGATCACGGACACGGTCGTCGACATCGTCCACAGCGGGAAGCCGCCGATCGTAGCGCTGAAGGAACTGATGTCACGCAGCGCCAAGCCCGAGCGCAGCTGACCCCTTCTTCACGCACCTGTCGCGCCGCTTGGCGGGCTGCGAGGCGCTGCGGTGGCCTCCGGGCACCGGCCGGGGAGCCGGGCAGCACGCCGCGCCCGCGCCCGCACTCCACGGCACCGGATGTGCACGGTAGTCTCAGCTCGATATGAGCAGCGAGAACCTCCCCCAGAGCCCCGCGCAGGAGCCCCGCAAGCCGCGCGTGGCCGTCGTTTTCGGCGGCCGCAGCTCCGAGCACGCCATCTCGGTCGTCACGGCCGGCGCCGTACTGCGGGCCATCGACCGCGAGAAGTACGACGTACTGCCGATCGGCATCACGACGGACGGCCGCTGGGCGCTGACCGCCGACGAGCCCGACCGGATGGCCATCACCGACCGGACCCTGCCGAGCGTCGAGAACCTCGCCGAATCGACCGAGGGCGGCGTGGTCCTCTCGGTCGACCCGGGCAACCGCGAAGTGGTCCTGAGCGAGCCGGGCTCGGTGCCCAAGGCGCTGGGCGAGGTCGACGTCGTCTTCCCCATGCTGCACGGCCCGTACGGCGAGGACGGCACCCTCCAGGGCCTCCTGGAGCTCTCCGGTGTCCCGTACGTCGGCTCCGGTGTGCTCGCCTCGGCCGTCGGCCAGGACAAGGAGTACATGAAGCGGGTGTTCATCTCCTTCGGGCTGCCGGTCGGCCCGTACGAGGTCATCCGCCCCCGGGAGTGGGAGAACGACCCCTCCGCCGCCCGCAAGAGGATCGTCGACTTCGCCGGCGAGCACGGCTGGCCCCTCTTCATCAAGCCCGCGCGCGGCGGATCCTCCATGGGCATCACCAAGGTCAGCGACCTCTCCGGCCTCGACGAGGCGATCGAGGAGGCGCAGCGCCACGACCCCAAGATCCTCGTCGAGTCGCTGCTGCGCGGCCGCGAGATCGAGTGCGGTGTGCTGGAGTTCGAGGACGGCCCGCGCGCGAGTGTGCCCGCCGAGATCCCGCCCGTCACGTCCCACGACTTCTACGACTTCGAGGCGAAGTACATCGACTCGGCGGCCGGTCTGGTGCCCGCGCCGCTGACCGACGAGCAGACCGCCGAGGTGCGGCGGCTCGCGGTCGAGGCGTTCGACGCCGCGTCCTGCGAGGGCCTGGTGCGCGCCGACTTCTTCCTGCTCGACAGCGGCGAGTTCGTGATCAACGAGATCAACACCATGCCGGGCTTCACGCCCATCTCCATGTACCCGCGGATGTGGCAGGAGACCGGGGTGTCCTACCCGGAGCTCGTCGACCGGCTGATCCAGGCCGCGCTGCGCCGCCCGACGGGCCTGCGCTAGCCAGCGACGCGACGTGCGCCGGGCAGCGGCTGGAGGCTGTCCGGCACCGTCTTCTTCACCGGCGCCGCGAAGGCCGCCAACGGCGTGACGTCGTGGGCGTACTTCGCGGGGAGGGTCACCTCGACGTAGGCCTCGCGGTAGGTCGTGGTGAAGCGCGGACTGCCGTCCCCCTGCCGCTCCAGCATCCAGTTGACGCCGTCCGCCTCCACCGCCTTCGCCGCCGGATCGTCCATCTTCTCCGGCCGCGGGACACCGCAGCGCAGTACGATCGCCGGATCTCCCCATACGGCGGTGAGGTCCGACTCCGGCTCGGCGGTGCGCCGCTGCTGCCCGTCGACGGCCTCCGGCAGCTCACGGTGCAGTGCCCGGCACACCTCGGCCTCTTCCGAGGACGGGGTGGGAACCGGGACCGCCACGGCATCGTCCGTGAGGGAGCAGCCGACGGCAGCGAGCAGCAGGGCGGCGCACGAGAGCGCCGACACCGACCAGTACGACAGAAGCCGGCGGGAAGTGGAAGTCACCGGCCAAGAGTAGACGGGGGCTAGATGTGCACGACCGGGCAGGTCAGAGTGCGGGTGATCCCGTCCACTTGCTGGACCTTGGCGACCACCAGCCGGCCGAGATCATCGACCGTGTCGGCCTGCGCCCGCACGATCACGTCATAGGGTCCGGTCACGTCCTCGGCCTGGATCACTCCCGGAATCTTGCCGATGGTCTCGGCGACGGACGACGCCTTGCCCACCTCGGTCTGAATGAGGATGTACGCCTGTACCACGGAACCTCCAGGGCGGCCACGAGGATCATGTGGGAGATAAAGAGACGCCACCGTATCGCGTCGTCGCGGGCAGCGGGGAGACCTGCGCGGCCGTCGGCGTACGGAGCGTGGCGTAGGGAGACCAGAAGTTGACGTATGTGTTGACGGTACCTACAGCAGTGATGGCTCGCGACCGCAAGCGCACTGGGGCAGAAGGGGCACATCCATGAAGGGCACTGTGGGCGAACTGGGGGAGTTCGGGCTCATCAGAGAGCTCACCTCCCGGCTCACCTCCACCCCGGCGGTACGGCTGGGGCCCGGCGACGACGCCGCCGTCGTGGCCGCACCCGACGGGCGGGTCGTGGCGAGTACGGACATCCTGCTCGAGGGACGGCACTTCCGGCGCGACTGGTCGACGGCGTACGACGTGGGCCGCAAGGCGGCGGCCCAGAACCTCGCGGACATCGCCGCCATGGGCGCGGTGCCGACCGCGCTGCTGCTCGGCCTCGTCGTGCCCGCCGAACTTCCCGTGAGCTGGCCGACCGAGCTGATGGACGGCATCAGGGACGAGTGCGCGGTCGCGGGCGCCGCCGTCGTCGGCGGTGACGTCGTACGCGGCGAGACCATCACCGTGGCGATCACCGCGCTCGGCGATCTGCGCAACCACGAACCGGTGACGCGGTCGGGCGCGAGGCCCGGCGACGTGGTCGCCGTCACCGGCTGGCTGGGCTGGTCGGCGGCGGGCCTGGCCGTCCTCTCGCGCGGGTTCCGCTCGCCGCGCGCCTTCGTCGAGGCGCACCGGCGCCCCGAGCCGCCGTACCACGCGGGCCCCGCGGCCGCCGAGCTCGGCGCCACCGCCATGACGGATGTCAGCGACGGGCTCGTGGCCGACCTCGGCCACATCGCGGAGGCCAGCAAGGTCCGTATCGACCTGCGGTCCGGGCTCATCGACATCCCGACGCAGATGTCCGACATCGGGCAGGCCGTGGGCGTGGACCCGCTGCAGTGGGTGCTGACCGGGGGAGAGGACCACGCTATCGTGGCGACGTTCCCGCCGGACACGAAGCTGCCCGCCCGCTGGAAGATCATCGGTGAGGTCCTCAACCCCTCCGCGCTGCCGCAGGTGACGGTCGACGGGGCGCCCTGGACGAGCAAGGGCGGCTGGGACCACTTCGGGGACATCGAGACCGCCCCCTAGTCCCGCAGCCCCGGCGTACTAGATTCGCCCGTATGCGAATACTTCCTTGCGTCCTCACCGTCGCCGGATCCGACTCCGGCGGCGGTGCGGGCATCCAGGCCGACCTCAAGACGATGCTGGCCCTCGGCGTGCACGGCATGAGCGTGCTCACCGCCGTGACGGCGCAGAACTCCCTGGGTGTGCAAGGGGCCTGGGACCTGCCGGTGGAGGCCGTACGGGCCCAGTACCGCAGCGTCGTCGACGACATCGGCGTACAGGCCGTGAAGACCGGGATGCTGTCCTCGGCCGAACTCGTCGAGACGGTCGCGGAACTGCTCGCCGGCACCGACGTCCCAGTGGTCGTCGACCCGGTGGGCGTCTCCAAGCACGGCGACCCGCTGCTCGCCACGTCCGCCCTCGAATCGGTACGGACGAAGCTGCTGCCCACGGCGACCGTCGCCACCCCGAACCTCGACGAGGTGGCCCAGCTCACCGGCGTACGCGTGGAGTCCGAGGCGGGACTGCGGCGGGCGGCGGGCGCGCTCCTCGAATTCGGGCCGCGCTGGGTGCTCGTCAAGGGCGGCCACCTGCCGGGCGACGCGGTTGACCTCCTGACGGACGGCACGGAGGAGCACTGGCTCCGGGCCCCCCGCCACGACAACCGGCACACGCACGGGACGGGCTGCACACTGGCGTCCGCGATCGCGTCGGGCCTGGCGAAGGGCCTCGACGTACCGCAGGCCGTGTCCGCGGCCAAGGAGTACGTGACCGAGGCCATCGCGGCCGGGTTCGCGCTGGGCACCGGGATCGGCCCGGTCGACCACGGCTGGCGCCTGAGGAACAGCCAGGAATAGCAGGGTCAGTCATAAAAAGAACCGGCCCACCACAAGGGTGGACCGGTTCTTAAGCAACCAGCTAGGTGGCCGCGCTTGGCATACGTCAGCGCGAGACCTTGCCGGCCTTGATGCACGAGGTGCAGACGTTGAGCCGCTTCGGCGTCCGACCGACCACTGCACGCACGCGCTGGATGTTGGGATTCCAGCGACGGGACGTACGGCGGTGCGAGTGCGAAATGTTGTTGCCGAAGCCCGGCCCCTTGCCGCAGACGTCGCAGTTGGCAGCCACGGGTCACTCCAAAGACTTCAGATGCACTTACAGTGGATCCCGGCATGCCGGGATCGAAGAATCGAGTGGCGTAGCCGGGGGAATGTCCCGATTTTCATCGGGCAACCGGAGCAGCATACATCGGCTGCTCCCGTAGAACGAAACTACCATGGCTCCCGAGGCCCCTCGCCCCGTCCCCCCGCGTCCGCCCCCGCCATCGAGGTGGCGCATGGCGCGACTACCCTGCGGTTCAACCCGCTCTCAAGGAGGACGCCAGGTGCCGCAGACCCTCGACGCCGTCGCGGTACGGACCTGGTGCTCACTGGCCCTGGAGGCGCTGGGCAGAGCCCGCGAGGAAATCGACGCGATCAACGTCTATCCGGTCGCGGACGGGGACACCGGCACCAACCTCTACCTGACCGTGGAATCCGCCGCGCAGGCCGTCGAAGCGGTGTTCACCGCGCACGAGACCGTCACCGGCACCGATGGTGCGCGGGCTGCGCAGGCATCGGGTCCCGCTCTCGCGGACGCGGTACGGGCCATGGCGCACGGCGCGCTCATCGGCGCCCGGGGCAACTCCGGAACCATCCTGGCCCAGCTGCTGCGCGGCATGGCACAGGTGCTCTCCGACCGGGGCGCCGACGCGGAAGGGCTGCGCAGAGGGCTGCGCAGGGCAGCCGAATCCGCCTACCAGGCGGTCGCGCACCCCGTCGAGGGCACCGTGCTCACCGTCGCCACCGCGGCGGCCGACGCCGCCGAGCGAACGGGCGGCGACGCCACCGAGGTGGTGCGCGCGGCGTACGAAGGGGCGCGCACCGCGCTTGAGGCGACCCCCCGGCAGCTGGCCGTGCTCGGGCGTGCGGGCGTGGTGGACGCGGGCGGGCGGGGGCTGGTGGCCGTACTCGGCGCGCTGGTCGAAGCGGTCTCGGGCGAGGCCGTCGCCGTACACAAGCGGCAAGCGCCGGCGCCGCTGCCCGTGACCGACGACTGCCCGGCGGACGCGGGGCAGGAGGGCGGCCCCGCGTTCGAGGTGATCTACCTGCTCGAAGCGGACGACGCGGCGGTGGCCCGGCTGCGCACCCGGCTCGACGGGTTCGGGGACTCGCTCGTCGTCGTCGGCGGCGACGGCCTGTGGAACGTCCATGTGCACGTGGACGACGCGGGCGCCGCGGTCGAGGCGGGCGTCGAGGCAGGCCGCCCGTACCGGATCCGCATCACGCACTTCGCCGCCGACCGGGTCGCGCCGCCCCGCGAACGGGCCCAGCGGGCGGTCGTCGCCGTCGTACCCGGCGAAGGGCTCGCGGGGCTGTGCGCCGAGGCCGGCGCCACGACTGTGCTCGCGCGCCCGGGAGAGCCGCCCGCGAGCGGGGAACTGGCGGAGGCGATCCGGCGCGCCCACGCCCGCGAGGTCGTCCTGCTGCCGAACGACGCCGACCTGCGGCACACGGCGGCCGCGGCGGCGGAGCAGGTCCGTACCGAAGGGGTACGGGTCGCCCTGATCCCGACCCGCGCGGCGGTCCAGGGCATCGCGGCCCTCGCCGTCCACGAACCGGACCGGCGCTTCGACGAGGACGTCGTGGCGATGACGTCGGCGGCGGGCGCCACCCGCTACGGCGAACTGACCATCGCGGAGCGGCAGTCATGGACGATGGCCGGCATCTGCCAGGCCGGTGATGTGCTCGGCCTGATCGACGGCGACGTGGTCGTGATCGGGTCCGACCTGACGGCGGCGGCCCGCACGGTCCTGGACCGGATGCTGGCGGCGGGCGGCGAGATGGTGACGCTGGTGCTGGGGGAGGAGGCGCCGGCGGACCTGGCGGAGTATTTGGCTGCCCATGTACGCGAGTCCCACCTGGCGGTGGACACGGTCACGTACGACGGCGGCCGCCAGTCTTCCCCGCTGCTGATCGGCGTGGAATGAGAGCGCCCGGGAACGGGGTCCGCGGTACCGCGGACCCGGGCTGACGTCTGCGCTCCCGGATTCCGGGATCGGGCGGCCGCCAGTTGTCAGAGCCATGGTGTCCAATGGATTTCGTGCCCGCGCTCGACGAACCACTCAAGAAGACGCTCGGCGGCACCACCGCGAAGGTGATGGCCGAGCACCTCGACCTGCACACGGTCGGTGACCTGCTGCATCACTACCCCCGGCGGTACGCCGAACGCGGCGAGCTGACCCAGCTCGCCGACCTCCCCCTCGACGAGCACGCCACCGTGGTCGCCCAGGTCGCCGACGCTCGCGTCCTGCGCTTCAACAACGGCAGGGGCCAGCGCCTGGAGGTGACGCTCACCGACGGCAGCGGACGGCTCCAGCTGGTCTTCTTCGGCAAGTCGATCTACCACCACCAGAAGGAACTGCTGCCGGGCCGCCGCGGCATGTTCTCCGGCAAGGTCGGCATGTTCCGCAACATCCGCCAGCTCTCCCACCCGGCCTACGAAATGCTCGGCAAGGACAGCGGCGCCGACGCCGTCGAAGCCTGGGCGAACCAGCTGATCCCGCTCTACCCGGCCTGCGCCCAGATGGAGAGCTGGAAGATCGCCAAGACGATCGACCTGGTACTGGCCTCCATGGAGGCCACCGGCTGGCAGGAGATCGCCGACCCCCTGCCGCCCGCCCTGCGCGAGGGCCGCGGGCTCACGGACCTGCCCGACGCGTTCCGCAAGGTGCACCGCCCGCGCACCAAGGCGGACATCGCCGAGGCACGGGACCGGCTCAAATGGGATGAGGCGTTCGTACTCCAAGTAGCCCTCGCCCGGCGCCGGTTCGCCGACACCCAGCTCCCGGCCGTTGCCCGCCGCCCCGTCCCCGGCGGCCTGCTCGACGCCTTCGACGCCAAGCTGCCCTTCACCCTCACCGACGGCCAGCAGAAGGTCTCCAAGGAGATCTTCGACGACCTGGCCACCGAACACCCCATGCACCGCCTCCTCCAGGGCGAAGTGGGCAGTGGAAAGACGATGGTGGCGCTGCGCGCCATGCTCGCCGTCGTCGACGCGGGCGGCCAGGCCGCGATGCTCGCGCCCACCGAGGTGCTCGCCCAGCAGCACCACCGGTCCATCACCGAGATGATGGGCGAGCTGGCCGAGGGCGGCATGCTCGGCGGCGCCGAGCAGGGCACCAAGGTCGTGCTGCTCACCGGCTCCATGGGCATGCCCGCCCGCCGTCAGGCCCTGCTCGACCTGGTCACCGGAGAGGCGGGCATCGTCATCGGTACGCACGCGCTGATCGAGGACAAGGTGCAGTTCCACGATCTGGGTCTCGTCGTCGTCGACGAACAGCACCGCTTCGGCGTCGAGCAGCGCGACGCCCTGCGCTCGAAGGGCAAGCAGCCACCGCACCTGCTGGTGATGACGGCGACCCCCATCCCGCGCACGGTCGCGATGACCGTCTTCGGCGACCTGGAGACCTCGGTCCTCGACCAGCTCCCGGCCGGCCGCTCGCCCATCGCCACCCACGTCGTCCCGGCCAAGGACAAGCCGCGCTTCCTCGCCCGCGCGTGGGAGCGCGTGCGCGAGGAAGTGGAGAACGGGCATCAGGCGTACGTCGTATGCCCGCGTATCGGCGACGACGAGGACGATCCCAAGGGGGGCAGGAAGAAGGCCGCGGCCGCCGACGAGGACCCCGAGAAGCGGCCGCCGCTCGCGGTCCTGGAGATCGCCGAGCAGATCGCCGCGGGTCCGCTGAAGGGCCTGCGCGTCGAAGTCCTGCACGGGCGCATGCAGCCCGACGACAAGGACGACGTGATGCGCCGATTCACCGCCGGGGAGGTGGACGTCCTGGTCGCCACCACGGTCATCGAGGTCGGCGTGAACGTCCCCAACGCCACCGCGATGGTGATCATGGACGCCGACCGGTTCGGCGTATCGCAGCTGCACCAGCTGCGCGGCCGGGTGGGCCGTGGCTCGGCGCCCGGGCTGTGCCTGCTCGTCAGCGAGATGCACGAGGCGAGCCCGGCCCGCGCCCGGCTGTCCGCCGTCGCCGCGACCCTCGACGGCTTCGAGCTCTCCCGTATCGACCTCGAACAGCGCCGCGAGGGCGACGTACTCGGCCAGGCCCAGTCCGGTGTCCGGTCGTCGCTGCGGATGCTCGCCGTCATCGACGACGAGGAGGTCATCGTGGCGGCCCGCGAGGAGGCCGTAGCCGTCGTCAACGACGACCCAGAGCTGCGACGGCTGCCGGAGCTGCGCACCGCTCTGGACGCCCTGCTCGACAAGGAGAGGGAGCAGTACCTCGACAAGGGCTGACAATGGGTGCAACAGCACCGCTCCGCCCACGGCCCACAGCCCATGACCCTAGGAACCGACACCCATGACCCGCGTGATCGCCGGCACGGCCGGCGGACGCCGCCTGGCCGTCCCGCCGGGCAATGGCACCCGCCCCACATCCGACCGCGCGCGTGAGGGCATGTTCTCCACCTGGGAGTCGCTGCTCGGCACGCTCGAGGGCATCAGGGTCGCCGACCTGTACGCGGGCTCGGGCGCCGTGGGCCTGGAGGCGTTGTCGCGCGGCGCCGTGCACGCCCTGCTGGTCGAAGCCGACAGCCGGGCCGCCCGCACCGTCCGGGACAACGTCCGCACCCTGGGCCTGCCCGGCGCCGAAGTCCGGGCGGGCAAAGCGGAGCAGATCATCACAGGTCCGGCGCCCGAGACGCCGTACGACGTGGTGTTCCTCGACCCGCCGTACGCCGTCACCGACGACGATCTTCGCGAGATCCTCCTCACACTCCGCACCCAGGGCTGGCTTGCGGGCGATGCCGTGGCCACCGTGGAGCGCAGCACAAGAGGTGGAGAATTCAACTGGCCCAAGGGATTTGAGCCACTGCGGGCCCGTCGCTACGGCGAGGGGACGCTTTGGTACGGTCGCGCCGCCTCTACGTGCGAAGACGCACGATGACCGGACCGGAGAGCGAGGGACTACAGATGCGCCGCGCAGTCTGTCCCGGGTCATTCGACCCGATCACCAATGGACATCTCGACATCATTGCCCGCGCCTCCAAGCTGTACGACGTCGTACACGTCGCGGTGATGATCAACCAGTCCAAGCAGGGACTGTTCACGATCGAGGAGCGGATCGACCTGATCCGCGAGATCACCGCCGAGTTCGGCAACGTCGAGGTCGAGTCCTTCCACGGCCTCCTCGTCGACTTCTGCAAGGAGCGCGACATCCCGGCCATCGTGAAGGGGCTGCGCGCGGTCAGCGACTTCGACTACGAGCTCCAGATGGCCCAGATGAACAACGGCCTCTCGGGTGTCGAGACCCTGTTCGTCCCCACCAACCCCACCTACAGCTTCCTCTCCTCCAGCCTGGTCAAGGAGGTCGCGGCCTGGGGCGGCGACGTCTCCCACCTGGTCCCCCCGAGGGTTCTCGGCGCGCTCACCGAGCGTCTCGCGAAGAAGTGACAATCTGACGGAACGTCACCAGGTGTCGGCCGGTGGCCGACTGCCCGTACAGTCGTCCCGTCCGTCTCCAGCCGGAAGAACAGGTGGCGAGCACACGGTGGACGTGCAGAAGAAGCTCGACGAGATCGTCGAAGCGGTCGGCAGCGCCCGGTCCATGCCCATGTCGGCCTCGTGCGTGGTCAACCGCGCCGATCTGCTTTCGATGCTCGAAGAGGTACGCCAGGCCCTGCCCGGCTCCCTCGCGCAGGCGCAGGAGCTGATCGGCGGCCACGAGCAGATCACCGAGCAGGCCCGCCAGGAGGCCGAGCGCATCATCGAGTCCGCGCACGCCCAGCGCGGTGCCCTCATCTCCGACACCGAGGTCGTCCGCCGCTCCCAGGAGGAGGCCGACCGCATCCTCGGCGAGGCCCGCCGGGACGCCGAGGAGATCCGCGCCGAGGCCGACGAGTACGTCGACTCCAAGCTCGCGAACTTCGAAGTCGTCCTCACCAAGACCCTCGGCTCCGTCGACCGCGGCCGCGAGAAGCTGCTCGGCCGCGGCCCCGGCCTCGACGACCAGGGTTATGGGGACCCCGACTTCGCGGAGGCCCCGGAGCGCAGCCACGACCCGGAGACCCTGCGCATGCGCGCGGACGAGTACGTCGACACCAAGCTCGGCGCCTTCGAGGCCGTGCTCTCCAAGACCCTCGAAGCGGTCGGCCGCGGCCGGCAGAAGCTGCACGGGCGGGTGGCGACGGACGAGCTCGGCGCGCACATGCTGGCCCAGGACGAGGCCGGACAGCAGCACAGCAGCGACGCGGACTTCCTCGCCGACCTGGCGGAGCCGCAGGCCGTGCAGCAGCACGCCCAGCCGGCCCCCGTGCCGGTGCCGGAGCAGCCGCACATTCCCGCGCAGCAGCCGTACGACCCGTACGCGTACCAGCAGCCGCAACAGCAGCAGGACCCCTACGCCTACCAGCAGCCGCAGGACCCCTACGCCGCTCAGCAGCCGGATCCGTACGCCTACCAGCAGCAGGACCCCTACGCGTACCAGCAGCAGGGCTACGACCAAGGGCAGGGCTATGGCCAGCAGCACCCGCAGCCGGCCGGGCAGGTGCCCCAGCAGCAGGCGGCTCTCGACGAGACCAGCCTGTTCGACACGGGCATGATCGACCTCGACCGGCTGCGGGAGTACGAGCAGGGGCGGTAGGGACCGATTGGGCCCTGAGCGAAGCGTCAAGTATCCTGGCTCTTCGGTCGCGCGTATGCCCGCGATCACGGCTGCCCGCTTCGCCTTCGCGACAGCGACACGACGGCCCACCACAGCGAACCGAAAGCAGGAAGACCCCTGAACGCCCACCTCGACCACCGCAACCCCCTCGTGTTCGACACGCACGAGCTGGGTCGGCGTCCCGGTGCGCTCCAGCGGCTGACCCGCTCGGTAGCGGCCCCCAAGAACTTCGGTCTCGACGGGGTCATCGGCGTGCCCGACGGCGCACCGATCAATCTCAGGCTCCGCCTCGAATCCGTCATGGAAGGGGTGCTTGTCACAGGCACCGCCCGTGCGACGGCCGAGGGGGAGTGCGTAAGGTGTCTGGAGCCGCTGGAGCTCGACGTTGCAGCGGACTTCCAGGAGATGTTCTCGTACCCTGCCGCCGATGACCGGGGCCGCCACAAGGCGGAACCGGCCGACGACGACGAGGACGACGAGGACACGCTCTACCTCGAGGAAGGTCTCTTCGACCTCGAGTCCGTGCTGCGTGATGCGGTAGTGCTCGCACTGCCGATGCAGCCGGTGTGCCGGGAGGACTGCCCCGGCCTGTGCCCGCAGTGCGGGATCAGGCTGGACGAGAATCCCGATCACAACCATGACGCCGTCGACATTCGATGGGCGGCACTGCAAGGACTCGCCGGGACCAACCAGGACGGCGAGAAGGACAACATTGGCGACGCCGCCGAGTCGGGCGTCGACGAGAAGCAGGAGAAGTAGCCGTGGCTGTTCCGAAGCGGAAGATGTCGCGCAGCAACACGCGCCACCGCCGGTCGCAGTGGAAGGCTGCGGTCCCCACCCTGGTTTCGTGTGAGCGTTGCCAGGAGCCGAAGCTCCAGCACATCGCGTGCCCGAGCTGCGGCACGTACAACAAGCGCCAGGTCCTCGAGGTCTGAGCGGCTGGTGAGAGGCACGATGTCTGACGCCAAGGCGGACAACGCCAAAATGCCGGCGGAGAACACGGCCTCGTCCCACACGCTTCTGGAAGGGCGGCTCGGGTATCAGCTCGAGTCCGCCCTTCTGGTGCGCGCGCTGACCCACCGTTCGTACGCGTACGAGAACGGCGGTCTGCCCACCAACGAGCGCCTGGAGTTCCTCGGGGACTCCGTGCTCGGCCTGGTGGTCACCGACACGCTGTACCGGACCCACCCCGACCTGCCGGAAGGCCAGCTGGCCAAACTGCGGGCCGCGGTGGTCAACTCTCGTGCACTCGCGGAGGTGGGCCGCGGCCTCGAACTCGGCTCCTTCATCCGGCTCGGCCGGGGCGAAGAGGGCACGGGTGGCAGGGACAAGGCATCCATCCTCGCCGACACCCTTGAAGCGGTGATCGGCGCGGTCTATCTCGATCAGGGTCTCGGAGCCGCATCGGAACTGGTGCACCGGCTCTTCGATCCGCTGATCGAGAAGTCTTCGAGCCTCGGTGCGGGCCTGGACTGGAAGACCAGTCTCCAGGAACTCACCGCGAGCGAGGGCCTCGGTGTCCCCGAGTACCTCGTCTCGGAGACCGGACCCGACCACGAGAAGACCTTCACTGCTGCTGCCCGCGTCGGTGGTGTCTCGTACGGCACCGGCACCGGCCGCAGCAAGAAGGAAGCGGAACAGCAGGCGGCGGAGTCCGCGTGGCGCGCTATTCGCGCGGCCGCGGACGAGCGCGCGGCGGCCGAGGCCACGGCCGCGGCGACGCCCGTGAAGGCCACGGCCGACGAAGCGACGCCGTCGGCCCAGGCCACCGCCTGAGTCACCCACGCTGTACCCTCTGTGCCCCCTGCCGGAATCCGGCAGGGGGCACAGAGGTATCCTGCATCCGTGCCCGAGCTCCCCGAAGTCGAAGTCGTACGTCGCGGGCTGGAGCGCTGGGTCACCGGCCGTACCGTCTCCGAGGTGCAGGTCCTGCACCCCCGGGCCGTACGCCGCCACCTCGCCGGCGGTGAGGATTTCGCCGTACGTCTCAAGGGGCACCGCGTCGGGGCCGCGCGCCGCCGCGGCAAGTACCTGTGGCTGCCGCTGGAGGACACCGCCGCCTCCGTCCTCGGTCACCTCGGGATGAGCGGCCAGCTGCTCGTACAGCCGGAGTCCGCCCCCGACGAGAAGCACCTGCGCATCCGTGTCCGCTTCACGGAATCCGATAGCGGCTCCGCCGCGGGCGATTTCCGTACGGAATTGCGCTTCGTCGACCAGCGCACCTTCGGCGGGCTGTCGCTGCACGACAATTCCCCGGACGGGCTCCCCGACGTCATCGCGCACATCGCGCGCGACCCCCTGGACCCCGCCTTCGACGACGCCGCGTTCTGTACGGCGCTGCGCCTGCGCCGTACGACCATCAAGCGCGCCCTGCTCGACCAGTCACTGATCAGCGGCGTCGGCAACATCTACGCGGACGAGGCGCTGTGGCGCGCGCGGCTGCACTACGAGCGCCCCACCGCGACCATCACGCGCCCCCGCGCGGCCGAACTCCTCGGCCATGCGCGGGACGTGATGAACGCAGCGCTCGCCGTGGGCGGCACCAGCTTCGACAGTCTTTACGTGAACGTGAACGGCGAATCGGGCTACTTCGAGCGGTCCCTGGACGCGTACGGGCGGGAGGACGAACCCTGCCGCCGCTGCGGCACGGCGATGCGCCGGCGCCCCTGGATGAACCGCTCCAGCTACTTCTGCCCGCGCTGTCAGCGCCCGCCCGTCTCCCGCCGCCCTCAGTAGAGCGCTGCGCGCTCCCCTCTGCATTGCCGCGCTTCGCGTCGTAACGCGCGCGCCGTCAGTACCCCCGGCATGCGCCCCTCGACGAGCTCGATCAGGGCGAGCAGCTGTCCCGCGATCCCCTGCTGGTGCGCGAAAGCAAAGGCCCCCGTCGCCATGGGACGGGGGCCTTCGTGCTGGGTGCGTACTGGGCTCAGAAGCCGAAGAAGTGACACAGGGTGTTTCTGACCTGCGGTCGCATAATTGATCAAAGCTGTGACCTGCTGCTGAGCTGTCGACAGTTGTCAGCGTTGGTCATCGTTGAGCGCCCTTCCACGGCCCCGAGACGGCCCCGGGACAGCGCTCCGTCGTGCCATGACATCCGCTCTAGGAGTTCGATCAGAGGCTGTTCCGGCCGCCGCGATTCACCAGCACGACGGCTGGACAGGGATGCTGGGGTGCACCGCCGTCCGGCGTCGTTGATGTCAGCCGTGGATGTCAGAGAAGGTGGGCGCTTTCTCGTCCATGGGTAGTCCACGGCGCTGTTGCGCAGTCAGACACTCGCCTCGGCGGAGAGGAAGCCGCGAGAGGAACGCCAGGACAGTATCGACCACTGCGACTGGGCCGACAACAGTGATCCCGAGCTCAGCAAGGATCCGGCTGAGATCCGCGACAGGGCGGAACCGATCGAGCCGACCGACAGGGCCGAGCCGACCGGCCCGATGGACAACACCGACCCCACCGAGCCGATCGATAGCATTGAGTTCTGCGACCACAGTTTGGCCGACTGGGCGGGCCGGTCGCTGAAGTCTTTCCGGCTGATCAGCATGCGGCCGCTGAGCTCAACTCTGCTACTGCAGGGCAGCAAGGCCCCTCTGCAAATCGTCGAGGTTCATGATCGGCTCAAATGTGACCTCCGCGCCCATCTCCTGGAAGAACGGATCGGCGATGGATGGCAGCTGCGAGCTGTCCTCCATGTCGAATACGAGAAACATGGTGCGCCCGCCCTCAGGGGTGAAGTAGGCGGCCTCGGGCTTCAGCTGCTCGATGGCTGACTTCAGTGACTTGGGCATCGCTCCGCCCTTCGTCACCTGATTCGACATCTGGGTGTCCATGCGGGCCTTCATCATCATCCGCATCGCACGCTCTCCTCGCGCACCGCGACCTGCGCGGTTCCGTCCGCGCTCGCTGAAATCCGGTGCATCCCGCTCAGCTTCAGCTCGCTGATCACCGACCGCAACATCTTCTACGCCCTACGTGACAACAGGGAGTGATGGCGTTGCGACGCGCAGACATCTGCAAGGTCGGTGGAGCGGGTTTGGCCGGTGGCCTGCCCGGTTTGGGGTCGAGCATGATCAGGGGGCCGTACGCTGGCCGGCAACTCGGGCAGGCTGTGATCCTGGGGCAAGACCACGTTCCGGCAGTAGGTGACTGGTTGGCTGAAGACACAAACCACTGACCCGGCGACGCGGGCCGTCGACATGCGGCTTCGCCTGCACGCTGTCCCTTACTTGGGCTCGCGCACCATGGGCGCAATCCAGCCCTCACACCTGCGGCTTTTGGATGCGGCAGATGGAGGACGCCGGACTCTCGCCCGGCTACCGCCGTGTGATCTTCGCGCACGTCTCTACGGTTTTCACCGCCGCTGTAGAAGACCGCGTCATCAAGGAAAACCCGTGCCGTGCCCGCTCGGTCAAGGCTCCTCGGCTCGATCCTCGCAAGGTCAAGCCCTGGACGTACGAGCAAGTGATGAGCGTGCGCCCGGAGCTCCCCGACCGCTACAGCGAGATGATCGAGGTTGCCGCCGGATGCGGGCTGCGACAAGGAGAGGTCTTTGGGCTCGCTGTCGAAAATGTCGACTTCCTCGGCGGTGTCCTGCACGCCGTTCGCCAAGTCAAGCTGCTCGGTAGCCGCGCCGTGTTCGCCCCGCCCAAGGGTGGCAAGGAGCGTGACGTGCCGCTCCCCGAGTCGGTGGTCTTCGCACTCGCGGCTCACATCACTCGGCACAAGCCCACTGAGGTAACGCTGCCGTGGAAGACCGTGGATGGGCCGCCGGTGACGGCAACGCTCATCTTCGTCAGCGCTGAGGGGCTGGCGCTGAACCGGAACCGTTTCAACGATCGCGTCTGGCGTCCCGCCCTGCGTTCGGCCGGCATAACGACCGGACGCGAGAACGGGATGCACGCGCTGCGCCACTTCTACGCCTCGGTCCTCCTGGACGCGGGCGAGAGCATCAAGGCACTGAGCGAATACCTCGGGCACCACGATCCGGGCTACACCCTCCGGACGTACACACACCTGATGCCGAACAGCAAGACCCGGACCCGGGGCAGCCGTCGATGGGGTCTTCGCTCACCAAAGTCAGCCCGCCGACGGCCCTGACACGGCCCAAGCGTCAGACTAGGCCGCTGACCTGCGGAAAGCTCAGAAGCCGAAGTTCTGAGTCCACCAGGGGCCGCCGGAGGCCATGTGCACGCCGACGCCCAGGGTCTTGAAGTCGCAGTTCAGTATGTTCGCCCGGTGGCCTTCGCTGTTCATCCAGGCGTCCATCACCGACTGGGCATCGGCCTGGCCGCGGGCTATGTTCTCGCCGCCCAGGCCGTCGATGCCCGCCTTCTCGGCGCGGTCCCAGGGGGTCGCCCCGTCCGGATCGGTGTGATCGAAGAAGTCACGGGCGGCCATGTCCTCGCTGAAGTCCTGAGCCAGCGCGGCCAGCGGGCCGTCGGCGCGGACCGGAGAGCAGCCGGCCGCCGCCCGCTCCTGGTTGACCAGGGTCAGGACGGCCGCCTCGGCGGCGGACTCGGCGCCTGAACCGACCGTGCTGCCGTTCCCCGGGGCCTTCACGGTGGGGGTGGGCACGACGCGTTCGGGCTTCGCGGTCTTCCGGGGCTCGGCCGGCTTCTCCGTGCGCTTGTCCACGGCCTTCTCCCGCTGGGAAGGCTTGGCCGACGGCTTGGCGGAGGGCTTCTCCGCGTCCTTCGTGGGCTTGGACGGCTTGGGCGAAGGAGTTTTCGACGGCGCCTGCGCACCCCCGGTGTCCTCGGCGGAGGGCGTCGTCGCCCGGTCCGTGGGCTGCGCCGTGCTGCCGCCCTGGGTCTCGAACCCGGCCGGGCCTTCGGCGCGGACCTGGTCCCCCGTGCCCCCGCTGAAGGAGTAGTTCTCACCGCCGGGAACCAGCCCGGAGGCGACGGCCACGGCTCCCAGGGCCACGGCGGCGGAGACACCGAGCAGCCCGGTGCGTACGGGTGCGGCCCGCTTCTTCCGGCGGCGCGCACCACCCTGGTGCTGGCCTGCCGGTGCGTCCGCGTGGTCTGCCACGGGTCCGGCGGCGGAGCGACGATGGCGTCCCATCTGCTGGCCTTCCTCATGCTTGCTCGACGTGGTCAACGTCAATGCGCCTCACCCGAACGAGTGAGGCCTCATTTCGTCGGGACTGTACGCCATGACGCGTGGGGGCGAAGTGCCTCGTGAGCAATTGGCCAGTTAGCGTGCAGGCATGAACGAAGACGTGCGGCTCACCGCTTGGGTACGCGGCCGAGTACAGGGAGTGGGCTTCCGCTGGTTCACCAGGGCAAACGCTCTGGAGATCGGCGGCATCGCCGGCTTCGCCCTCAACCTGGACGACGGCCGGGTGCAGGTCGTGGCCGAGGGTCCGCGTGAGAATTGCCACCGTCTGCTGGAATGGCTGTGCTCGGACGACACTCCCGGGCGGGTCGAGGGAGTGACCGAGATCTGGGGCACACCGCGCGGCGGTTACGCGGGATTCGACGTCCGCTGACAGATCCCGGCTCGCAGGCGCCACCGGCGCATTGCGGAAGTGCCCGTGGTGGGTGCCTGGGACAGAAATGACCTGGTGGTTGCCAAGAAACGCATGTCGTGGAAAGCTGCCGAAGGACGGATGATCTCTACGCCCTCAGGGCCCCGCAGTAGAGGCGGCACGGCGCGCTTTCGCGCCTGCGCGCCCCCGGGCTGCCCGCGATACGGGGCGTGATCGTGTTGACCGTCAAACTTTTTGGTGAGACTCTGGAAGCCCCGCGCACCTTAGCTGTTTGGCATTGAGAACAACAGAGATGACAAGCACCGCGGGTGCGATTCCCTCACGACCCACCACCGCTTCGGTCGGTCACTCAGTGTGGAGGACCATCCATCATGGCAAAGGCGCTTCTCGGTTACGTCGGCGGCTCCGACCCGCGACTCCTCGCCGAGATGCGACGGCTTCAGCAGCGCGTCCAGGATCTTGAGTCCGAGCTCAACCGGATTCAGTCCGAGAACGACGCGCTGAGCGCCGCCGCTCACCACCGCGGAGATTCGCTGCTCGACAGCATCGACATCGACGTACCCCAGGCGGAGCCTGCGCTCACCTGACACGGCTCGTAGGAGAATCCGAGCCCGTCAGGCTGTCCGTATCAGCCGCTTGAGATCTGCTCAAGATCTATCAGCAAGACAATGCAAGGGACGCTTCGGCGTCCCTTCTTTCTTTCCGCCCTGTATGTAGGCCTCTTCCCTTACCGTCTGATGTGCCCTGCACCTTCATGGGTGAAACCGGCGGTGAAAGGTAGAGTGCGGCGGTGCATCTCAAGGCCATGACTCTCCGCGGTTTCAAATCATTCGCATCGGCCACGACGCTGCGGTTCGAACCAGGGATCACCTGCGTCGTAGGACCCAATGGTTCGGGCAAGTCCAACGTCGTGGACGCGCTGTCCTGGGTCATGGGGGAGCAGGGCGCGAAGTCGCTGCGCGGCGGCAAGATGGAGGACGTCATCTTCGCCGGGACGACCGGCCGGCCGCCGCTCGGCCGGGCCGAGGTCTCCCTGACCATTGACAACTCCGACGGTGCGCTGCCCATCGAGTACGCCGAAGTCACCATTACGCGGATCATGTTCCGCAACGGCGGCAGCGAATACCAGATCAATGGCGATACGTGCCGGCTGCTCGATATCCAGGAGTTGCTCTCCGACTCCGGGATAGGGCGAGAGATGCATGTGATCGTCGGGCAGGGCCAGCTCGACTCCGTACTGCATGCCGATCCGATGGGGCGCAGGGCGTTCATCGAGGAGGCCGCAGGCGTTCTCAAGCACCGCAAGCGGAAAGAGAAAGCGCTGCGGAAGCTGGACGCGATGCAGGCGAATCTCTCGCGCATACAGGATCTGACCGGCGAGCTGCGGCGGCAGCTCAAGCCGCTCGGGCGGCAGGCGGCGGTGGCGCGGCGGGCCGCCGTCATCCAGGCCGACCTGCGCGACTCCCGGCTGCGGCTGCTCGCCGACGACCTGGTGAAGCTGCGCGAGGCGCTGCGCGCGGAGATCGCCGACGAGGCGGCGCTCAAGGAGCGCAAGGACGCGGCCGAGGCGCAGCTGAGGGCCGCGCTGGCGCGCGAGGCGGAACTGGAGGAAGAGGTACGCCGCCTCGCTCCGCGACTCCAGCGGGCACAGCAGACCTGGTACGAGCTGTCGCAGCTGGCGGAGCGGGTGCGCGGCACGGTCTCGCTGGCCGACGCCCGGGTGAAGAGCGCGACGGCTCCGCAGGAGGAGGAGGAGCGGCGCGGGCGCGACCCGGAGGACATGGAGCGCGAGGCCGTCAGGATCCGCGAGCAGGAGGCGGAGCTGGAAGCCGCGCTGGAGGCGGCGCGGCGGGCGCTGGAGGACACGGTCGAGCACCGGGCCGAACTCGAACGCGAGCTGGCGGCCGAGGAGCGCAGGCTCAAGGACGCGGCGCGGGCCATCGCCGACCGGCGCGAGGGGCTGGCCCGGCTCAGCGGCCAGGTGAACGCGGCCCGCAGCAGGGCCGGTTCGGCCCAGGCGGAGATCGACCGGCTGGCCGCCGCGCACGAGGGCGCCCAGGAGCGGGCCGCCGCCGCGCAGGAGGAGTACGAGCAGCTCAGGGCCGAGGTGGAGGGGCTGGACGCGGGCGAGTCCGACCTGGCCGAGCAGCACGAGGCGGCCAGGCGGGAGCTCGCCGAGGCGGAAGCCGGGCTCACGGCGGCCCGGGAGGCGGCCACCTCCGCCGAGCGCCGCCGGGCCGCGATCTCCGCGCGGCACGACGCGCTGGCCCTGGGGCTGCGGCGCAAGGACGGCACGGGCGCACTGCTCGCCGCGCAGCCCCGGCTCACCGGCCTGCTGGGCCCGGCGGCGGAGCTCCTCACGGTCACCCCCGGCTACGAGATCCCGGTGGCGGCGGCGCTGGGCGCCGCGGCCGACGCGATCGCGGTGACCGACCCGGCGACGGCAGCCGAAGCGATCCGCCTCCTTCGCAAGCAGGACGCGGGCCGGGCGGTACTCCTGCCGGGCGGACCGGCGGGCGCAGCACCCGCACGCGTCCCGGCGGGGACCACGGCGTCCGCCGGGCGCGACGGCGATACCGGCGCCTCGGCCACCGTCGACGTCGCGCCCCGCCGGCCGGCCGACCCCGGTGGCGCGGCCACCGAGCGCACGGCCCCCGAGGGCCCCGTCGCCCCTCACGGCGTACCCGGCCAGGGCGGTCCGTCCGGTTCGGGGGGCGGGGTGGCGGGAGTGGCTGTGCGGGGTGGTGTCGTCGCGCCGCGGCGGGAGGGCGGTGGGGCGCCGGCCGTTGCGGAGCTGGTGCGGGGGCCTGCCGAGTTGATGCCTGCCGTGCGGCGGCTCGTGCGGGACATGGTCGTCGTCGGGACGCTGGAGGACGCCGAGGATCTGGTCGCCGCCCGGCCGGGGCTGACCGCTGTGACCGCCGAGGGCGATGTTCTCGGGGCGTACTACGCACACGGCGGCTCGGCGGGGGCGCCGAGCCTGCTGGAGGTGCAGGCCTCCGTCGACGAGGCCGCCGCCGAGCTGGCGGAGCTCGCCGTACGGTGCGAGGAGCTGGCGGGAGCCCAGCACCGGGCGGGGGAGCGGCGTAACGCGTGTGCCGCACTCGTCGAGGAGCTGGCTCAGCGGCGCCGCGCCGCCGACCGGGAGAAGTCGGGCGTCGCGCAGCAGCTCGGGCGGCTCGCCGGACAGGCGCGTGGCGCCGCGGGCGAGGCCGAGCGGTCGGCCGCTGCCGCCGCCCGCGCCCAGGAAGCGCTGGAGCGGGCCACTGAGGAGGCCCAGGAGCTGGCCGAGCGCTTGCTGGCGGCCGAGGAAGCGCCCGTAGAGGAGGAGCCGGACACTTCCCTGCGGGACCGGCTCGCCGCCGACGGGGCCAACGCCCGCCAGACCGAGATGGAGGCCCGGCTCCAGGTCCGCACGCACGAGGAGCGGGTGAAGGGGCTCGCCGGACGGGCCGACGCCCTCGACCGGGGGGCGCGCGCGGAGCGTGAGGCGCGGGCGCGCGTCGAGCAGCGGCGCGCGCGGCTGCGGCACGAGGCGCAGGTGGCGGCGGCCGTCGCGTCCGGTGCGCGGCAACTGCTGGCCCATGCCGAGGTCTCGCTCGTACGGGCCGACGAGGAGCGGGCCGCGGCCGAGGCGGCCAAGGCGGAGTGCGAGCGGGAACTGGCGGCCGAGCGCGGCCGCGGCCGCGACCTGAAGGGTGAGCTCGACAAGCTGACTGATTCGGTCCACCGCGGCGAGGTGCTGGGCGCCGAGAAGCGGTTGCGCATCGAGCAGCTGGAGACGAAGGCCCTGGAGGAACTGGGCGTGGAACCGGCGGGACTGGTGGCGGAGTACGGGCCCGATCAGCCCGTACCGCCGTCGCCGCCCGCCGAGGGCGAGGACGTGCCCCAGGACCCGCAGGACCCCCGGAACCAGCCGCGGCCGTTCGTGCGCGGGGAGCAGGAGAAGCGGCTCCGGGCAGCCGAACGGGCGTACCAGCAGCTCGGGAAGGTGAACCCGCTGGCCCTTGAGGAGTTCGCCGCACTGGAGGAGCGCCACAAGTTCCTCTCCGAGCAGCTCGAAGACCTGAAGAAGACGCGCACCGACCTGATGCAGGTGATCAAGGAGGTCGACCAGCGCGTCGAGCAGGTCTTCAGCGAGGCGTTCCGGGATACGGCGAGGGAGTTCGAAGGGGTTTTCTCGCGGCTCTTCCCGGGCGGCGAGGGCCGGCTGATCCTGACCGATCCCGACAACATGCTCACCACGGGTGTGGACGTCGAGGCGCGGCCGCCGGGCAAGAAGGTCAAGCGGCTCTCGCTGCTCTCCGGTGGCGAGCGGTCGCTGACCGCGGTGGCCATGCTGGTGTCGATCTTCAAGGCCAGGCCGAGCCCGTTCTATGTGATGGACGAGGTCGAGGCCGCGCTCGACGACACCAACCTCCAGCGGCTCATCCGGATCATGGAGGAGCTCCAGGAGAGCTCGCAGCTGATCGTGATCACCCACCAGAAGCGGACGATGGAGGTCGCCGACGCGCTGTACGGCGTCTCGATGCAGGGGGACGGCGTCTCCAAGGTCATCAGCCAGCGTCTTCGCTGAGCGTTGCCCTGCCGCCCGTCTCACCTTCAAACCTTGAACACAAGCCGCCACGCCGCATCCACGAACTTCACATTGCCGTGCTCTTGACTTCGAAACCTGAAGGCATAGTCTCGGCAACGTCGTTTTTACCTTCAAGTGGTGGGCAGCCCCATGTTGTGCCCACTGGAAGTGCTTGCCCCCCACGCCAGGCGACGCGGCCAGGCCTCAGGAGTTGATGTGACCAGCACAGCGCAACCACCGGCGTCCGGAGCCCGCGAGGCCCACCCGGACCACCTCGGCCACGTCATCTTCATCACGGCGGCAGCCGCGATGGGCGGCTTCCTCTTCGGCTACGACAGCTCGGTGATCAACGGCGCGGTCGAAGGCATCCGAGGCAAGTACGACGTAGGATCCGCGACCCTCGCCCAGGTCATCGCCATCGCCCTGATCGGCTGCGCCATCGGCGCCGCCACCGCGGGCCGGATCGCCGACCGCATCGGCCGCATCCGCGTCATGCAGATCGCGGCCGCGCTGTTCACGATCAGCGCCGTCGGCTCCGCGCTCCCGTTCGCCCTGTGGGACCTCGCCTTCTGGCGGGTGCTCGGCGGTATCGCCATCGGCATGGCCTCGGTCATCGGCCCGGCCTACATCGCCGAGGTCGCCCCGCCGGCGTACCGCGGCCGCCTCGGCTCCTTCCAGCAGGCCGCGATCGTCATCGGCATCGCGGTCTCCCAGCTCGTCAACTGGGGCATCCTCAACCTGGCCGACGGCGACCAGCGCGGCAAGCTGCTCGGCATCGAGGCCTGGCAGGTCATGCTCGGTGTGATGGTGGTCCCGGCCGTCCTCTACGGCATGCTCTCCTTCGCCATCCCCGAGTCGCCGCGCTTCCTCATCTCCGTCGGCAAGGTCGACAAGGCCAAGGCGATCCTGGCCGACGTCGAGGGTAAGAACGTCGACCTCGACCTGCGCGTCACCGAGATCGAGAACGCCATGCGCAGCGAGCACAAGTCCACCTTCAAGGACCTGCTCGGCAGCCGCTTCGGCTTCCTGCCCATCGTCTGGATCGGCATCGGCCTCTCGGTCTTCCAGCAGCTCGTCGGCATCAACGTCGCCTTCTACTACTCCGCGACGCTGTGGCAGTCGGTCGGCATCAACCCGAGCGACTCGTTCTTCTACTCGTTCACGACGTCGATCATCAACATCGTCGGCACCGTGATCGCCATGATGTTCGTCGACCGGATCGGCCGCAGGCCGCTCGCCCTCATCGGCTCGACCGGTATGGCGCTCGCCCTCGCCTTCGAGGCCTGGGCCTTCTCCGCCGACCTCATCGACGGCAGACTGCCGCACACCCAGGGCATCGTCGCGCTGATCGCCGCCCACGTCTTCGTGCTCTTCTTCGCCCTCTCGTGGGGTGTCGTCGTCTGGGTCTTCCTCGGCGAGATGTTCCCGAACCGGCTGCGCGCCGCCGCGCTCGGCGTCGCCGCCTCCGCGCAGTGGATCGCCAACTGGGCGATCACCGCGAGCTTCCCGAGCCTCTCCGAGTGGAACCTCTCGGGGACGTACGTGATCTACACATTCTTCGCCGTGCTCTCGATCCCCTTCGTGCTCAAGTTCGTGAAGGAGACCAAGGGCAAGGCGTTGGAGGAGATGGGCTAACCCCCGCTGCCCCTCTCCTCGGACACGGCACTGCCCCGGCTCACCCGTTGAGCCGGGGCAGTACGTTTTCCGCGAACAGCTGCAGGCTGCGCCAGCCCTCGTCGACGGGCATCCCGCCGCACAGCGGATGCAGTACGAGGCTGCCGGCGGCCAGCGCCACGCACTCGTCCGGCGTCACGACCCGGTAGACCCCCTCGCCGCGCAGCTCATCGACGGTGGTCGCCCGCGACCGTACGGCCGACGCGATGTCCTTGGACTGCCAGGAGGCGTACGTCTGCGCCTCGTGCAGGAAGTGCTCCCCGTACTCGGCCCACGTACGGTCCGGATCCTCCGCGACATGCAGCATCGGCGTCTCGGCGGCCGGCATCATGCAGAAGCCGTCGGTCCCGAACTCCGCCCGCTTCGCGTGGTAGTACGCCTCCAGCTCGGGCAGATGCGCGCTCGGGAAGAACGGCAGGCCGAAGCGGGCCGCGCGCCGCGCCGCCGCCCGCGACGACCCGCCGACCAGCAGGGGCGGATGCGGCCGCGTGTACGGGCGCGGCGTGACGCGCACGGTACGGCCGCGGTACGGGAAGGGCTCGCCGGTCCACGCCAGAAGCAGCGTTTCGAGCACCTCGTCCTGGAGCCTGCCGCGCTGCCCCCAGTCGACGCCCAGCTGCTCGTACTCCTCGGGCCGGTAGCCGGTGCCCGCGACCGTGACCAGGCGTCCCTGGCCGATCAGGTCGAGTACGGCGATGTCCTCGGCCAGCCGCAGCGGCTCGTACAGCGGCCCGATGACCGCGGAGACGGTGACCGCGATGCGCCGCGTCGCGCCGAGGACCGCGCCCGCGAAGACGAAGGGGGAGGGGAGCCAGCCGTTGGCGGCGCCGTGGTGCTCCTCGGTCTGGACGGTGTCGATGCCGCGGTCGTCGGCGTACGCCGCCATCTCCAGGGCGGCGCGGTAACGGGCCGCGTGCGTCTTGGGGGTCGCGTCGGGATCGACGAGGTTGAAGCGGACCACTGTGAAGGCCATGACGAAACGTCCCCCTCCGCCGGGTGTCGATGTGGCGAAGGGGGACGTTAGTTGACGTTACGTCAGATGGACAGGCTCCCGACGGGCTCGGGCGCCTTCTCTGCCTCGGCCTTCTGCTCCGGCTCCTCGGCCCTCGTCCTCGGCAGCACCGCGTACAGCAGCGCCGCCACGACGATCGTCGCCGCCCAGCCCAGGCCGTTGCGCCCGATCCAGGAACCGGCGAGCGGTCCGGTGAACCAGTCGACCTTGGTGAACAGCAGGCCGATCATCAGCGCGACGCCCCACGCCGTCATGGCCTGCCAGGCGAAACCGCCGCGGTACCAGTAGCCGCTGGTGCGGGTGGTGTCCATCAGCGCCTCACCGTCGTACGTACGACGGCTCAGCATGTCCACACCGAAGACACCGATCCACGCCGAGAACGCCACGGCCAGCAGCGTCAGGAAGGAGATGAACGAGCCGAAGAAGCTCGTCGCCACCACCATCAGCAGGAAGCCGAAGACCAGGCTGATGAGCGCGTTGACGCTCACGGCCCAGGCGCGCGGCACCTTGATTCCCAGCGTCTGCGCGGTGAAGCCGGCCGAGTACATCGACATCGAGTTGATCAGCAGCATGCCGATCAGGGCGATCAGCAGATACGGAACGGCGATCCAGCTCGGCAGCAGCTCACCGATGAAGGACACCGGGTCCTTGGCCGACGCCAGGTCCGGCGTACTGACGGCCATCACCGCGCCCATGAGGACCATCGGCAGGACGACGACGCCCGCGCCGCCGACGGTGGCGCCGACCATGCCCTTGCCCGACGCCGTGCGCGGCAGGTAGCGGGTGAAGTCGGGGCCCGAAGGCACCCAGCTGATGCCGCCGGCCGCGATGGTGCCGATGCCCGCGATCATCATCGCGGTCGAACCGGCCGGCTTGGCGAACACGGCGGCCCAGTCGGTGCTGGCGATCAGGTAGATCAGCACGAGCACGCTGAAGGCGCCGAAGAGGTACGTCGACCAGGTGCTGCACCGGCGCAGGGCGTTGATGCCAAGACCGGAGACGAGGAACGTGCAGCCCACGAAGAGCAGCAGCGTCACGACGATCAGCGTGGTGTTGCTCTTGATGCCGAAGAGCAGATCGAGCACGGTCAGTACGGCGTACGCACCGGTCACTGCGTTGATCGTCTCCCAGCCCCAGCGCGCGATCCAGATCAGCGAGCCGGGGAAGAGATTGCCCCGCTGGCCGAACACCGCCCTGGAGAGCGCCATGCCCGGGGACCCGCCGCGCTTGCCCGCGATCGAGATCAGGCCGGTCAGTCCGTACGAGACGACGGGCGCCGCGACGGCGACGGCCAGCACCTGCCAGATGTTCAGGCGGTTGAAGACCACCAGGCCGGCGCCCATGGTGAGCAGCAGCACGCTGATGTTGGCGGCGACCCAGGTGGGGAAGAGTTCACGGACGCGGCCCGAGCGCTCGTTGTCGGGGACGGGCTCAAGACCGCGGGTCTCTATCGCGCCCTCGGACTCCGGGGCGACGGTTTCTGGCATGGGGGAACTCCGTGCAGGGGTGGGGGGACCAACAGCATCTTACGGGCAGACGAACGTACGGTCCCCCCAAAAGGTCCAAATCCTCCCCAAGGCTCTCGTGTGATCCTCCTAGTAGACCCGTCCCGTACGGGTGTGGCTGATACTGGGTGGGTTATGGAAATCGTCATCCTTGCTGTAGTCATCGCCCTGGTCGCGATCGGCGCCATCAGTGGGCTCGTGGTCAGCAGCCGCAAGAAGAAGCAGCTGCCGCCCCAGGCGCCGCCGAGCACGCCGACCATCGCCGCCCCGCCCGCCGAACCGCAGGTCGGCGAGGACGCGGCGCCACCGCGCGACGAAGCGCGCCGGACCATCGAGGAGGTGGATCTCCCCGACGCGTCGACCGCCGTCCAGGAGCCCGTCGCCGTCGAGGACCCGGTCGTCGCTGAACCCGTCGCGCCCGAGATCGAGATTCCCGAGCCCACCGCCGGCCGCCTGGTGCGGCTGCGCGCCCGGCTCGCCCGCTCGCAGAACACCCTCGGCAAGGGTCTGCTGACCCTGCTCTCCCGTGAACACCTCGATGAGGACACCTGGGAGGAGATCGAGGACACTCTGCTCACCGCGGACGTCGGCGTGGCCCCGACCCAGGAACTGGTCGAGCGGCTGCGCGAGCGCGTACGGGTGCTCGGCACGCGTACGCCGGACGAGCTGCGCGTCCTGCTCCGCGAGGAGCTGCTCAACCTGCTCGGTACGGACATGGACCGCGCGGTGAAGACCGAGAGCGGCGCCGACATCCCGGGCATCGTCATGGTCGTCGGCGTCAACGGCACCGGCAAGACCACCACGACCGGCAAGCTCGCCCGCGTACTGGTGGCCGACGGCCGCAGCGTGGTGCTGGGCGCGGCGGACACCTTCCGCGCGGCCGCGACCGACCAGCTCCAGACCTGGGGCGACCGGGTCGGCGCGCGCACGGTGCGCGGGCCCGAGGGCGGCGACCCGGCGTCGGTCGCCTTCGACGCGGTGAAGGAAGGTATCGCCGAGGGCGCGGACGTCGTACTCATCGACACGGCCGGCCGGCTGCACACCAAGGCCGGGCTCATGGACGAGCTCGGCAAGGTCAAGCGCGTCGTGGAGAAGCACGGCCCGCTCGACGAGGTGCTGCTGGTGCTGGACGCGACGACCGGACAGAACGGCCTGGTGCAGGCGCGGGTCTTCGCGGAGGTCGTGGACATCACCGGCATCGTGCTGACGAAGCTGGACGGCACGGCGAAGGGCGGCATCGTGATCGCGGTGCAGCGCGAGCTGGGTGTGCCGGTGAAGCTGATCGGGCTCGGCGAGGGTGCGGACGACCTGGCTCCGTTCGAGCCGGAGGCGTTCGTGGACGCCCTGATCGGCGACTAGCACGAACCGGGGCCCGGCCCCGACCCCGAAGGCCTCAATCGCCGGACGGGCTCTCTTGGAGCCCGTCCGGCGATTGAGGCCTTCGCTACGCCGGTGACCGGTGCGCCACGTACGCCAGGGTCCCGACCAGCAACCGCGCCTGGGGCGGCGCCAGGGCCGTGTCCAGGGCCGGCGGGCGCAGCCAGCGGACCGGGCCGAGGCCCGCCAGGTCGGACGGCGGCGCCGTGATGTGGTCGCCGGGGCCCAGGCCGCGCAGGTCCAGGTCCGCGTCGTCCCAGCCCATCCGGTAGAGAAGCCGGGGCAGTTCGGCGGCGGCTCCCGGCGCGACGAAGAAGTGGGCCCGGCCGTCCGGAGTCGCGGCCACCGGCCCCACTGGCAGCCCCATCCGCTCCAGCCGTACGAGCGCCCGGCGCCCCGCGGCCTCGGCGACCTCGATGACGTCGAACGTACGGCCCACGGGCAGCAGCACCGCCGCGCCCGGGAACTCCGACCAGGTCTTGGTCACGTCGTCGAGGGAAGCGCCGGCCGGCACCTCGGGCGCGAAGTCCAGCGGATGGGCGCCGGGTGCCCGGCACGCCGTATCGCCGCACGAGCAGGCCCGCGCTCCCGGACCCGCCGTACCGGAACCCGCTCTGGCGCCCGGCACGACTGTCCAGCCCCACAGCCCGGTGTACTCAGCCACCGTTGTGCAGTCCGACATGCGGCCGCGGCGCCGTGAGCCGGACCGCGTCTCCCGGCCGATCGTGAAGCCCATGCCCCCTCCAACGGGTCCAGTGCGCCGATGGTTACGAGATGGAGTCAACCTGTGACGCTCCGCTTCCGTCGAGGTGGTCCGGCGGCGCACGGGATCACTGGAGGTCGTGCGGGCCGGACCGGGCGCCCCGGCGCACATCGCTCCGCCAACTCCTGATCGGCGTCTGTCAAGTGAATCGCGCCCGGCGGCGGGGGAGTTCATTCGATGGGGTGGCGAATGGTGGCGTTTGTGGAATCGCCATGGCCGGAGGGGTGATCGTAGGATTACTTTCGGTACACGAAACCCGGAATAACCACGCTCGTGGGTATGCCCGAGGCAACCCGGTTTCCTGTTCGAGGGGGCGCATCCCCGGGACAACAGGCCGCAACTCACGGCATTCTGTCAGGGGTTAGGGCAAAGAGGCTTCAGCGGGATGGGGGCGTTCCAGTGAGCGGCAGTGGCGCAGGCGGTACGAACGCTGGAAAGCGCCCGAACGAGCAGCTGGGCTCGTGGTTCGTGCGCAGCGGCTGGTCCAAGGGCGAGCTCGCGCGTCAAGTGAACCGCAGGGCGCGCCAGATGGGCGCGCACCACATCAGCACGGACACCTCGCGGGTACGCCGCTGGCTGGACGGCGAGCAGCCGCGCGAGCCGATCCCGCGCATCCTGTCCGAGCTCTTCTCCGAGCGCTTCGGCAGCGTCGTCGCCGTCGAGGACCTCGGACTGCGCTCCGCGCACCAGTCACCCTCCGTGTCGGGCGTCGACCTGCCCTGGGCGGGCCCGCAGACGGTCGCGCTGCTCAGCGAGTTCTCGCGCAGCGACCTGATGCTCGCGCGCCGCGGCTTCCTCGGCACCTCACTGGCGCTCGCCGCAGGACCGGCGCTCATCGAGCCCATGCAGCGCTGGCTCGTTCCCGCGCCCGCCGGTGAGCCGCGCCGCCCGGAACCGGCCGGATCGTCGCGACGGCCGTCCCGGCTCTCCAGGCCGGAGCTCGACCTGCTGGAGTCCACGACCATGATGTTCCGCCAGTGGGACGCCCAGTGCGGCGGCGGACTGCGGCGCAAGGCGGTCGTCGGACAGCTGCACGAAGTGACGGACCTGCTCCAGGAACCGCAGCCCGAAGCCACCTCCAAGCGGCTCTTCAAATGCGCCGCCGAGCTGGCCGAGCTGGCCGGCTGGATGAGTTACGACGTGGGCCTGCAGCCCACAGCCCAGAAGTACTTCGTCCTCGCGCTGCACGCCGCCAAGGAAGCGGGCGACAAGCCCTTCGGGTCGTACGTCCTGTCCAGCATGAGCCGCCAGATGATCCACCTCGGCCGCCCCGACGACGCGCTGGAGCTCATCCACCTCGCGCAGTACGGCAGCCGCGACTGCGCCACCCCCAGGACCCAGGCCATGCTGTATGCGATGGAGGCCCGCGCCTACGCCAACATCGGACAGCCCAGCAAGTGCAAACGGGCCGTCCGGATGGCCGAGGACACCTTCGCCGACGCGGGCCTGGACGGCGAGCCCGAGCCCGACTGGATCCGCTTCTTCTCCGAGGCCGAGCTCAACGGCGAGAACGCCCACTCGTACCGCGACCTGGCCTATGTCGCCGGCCGCAGCCCCAGCTACGCCTCGCTCGCCGAGCCCGTCATGGAGCGCGCGGTCGAGCTCTTCGGCAGGGACGCGGAGCACCAGCGTTCGTACGCACTCAACCTCATCGGCATGGCCACCGTGCACCTCCTGAAGCGCGAGCCCGAGCAGTCCGTCGTACTGGCCGAAAAGGCCCTGGCTGTCGCCAGGCGCGTCCGCTCCGAGCGTGTCAACACCCGGCTCCGCAAGACCGTCGACACCGCCGCCAGGGACTTCGGCGACGTGGCCGAGGTCGTCGACCTCACCGACCAGCTCGCAGCCCAGCTGCCCGAAGCCGCCGAAGCGGTCTGAGGGCCCGGCCGGCGGCCGCCACAGACGCCGGTCGCGACAGCCACCCCGTGAAGCTTGACTCGGCTCCCCCGCGCCAGGTCAACCGGGTAGCCGTCGCGGCCGGTTTTTTTGATGGTTGCGACACGATAACGGCCGCACGGGCCCCGGTCCGGCGGTTCACCCGTACGTAACACGCACGACCTCTTCGTCACTGCGGCGAAACATCGAGGGGCATCGACGGAAACGGCGCTGCGCCAACCTCATGGCGCATAACCGGCTCATCCCTTTGCTGCCGACCGGCCAACAGGTCAACAGGCCAACAGGCTCCGCCCCCGCACGGGCCGCACCGACGACGAGGAGACGCCGATGCCTCCAGGCATCACGACGCTTGCCGCAGACAAGATCGAACTGTCTGCCGCCAATACCGGCTTCATGCTCATCTGTTCCGCCCTGGTGATGCTCATGACGCCGGGCCTGGCCTTCTTCTACGGAGGCATGGTCCGCGTCAAGTCCACCCTGAACATGCTGATGATGAGCTTCATCAGCCTCGGGATCGTCACGATCCTGTGGGTGCTGTACGGCTTCAGCCTCGCCTTCGGCACCGACGTCGGCTCGGTCATCGGCTGGTCCTCCGACTACGTCGGACTGAGCAACATCGGAGTCACCGAGCTCTGGGACGGCTACACCATCCCGGTCTACGTCTTCGCCGTCTTCCAGCTGATGTTCGCGATCCTCACCCCGGCCCTGATCAGCGGCGCCCTGGCCGACCGCGTCAAGTTCACCGCCTGGGCGCTCTTCATCACCCTGTGGGTCACCGTCGTCTACTTCCCGGTCGCGCACTGGGTGTGGGGCTCCGGCGGCTGGCTCTTCGAGATGGGCGTCATCGACTTCGCGGGCGGCACGGCCGTCCACATCAACGCCGGCGCCGCGGCGCTGGGCGTCATCCTCGTCATCGGAAAGCGTGTCGGTTTCAAGAAGGACCCGATGCGCCCGCACAGCCTGCCGCTGGTGATGCTCGGCGCCGGGCTCCTGTGGTTCGGCTGGTTCGGCTTCAACGCCGGCTCCTGGCTGGGCAACGACGACGGCGTCGGCGCCGTGATGTTCCTCAACACCCAGGTCGCCACCGCCGCCGCCATGCTCGCCTGGCTGGCGTACGAGAAGATCCGCCACGGTTCGTTCACCACGCTCGGCGCCGCCTCCGGCGCCGTCGCGGGCCTCGTCGCCATCACCCCGGCCGGCGGCTCCGTCAGCCCGCTCGGCGCGATCGCCGTCGGCGCCATCGCCGGTCTGCTGTGCGCCATGGCCGTCGGCCTCAAGTACAAGCTGGGTTACGACGACTCCCTGGACGTCATCGGCGTCCACCTCGTCGGCGGCATCGTCGGCTCGCTCCTCGTCGGCTTCTTCGCCACCGGCGGCGTGCAGTCCGACGCCAAGGGCCTCTTCTACGGCGGCGGACTCGACCAGCTCGGCAAGCAGGCCGTGGGTGTCTTCGCGGTGCTGGCCTACTCTCTGGTGGTCTCCGCGCTCCTCGCCTTCGTCATCGACAAGGTGATGGGCATGCGGGTCCCCGAGGACGACGAGGTCTTGGGCATCGACCAGGTCGAGCACGCCGAGACCGCGTACGACTTCAGCGGAGCGGGCGGCGGTTCCGCCTCCCGCACGGCCGCACCCGCTCCCGGCCTGACCGACAAGGCCGGCGCCGCGCAGAACAAGAAGGTGGACGCATGAAGCTCATCACCGCGGTCGTGAAGCCGCACCGGCTCGACGAGATCAAGGAGGCCCTCCAGGCCTTCGGAGTCCAGGGACTCACAGTCACCGAGGCCAGCGGATACGGGCGCCAGCGCGGCCACACCGAGGTCTACCGGGGCGCCGAGTACACGGTAGACCTCGTACCGAAGATCCGGATCGAGGTGCTGGTCGAGGACAGTGACGCCGAACAGCTCATCGAAGTGGTCGTGAAGGCCGCCCGTACCGGCAAGATCGGCGACGGCAAGGTATGGAGCGTGCCGGTCGAGACGGCGGTCAGGGTACGGACCGGCGAACGCGGCCCGGACGCCCTCTGACCTGACCGGCCGGACCTCTCCGACCGGAACGCATGAAAACGGGAGCTGCTGGGTGACGAGCGTAGAAGTGATCACCGAACCGTCCGACGACTCGGGACCCAGCGGCTACGCGGCGGCCCGGCTGCGACTTCTCCAGGAGAAGTCGCAGTCCGGGCCGTCGCGCCGTTCCGGCCTCGCCCGGCTGACCGACGACTGGCTGGAGGCGCTGTTCACCACGGCCGCCCTCGAAGCGGGGGTACGCGGCGCGGCCCTCGTCGCCGTCGGGGGCTACGGGCGGGGCGAGCTGTCCCCGCGCAGCGACCTCGACCTGCTGCTCCTGCACGACGGCCGCGCCGACCCGAGCGCCGTCGCGGCGCTCGCCGACCGCGTCTGGTACCCCGTCTGGGACCTGGGCCTCGCCCTCGACCATTCCGTACGTACGCCCGCCGAGGCCCGCAAAACCGCCGGCGAGGACCTCAAGGTGCACCTCGGACTCCTCGACGCCCGGCACATCGCCGGCGACCTCGGGATCACCGCCGGACTGCGCACCGCCGTACTCGCCGACTGGCGCAATCTCGCCCCCAAGCGGTTGCCCGAACTCCACGAGCTGTGCCAGGAACGGGCCGTACGGCAGGGCGAACTCCAGTACCTGCTGGAACCCGATCTCAAGGAGGCACGCGGCGGCCTGCGCGACGCCACCGCGCTGCGCGCCGTCGCCGCCTCCTGGCTGGCCGACGCCCCGCGCGAGGGCCTCGACGCGGCGCGGCGCCGGCTCCTCGACGTACGCGACGCACTGCACCTGACCACCGGGCGCGCCACCGACCGCCTCGCCCTCCAGGAACAGGACCAGGTCGCCGGCGAACTCGGGCTGCTGGACGCCGACACGCTGTTGCGGGAGGTGTACGAGGCGGCGCGCACCATCGCGTACGCCGGTGACGTCACCTGGCGCGAGGTCAACCGCGTCCTGCGCGCCCGGTCCGTGCGGCCCAGGCTGCGCGCGATGCTCGGCGGCGGCAAGGCCGCGCCCGAACGCACCCCGCTCGCCGAGGGCGTCGTCGAGCAGGACGGCGAGGTGGTGCTGGCCCGTACCGCGCGACCCGAGCGCGACGCGGTGCTCCCGCTGCGGGCCGCCGCCGCGGCGGCGCAGTCGGGACTGCCGGTCTCCCTGCACGCCGTACGCCGCCTGGCGGCCGTCGCGCGGCCGCTGCCGGTGCCGTGGCCGGCCGAGGCGCGCGAGGAACTCGTCACGCTGCTCGGCGCGGGCGAGGCGACGATCGGGGTGTGGGAGGCGCTGGAGGCCGAGGGCCTCATCACGCGGCTGCTGCCCGACTGGGAGCGGGTGCGGTGCCGTCCGCAGCGCAATCCCGTCCACACCTGGACCGTCGACCGGCACCTGGTCGAGACGGCCGTACGGGCCTCCGCGCTCACCCGCCGCGTCCACCGCCCCGACCTGCTGCTGACCGCTGCCCTGCTGCACGACTTCGGCAAGGGCTGGCCCGGCGACCACTCGGTGGCCGGCGAGATCATCGCCCGCGACATCGCCGCCCGCATCGGCTTCGACCGCGCGGACGTGGGCGTGATTGCCACGCTCGTACGCCACCACCTCCTCCTCGTCGAGACCGCGACCCGGCGTGACCTGGACGACCCGGCGACCGTCCGCGCGGTCGCCGACGCGGTCGGATCGACCGGCACCCTCGAACTCCTGCACGCCCTCACCGAGGCCGATGCGCTGGCCACCGGGCCCGCCGCCTGGTCCACCTGGCGCGCCTCACTCGTCACCGACCTGGTCAAGCGCGTCGCCGCCGTCCTGGCGGGCGCGGAACCGGCCGAGCCGGAACCCGCCGCCCCCAGCGCCGAGCAGGAGCGCCTGGCCATCGAGGCGTTCCGTACCGGCGGCCCCGTCCTCTCGCTGCGCGCGCAACCGGAGGCGCACGCGGAGGACGCCGGGGAGGAGCCGGAGCCGCTGGGCGTCGAGCTGCTGATCGCCGTACCGGACCAGCCCGGTGTCCTGCCGGCCGTGGCCGGCGTACTGGCGATGCACCGGCTGACCGTACGGACGGCGGAACTGCGGGCCGCCGAACTCCCGGACCCGGTGGCGGCCGACGGTCCGGCCTCGCGGGCCGGCGTACTGCTGCTGGACTGGCGGGTGGCGGCCGAGTACGGGGCACTGCCGCAGGCCGCCCGGCTGCGGGCGGACCTCGTACGCGCCCTGGACGGCTCGCTGGACATCCCCTCGCGCCTGGCCGAGCGGGAGCGCGCGTACGAGAAGAACCCGCGCCGCCGGGGCGCCCAGGCCCCACCACCCCGCGTCACGGTCGCCGCCGCCGGGTCCCGCCTCGCGACCGTGATCGAGGTACGCGCCCAGGACGCCCCCGGGCTGCTGCACCGCATCGGCCACGCACTGGAAGCCGCGAAGGTACGGGTGCGCAGCGCGCACGTGTCGACGCTGGGTGCGAACGCGGTCGACGCGTTCTACGTCACAGGCCCGGGAGGCGCCCCGCTGCCGGAGACGGAGGCGGCCGAGGTGGCCAGGGTGCTGGAGGGTGCGCTGCGGTAGGGGGAAGGGGGCAGCCCCCACCGCAGACGGACAGATACCCTGGGGGCATCTGTGTCCCCCCGCCCCCCGACCCGAGGATTCGCGACCGCCGTGTTCGATACTCTTTCCGACCGCCTCGCAGCGACATTCAAGAACCTCCGGGGCAAGGGCCGCCTGTCCGAGGCGGACATCGACGCCACGGCACGTGAGATCCGTATCGCGCTGCTCGAAGCGGATGTCGCGCTGCCCGTCGTCCGGGCGTTCATCAAGCAGATCAAGGAGCGCGCCGCCGGGGCCGAGGTCTCGCAGGCGCTGAATCCCGCTCAGCAGGTCATCAAGATCGTCAACGAGGAGCTCGTCGGCATCCTCGGTGGCGAGACCCGTCGGCTGCGGTTCGCCAAGAACCCGCCCACCGTGATCATGCTCGCGGGTCTCCAGGGTGCCGGTAAGACGACCCTCGCCGGAAAGCTCGGCCTGTGGCTCAAGGGCCAGGGCCACTCTCCGATCCTGGTCGCCTGTGACCTCCAGCGCCCCAACGCCGTCAACCAGCTGAGCGTCGTCGCCGAGCGCGCCGGTGTCGCGGTGTTCGCACCGGAGGCCGGCAACGGCTCCGGCGACCCGGTCAAGGTCGCCAAGGACTCGATCGAGTACGCCAAGAACAAGCTGCACGACATCGTCATCGTCGACACCGCGGGCCGCCTCGGTATCGACCAGGAGATGATGCAGCAGGCCGCGGACATCCGCGACGCCGTCAGCCCCGACGAGATCCTCTTCGTCGTCGACGCGATGATCGGCCAGGACGCGGTCAACACCGCCGAGGCCTTCCGCGACGGCGTCGGCTTCGACGGCGTGGTGCTGTCCAAGCTCGACGGTGACGCGCGTGGTGGTGCCGCGCTGTCGATCGCCAAGGTGACCGGCCGCCAGATCATGTTCGCGTCCAACGGCGAGAAGCTGGACGACTTCGACGCGTTCCACCCGGACCGCATGGCGTCCCGCATCCTCGGCATGGGCGACATGCTGTCGCTGATCGAGAAGGCCGAGCAGACCTTCAGCCAGCAAGAGGCCGAAGCGATGGCGGCCAAGCTGGCGAAGGGGCCGAAGGAGTTCACGCTCGACGACTTCCTGGCCCAGATGGAGCAGGTCCGCAAGATGGGCTCCATCTCCAAGCTGCTCGGGATGATGCCCGGCATGGGGCAGATCAAGGAGCAGATCAACAACATCGACGAGCGCGACGTGGACCGTACCGCCGCGATCATCAAGTCGATGACCCCGGCCGAGCGCCAGGACCCGACGATCATCAACGGCTCGCGCCGTGCCCGCGTTGCCAAGGGCTCGGGCGTCGAGGTCAGCGCCGTGAAGAACCTGGTGGAGCGGTTCTTCGAGGCGCGCAAGATGATGTCGAAGATGGCTCAGGGCGGCGGAATGCCGGGTATGCCGGGGATTCCGGGCATGGGTGGCGGTCCCGGCCGTCAGAAGAAGCAGCAGAAGCAGGCCAAGGGCAAGCGCAAGAGCGGTAACCCGATGAAGCGCAAGCTGGAGGAGCAGGCCGCGGCCGAGCGCCGCGAGCAGGCCGCGCAGTCGGGCGGCGCGCTGGGCCTGCCGGCCGGTCAGGGCGCGAAGGACTTCGAACTGCCCGACGAGTTCAAGAAGTTCATGGGCTAGCAGCTCATGGGCTGACGCCCGGCCGTACGCACACCGCGCTGTGGGCGCCTCCTCCGGCACGGAGGGGGCGCCCACAGCCGCTCATGGCCTACGGGCGATCAGATAGCGGAAGACGTTCGACATCCAGACCGTTCCGTCCCCCCGCACATGGGGGTGGAGCGCCTCGGTGAGCTCCTTCTCGACCTGCGCCGGATCCGTGGCCCGTACGGCCGCGTGGAACAGCCCGGTCGACAGCAGGCCGCGTACGGCGCTGTCCATGTCGGCGTAACCGAAGGGGCACGCGACCCGGCCCGAGCCGTCCGGTCTCAGGCCGGCCCGCGAGGCCACGTCCTCCAGGTCGTCCCTCCGCGCAGGACGCCAGCCCCGGCCGCCGGTGGCGCGCAGCGTCTCGGTCAGCCGGGAAGCGACCCGCAGCACCGCGGAGGTCGCGCAGCGCTCGGGCGGACCCCAGCCCGCGAGCACCACTGCGCTGCCGCGCTCGGCGAGGGGTATCGCGCTTTCGAGCGCCACGGCGAGCCCCTCGGAATCGCCGGACGCACAGCCGAGCGGTTCGAAGGCGGTGACGAGGTTGTACGCCGGGGCAGAGCCGTCGCAGACCTCCGCCGAGGCGCCCTCGTACAGGCGCGTGGGTTTGTCCGGGGTGTCCTCGGTGCTGCTCCCGCTCCGCGGCGCGTCCGCCAGCAGACGCTCGCGGGCCAGCGCGACCCGCTCGGGATCGGCTTCGACGCCTGTCACCTGCGCGCCTCGCGATGCGGCGATCAGCAGGGCGAGTCCCGAGCCGCAGCCGAGGCCGAGCAGCCGGGTGGCGGGGCCCACCTCAAGCCGCTCGTACGCCGCTTCGTAGAGCGGGACCAGCATCCGTTCCTGGATCTCGGCCCAGTCGCGGGCGCGCGCGCCCGCGTCGGTCGCCGGCGCTGAGGCTGTGTTCGGGTCGTGCCGGTGGTGCCGGACGAGCGTAGGTGTCATCGAAAGCGCCCCAATCCGCCGAGAGGTCATTGCGTGTCCTTGATGGACGTTCCCCCGTGTGCGTGCGCCTGTACTCCCCGTAGCCAGGGAACTCCGCATCCGGCATCAAGTCCAGGGGTCGTAAGGCAATGCTTGCGTGCCCCTGCCGTGCGCCCCCGCGCCGGAGCGGATCCAGGTTCCAGAGTGCCGTCGCCGGGCGGATCGCGCCACGCGAAGGAACGCGACCGTACGGTGTCCGGTCATCGGGGACGGGGCGGTGCCCGGCCGACGGTGTGCCCCGGGTACTGTCGCCGTCCGGGCCGTTGCCCCATGGGAGCGCCCGTCGGCGTCCGGGTGGCAACTCGCGCCCCCGGAGGCGCTGATGCCCCGGCGTGCGGTCTTTTCGTACGCGCCGGAGCGTACGCGTGGGTACGCCCCGGGATGATGGCCGCTGGGCGGGTCCTCCGCAGATCAGCGCACCCGCCCTCGTCAGGACGCATCAATGGCAACTGACTGGTACGTGCAAATTATTTGGGATGGCCCGGAATAGGAACACCGGGGCACCCCGGCTCGTTGTCACGACGTGAGCACGACACCACCTGTTCTCGCCGCAGAGCTGGCGCAGGCGTGGGCCGACATTCAGCGGTACCACCCCGAGCTGCCAGACCTAGCCGCGCCCGAATCCCTGATCGGAGAGTCCTCGTCCGCCTGTGGCGCCGAGCTCTCCTTCGAACGACTGCTGCACGAGGCAGTCCACGGCATCGCCGCCTCCCGCGGCGTCCGTGACACCTCGCGCGCCGGCCGCTACCACAACCGCAGATTCCTCGCGATCGCCGAGGAGATGGGCCTCGACCACCCCGAGGAGCCGCACCCCAGCAGCGGATTCTCGCTGGTCTCGCTCAACCCCGAGGCGAGGCGGCGCTACCGGCCGACGATCGAGCGGCTCCAGCGCGCCCTCAAGGCGCACACGGTCGCGACCACGTCGGACACCAAACGCTCCTTCCGCGGGCCCGCCGCCCGGCACGGCTCGTCCGGCGGCGGGGTGCGGGTCAAGGCCGTCTGCGACTGCGGGCGCAACGTCCGCGTCGTGCCTTCGGTCCTGGCCCAGGCCCCGATCGTGTGCGGTGGCTGCGGAAAACCGTTCCGCATCCCGGAAGTGGTGGCCGCAGCGAGCTGACCGCCTTTTGCTGACGCCACTCAACGCCCGTGCGGGCCTGCCGGCCGGGTGCTGGGCGGGTGATGTCTGTGCCACAGGTGTGTGGCACAATGGCTAGCTGTACTCGACAGCCGCACAGGAACCCTCTCGCCTCCGGCTGACGCGTCCATCGGGCACCCGAGTACCGCAACCCCACGTGGCATCTTCGTTGTGCCCAACCACGTCATAGACCAGGAGACACCACTCCAGTGGCAGTCAAGATCAAGCTGAAGCGTCTGGGCAAGATCCGTTCGCCTCACTACCGCATCGTCGTCGCCGACTCCCGTACCCGCCGTGACGGCCGGGCCATCGAGGAGATCGGTCTGTACCACCCGGTGCAGAACCCGTCGCGCATCGAGGTCAACTCGGAGCGTGCCCAGTACTGGCTGTCCGTCGGCGCCCAGCCGACCGAGCCGGTCATGGCCATCCTGAAGCTCACCGGTGACTGGCAGGCGCACAAGGGCCTTCCCGCCCCGGCGCCGCTGCTGCAGCCGGAGCCCAAGGCCGACAAGCGTGCCGCGTTCGACGCGTTCGCCAAGGGCCTTGAGGGTGGCGACGAGTCCAAGGGCGAGGCGATCACCCCGAAGGCGAAGAAGGCCGACAAGAAGGCTGACGAGGCTCCTGCGGCTGAGTCCGCTGAGTCGACCGAGGCCTGAGCATGCTCGAGGAGGCTCTTGAGCACCTCGTGAAGGGCATTGTCGACAACCCCGACGATGTGCAGGTCGCCTCGCGCAACCTGCGCCGCGGACGCGTGCTGGAGGTCCGGGTTCACCCGGACGACCTCGGCAAGGTGATCGGCCGCAACGGCCGCACCGCTCGCGCTCTGCGTACGGTCGTGGGCGCCATCGGCGGCCGTGGCATCCGTGTCGACCTCGTCGACGTGGACCAGGTCCGCTGAACAAGTTGGCCGTTTTTACCTAGATACGCCGGCTCGGGCCGGGAAGGGCTCACGAGCCCTTCCCGGCCCGTAGTCGTAAGACAGGAGAAACATCAAGTGCAGCTCGTAGTCGCGCGGATCGGCCGCGCCCACGGGATCAAGGGCGAGGTCACGGTAGAGGTGCGTACGGACGAGCCGGAGCTGCGGCTCGGGCCCGGCGCCGTACTCGCCACGGACCCGGCCTCCGTCGGGCCGCTGACCGTCGAGACCGGCCGGGTGCACAGCGGGCGGCTGCTGCTGCGCTTCGCGGGCGTCAAGGACCGCACGGCCGCCGAGGCGCTGCGCAACACCCTCCTCATCGCCGAGGTCGACCCGGCGGCGACTCCGGAGGACCCGGAGGAGTTCTACGACCACCAGCTGATGGACCTCGACGTCGTCCTCGCCGACGGCACCGAGATCGGCCGGATCACCGAGATCACCCACCTGCCCTCGCAGGACCTGTTCATCGTGAAGCGCCCCGACGGCAGCGAGGTGATGATCCCCTTCGTCGAGGAGATCGTCACCGAGATCGACCTGGAGGAGCAGCGAGCGGTCATCACCCCGCCGCCCGGTCTGATCGACGACAGCCAGGCCGTGGTCGCGTCGTCGCGGGACGAGGGCGAGGGTAAGAGCCAGGCTCAGGACCAGGAAGACGACGGCGCATGAGGCTCGACGTCGTCACGATCTTCCCCGAGTACCTGGAGCCGCTGAACGTCTCGCTCGTCGGCAAGGCCAGGGCGCGCGGGCAGCTCGGCGTACACGTGCACGACCTCAGGGACTGGACGTACGACCGCCACAACACGGTCGACGACACTCCTTACGGCGGCGGTCCCGGCATGGTCATGAAGACCGAGCCCTGGGGCGAGGCCCTGGACGAGGCTCTGGCGGACGGTTACGAGAGCGGGGCGCACGGCCCGGTACTGGTCGTGCCCACGCCCAGCGGCCGCCCCTTCACCCAGGAACTCGCCGTCGAGCTCTCCGAGCGGCCCTGGCTGGTCTTCACGCCCGCGCGCTACGAGGGCATCGACCGTCGCGTCATCGACGAGTACGCCACCCGCATGCCGGTGTACGAGGTGTCCATCGGGGACTACGTCCTCGCGGGCGGCGAGGCTGCCGTACTGGTGATCACCGAGGCGGTGGCCCGGCTGTTGCCCGGAGTGCTCGGCAACGCCGAATCGCACCGCGACGACTCCTTCGCGCCCGGCGCGATGGCCGACCTGCTCGAAGGCCCCGTCTACACCAAGCCGCCCGAGTGGCGGCACCGGGGCATCCCGGAGGTGCTGCTCAGCGGCCACCACGGGAAGATCGCCCGGTGGCGGCGGGACGAGGCGCTGCGGCGTACGGCCGCCAACCGGCCGGACCTCATCGAGCGCTGCGACCCCAGGGCCTTCGACAAGAAGGACCGCGAGATGCTGAGCATCCTCGGCTGGCGTCCCGGCCCCGACGGCCGATTTGGGCGTAACCCCGAGGCCGTGGAAGAATAGGCCGCTGCTGTACGTCCGGCGTGCGCCCCTGCCACAGGGGGAACGACGCCCGCCCGACGCGGACAGCGCCCAGAAACTCTCTTATCGAATTCCGTCGATGACCTGTGGCATCGGCGAGGAAGCAGACTCACATGTCCAGCCTTCTCGACTCCGTCGACTCCGCATCGCTGCGTACCGACCTTCCCGCGTTCCGTCCCGGTGACACCGTGAACGTTCACGTCCGCGTCATCGAGGGCAACCGCTCGCGTGTGCAGCAGTTCAAGGGCGTAGTCATCCGCCGCCAGGGTTCGGGCGTCCGCGAGACCTTCACGGTCCGCAAGGTCTCCTTCTCCGTCGGCGTCGAGCGCACCTTCCCGATGCACAGCCCGATCTTCGAGAAGATCGAGCTCATCTCCCGCGGTGACGTCCGCCGCGCGAAGCTGTACTTCCTCCGTGAGCTGCGCGGCAAGGCCGCGAAGATCAAGGAGAAGCGCGACCGCTAGTCGCGCATTCGGCGCCCGGGACCGGCCGGATAGGCTCACGTCCCGATGGACACCGAAGCACACGACACGGAGCGCGACCGCTCCTCGACCCCGCGAACAGGGGACGAGGAGGGGGCGCGCTCCGCGCGTTTTCTCGAAGCTCCGTGGCGCGGGCCGGCTCTGCTCGGCGCCGCGTGCGCGGCTTTTCTGCTGCTGTTCAGCACCTTCGTCATGCAGCCCTTCCTCATTCCCAGCGGCTCGATGCAGCCCACCCTGGAGATCGGGGACCGGGTGCTCGTCAACAAGTTGGCGTACCGTTTCGGGTCCGTACCGCAGCGCGGTGATGTGGTCGTCTTCGACGGCACCGGGTCCTTCGTACGCGAGGAGCCCGCCGGGAACCCGGTCACCGGGCTGCTGCGGTGGGCGGCCGCGGCTGTGGGACTGGCCGAGCCCGCCGAGACCGACTACATCAAGCGCGTGGTGGGCGTGGGGGGCGACCGGGTCGTGTGCTGCGACAAGCGGGGGAGGGTCGAGGTGAACGGTCGGCCGGTGGACGAGGAGTACCTGTACCCGGGCGACGCCCCGTCGCGGGTCCCGTTCGACATCGTCGTACCGCAGGGCACGCTGTGGGTCATGGGCGACCACAGATCGCACTCGCGCGACTCCCGCGACCATCTGGGCGAGCCGGGCGGGGGCATGGTGCCTGTCGAGAAGGTCGTGGGGCGGGCGGACTGGATCGGCTGGCCGGTGGGCCGCTGGTCCTCGCTGGACGAGTCCGGCGACCGGGGATCCGGGGGCAGCGCCCCGGCGAAGCACAGTACGCGCGTCACCGCGCCGGGGCCGGTCGGGTTCCATGGGTAACCGCGGGCGGGCACGGGCGAGCCACCGTGCGGACACCCGGCTGCCCACGGGTACGCGGCCGACGAGCGGGCCCGCGCTGCCGGGCAGGGCGGACCGGCGGAAGCTGGCGAAGCGGGTGAAGCGCCGGCGGCAGAGATCGGTCGTCAAGGAGATACCGATCCTGATAACGGTGGCGCTGCTCATCGCGCTCGTACTCAAGACTTTCCTTGTGCAGGCCTTCGTGATCCCGTCGGGCTCGATGGAGCAGACGATCCGGATCGGCGACCGGGTGCTGGTCGACAAGCTCACGCCGTGGTTCGGCTCGAAGCCGGAGCGCGGCGACGTCGTGGTCTTCAAGGACCCGGGCGGCTGGCTGCAGGAGGAGGAGAAGACCGGCATCGAGGACGACCCGGTGGGCGTCAAGCAGATCAAGGGAGCCCTGACCTTCATCGGGCTGCTGCCGTCCGAGGACGAACAGGACCTGATCAAGCGGGTGGTCGCGGTCGGCGGGGACACCGTCAAGTGCTGCGACAAGGACGGGCGGGTCACCGTCAACGGCGTACCGCTCGCGGAGCCGTATCTGAATCCGGGCGACCGTCCCTCCGAGCTGGAGTTCGATGTGAAGGTGCCCGCCGGGCGGTTGTTCGTGATGGGGGACCACCGGTCGGACTCCGCCGATTCCCGTTTCCACCTGGACGAGAAGTTCGAGGGAACGGTCGGGGAGGAGGAGGTCGTCGGGCAGGCCGTCTTCATCGCGTGGCCCTTCAGTCACTGGCGGAAGCTGGAGGAGCCCGGGACGTACGCGAGCGTGCCTGAGCCGCGCGCCGGGGCGACCTCGGCGGCCGGGCCGTCGAATAGGGTGTCGTCCCAGGATCCGAACGCGATGATCCTGCTCCCGACCCCTGCGGAACTCCCGCTCGTTATGGGAGTGGTGGGCCTGCGTCAGGTATGGCGCGGGCGGTGGAACGGAGTGAGGAGTGGATGTGGGGGATTTGGCGGTCGGCGCACGATCCGAACGCGACGAGCCCGAGGAACGACCGGAGTCACCCGCAGCCGTGAGCGATGACGTACGGGGCGAAGACCCGACCAGCAGCGACAACAGCGACAGCAGCAGTGGGGACAGCGTGGGGCCGAGGAAGCCGCGCTCGTTCTGGAAGGAGCTGCCGCTGCTGATCATCATCGCGCTCATGCTCGCGCTGTTGATCAAGACCTTCCTGGTGCAGGCGTTCTCGATCCCCTCGGACTCGATGCAGAACACCCTGCAGCGGGGTGACCGGGTGCTGGTCGACAAGCTGACACCGTGGTTCGGCTCCGAGCCGGAGCGCGGCGAGGTCGTGGTGTTCCACGACCCGGGCGGCTGGCTGGAGAACACCGCGGCGCCGGACCCGAACGTCGTACAGAAGTTCCTCAGCTTCATCGGCCTGATGCCGTCCGCTGAGGAGAAAGACCTGATCAAGCGGGTCATCGCGGTCGGCGGGGACACGGTCGAGTGCAAGAAGAACGGGCCGGTCAAGGTCAACGGGAAGTCGCTCGACGAGAAGTCGTACATCTTCCCCGGTGACACCCCGTGCAACGACGAGCCCTTCGGGCCGCTCAAGGTGCCCGAGGGCCGGATCTGGGTGATGGGCGACCACCGCCAGAACTCGCTGGACTCGCGTTACCACCAGGAGCTGCCGGGCCACGGCACCGTCGCGAACGACGAGGTCGTCGGGCGCGCCATCGTGGTGGCGTGGCCGGTCAACCGCTGGTCCATGCTGTCGGTCCCCGGCACCTTCGACCAGCAGGGGCTCAGTGCCGCGGGCGTCGCGATGTCGGCTGCGCCCGGTGCGCTGGGGCTCGCGGGGGCGGTGCCGCTGGTGCTGTGGCGCAGGCGGAGGCTGACCGGCGGGCGTACCGCCGGGTAGGGTGCCGCTCGGATCAGCGATTTTCGATCTCCGAGTGGGGAGCGCTGCGATGAGCGGAACAGGACGTACAGAAGGCGGCCACGGCCGGCTCGGCAACGTGTTGTCCGGGCTGGCCGTGGCCGTCGGCTGTGTGCTCTTCCTCGGCGGCTTCGCCTGGGGAGCGGTGCAGTACAAGCCGTACACGGTGCCGACCGATTCGATGACCCCGTCGATCAAGGCGGGCGACCGGGTGCTCGCGCAGCGAATCGACGGCGGCGAGGTGCGGCGCGGAGACGTGGTGATCTTCACCGACTCCGTGTGGGGCGATCTGCCGATGGTCAAGCGCGTGGTCGGAGTCGGCGGCGACAAGGTCGCCTGCTGCGGCGAGGACGGCCGGCTGACCCTGAACGGCAAGCCCCTGGACGAGCCCTATCTGGCGGGCGGGGAGCCGGCGTCGACTACTCCCTTCACCTCCGAGGTGCCCGGCGGGCATCTCTTCCTGCTGGGTGACGAGCGGCGTACGTCGGTGGACTCACGGGGGCACATCGAGGACGCCGCGAAGGGAACGGTCCCGGTGGGCAAGGTGGACGCGCGCGTCGACGCGGTGGCCTGGCCGTGGGGCGGGACCCTCGACCGGCCGGACAGTTTCGAGGCGCTGCCGGGCGGGGTTTCCGAGCCCGGACCGATCGCTCCCGTGCTGGCCGCGGTGGGGGCCGGTGTGGTCCTGATCTTCGGCGGGGCGGCGTACGGACCTGTCGCGAAGCGGGTCGGGCGGCGGAAGGCGGGTACCGGTGGACGGTGAGGCGGGCGGCGAGACGAGCGGTGAGGCGAGGGTGGAGACGCGGGCGCTGACCGAGGCGCGGGGCCGGCTCCGGAAGGTCGCGCGGGTGATCCTGCTCGACCCGGACGACCGCGTCCTGCTGCTGCACGGGTACGAGCCGGAGGACCCAGCGCTGACCTGGTGGTTCACCCCTGGTGGCGGGCTGGAGGGCGACGAGACGAGGGCCGAGGCCGCGCTGCGTGAGCTCGCTGAGGAGACGGGGATCACAGAGGTCGAACTCGGCCCGGTGATCTGGCAGCGGCACTGCTCGTTCATGTTCGACGGGCGGCGCTGGGACCAGGACGAATGGTTCTACCTGGCCCGTACGACGCGGACCGAGACGGTGCTGGACGGGCTGACCGGACTCGAGCAGCGGAGCGTCGCCGGCCTGAGGTGGTGGACCTCCGCCGAACTGTCCGCGACGCGTGAGACGGTGTACCCCATCAAGCTCGCCGGGCTGCTGCGTACGCTGCTCGACGAGGGTCCTCCTGGTACGCCGACGGTATTGGCCCCGGAAGTCGCATAGGGGCGCACGGGGCTGGCGCACAATAGGGGGACGCAAGGCTGAAGGGGAACATGCCATGAGCGCCGAGGACCTCGAGAAGTACGAGACCGAGATGGAGCTCAAGCTCTACCGGGAGTACCGCGATGTCGTCGGTCTGTTCAAATACGTGATCGAGACCGAGCGGCGTTTCTACCTCACGAACGACTACGAGATGCAGGTGCACTCGGTCCAGGGTGAGGTCTTTTTCGAAGTTTCCATGGCGGACGCCTGGGTCTGGGACATGTACCGGCCGGCGCGGTTCGTCAAGCAGGTGCGGGTGCTCACGTTCAAGGACGTGAATATCGAGGAGCTCAACAAGAGTGATCTTGAGCTTCCGAGTGGCTGACTTTTCCACAACTGGCGGGTTGTCCACCAAGATCCACTAGTTGGTGATGATCGCGGCACATTCGGTTCCGGAGGTGGAACCGGATGAACGCGAAGAATGCCACAGGAGCTCTCGGCCGGTACGGCGAGGATCTCGCGGCGCGCAGGCTCGTCGAGGACGGCATGACCGTCCTGGAGCGCAACTGGCGCTGCCGCGCGGGAGAGATCGACATCGTCGCCCGGGACGGCGACGCACTGGTCATCTGCGAGGTCAAGACCCGCAGAGCAGGACCGTTCGAGCACCCGATGCAGGCCCTCAGGTCCACGAAGGCAGAGCGGCTGCGCCGCCTCGCCGAGCGCTGGACGCACGAGCACGGAGGACCCCCGCCGGGCGGGGTGCGTATCGACCTTGTCGGGGTGGTGCTGCCCCGGCGCGGAGCGCCCCTCGTCGAGCACGCGCGGGGGGTGGCGTGATGGGCTTCGCACGCACGTGCTCGGTGGCCCTGGCCGGTGTCGAGGGTGTGGTGGTGGAGGTCCAGGCGGACCTGGAGCCGGGAGTGGCCGCCTTCACGCTGGTGGGGTTGCCGGACAAGAGCCTGATCGAGAGCCGGGACCGGGTGCGGGCGGCCGTCGTCAACTCCGGGGCCGACTGGCCGCAGAAGAAGCTGACGGTGGGGCTCAGCCCGGCCTTCGTCCCCAAGAGCGGCAGCGGGTTCGACCTCGCCGTCGCCGTGGCCGTGCTGGGGGCGGCGGAGCGCATCGACCCCAAGGAGATCGCCGATCTGGTGATGATCGGGGAGCTGGGGCTCGACGGGAGGGTCCGCCCGGTGCGCGGCGTCCTGCCGGCCGTCCTCGCCGCCGCCGAAGCCGGGTACCGGCAGGTCGTCGTACCGCAGCAGACGGCGGCGGAGGCCGGGCTGGTGCCGGGCGTCTCGGTCCTCGGCGTGCGGAGCCTGCGCCAGCTCATCGCCGTGCTCACCGGAGCCGAGGTGCCGCAGGAGGACCTGGCCGAGGCAGGGCGGCCCGACGCCATGCTCGCGGGGCTGATGGTGCCGGGCGCCGGGGTGGGGACCGGACTGGCGGCCGGTGACCGAGGGGGCGGGGGCGACGGCCCCGATCTGGCGGATGTCGCGGGGCAGCACGCGGCGCGTACGGCCCTGGAGGTCGCGGCCGCGGGCGGTCACCATCTGCTGCTCCACGGCCCGCCGGGTGCGGGCAAGACGATGCTGGCGGAACGGATGCCGGCGATCCTGCCGCCGCTGACCCGGCAGGAGTCGCTGGAGGTGACCGCAGTGCATTCGGTGGCGGGCATCCTGCCGCCGGGCGAGCCGCTGGTCAGGACACCGCCGTACTGCGCCCCGCACCACTCGGCGACGATGCAGTCGCTGGTGGGCGGGGGCAACGGACTGCCGAGGCCCGGGGCCGTCTCGCTCGCGCATCGGGGCATCCTCTTTCTGGACGAGGCACCCGAGTTCAGCGGGCGTGCCCTGGACTCCTTGCGGCAGCCGCTGGAGTCGGGGCACGTGGTGGTGGCGCGGAGCGCCGGTGTGGTGCGGCTGCCCGCCCGGTTCCTGATGGTTCTGGCGGCGAATCCGTGTCTCTGCGGGCGTCACACGCTGCACGGTTCGGGGTGCGAGTGCCCGCCGTCGGCGATCCGCAAGTACCAGGCGCGGCTGTCGGGGCCGCTGCTCGACCGGGTCGACCTGCGGGTCCGGGTGGAGCCGGTGCAGCGGGCCGATCTGCTGGGCCAGGGCGGGCGCAGCGAGCCGACGGCCGTGGTCGCCGAGCGCGTCCGGGAGGCGAGGGCGCGGGCGGCGGCGCGGCTGGAGGGCACTCCGTGGCACACGAACAGTGACGTGCCAGGACATGAGCTGCGTACGCGCTGGCAGCCGGCGCCCGGGGCTCTCGGCGCGGCCGAGCAGGACATGGAACGGGGGCTGCTGACGGCCCGTGGCCTCGACCGGGTACTGCGCGTCGCCTGGACGGTCGCCGACCTGGCCGGCTGCGACCGCCCCGACGAACGCCATGTCGACCTGGCGCTTGAGCTGCGTACGGGGATCGCGCGGGGCGCCCCGGCGCTGATGGGAGGCGCGGGGTGAACGGGGGCGCGGGGGAGGAGACGGCCGAAGGAACGGGCGAGGGGACTGTCGAGGGGGAGGCCGGTGGTGTCGGGACGGGATCGGGTCAGGGAGTGGATGAGCTGGAGCGGCTGGCGCGGGCGGCGTTGACCCGGGTCATCGAGCCGGGGGACGAGGACGGCGGGCGGTGGCTTCGGGAGTGCGGGGCGGTGGAGCTGATGCGCAGGCTCACCTCGACCGACTTCGAGGAAGCGGCCGAGGTGCTGACCGGCGTGACGGGGAAGCGGCTCGGCGGCTACCGGATGCGGGCCGCGGCGGCCGACCCCGCGCGGGACCTGGCGGCGGTGGCCGCGGTCGGCGGCCGCTTCGTCTGCCCCGGCGACGAGGAGTGGCCCGGGCAGCTCGACGACCTGGGGGACGGCCGGCCGGTCGGGCTGTGGGTGCGGGGCCGGCCGCATCTGAGGATGTGGGCGCTGCGGTCCGTCGCCGTCGTCGGGGCCCGGGCCTGCACCTCGTACGGGGCGCACATGGCGGCATCGCTGGGCGCCGGGCTCGCGGAGCGTGGCTGGGTCGTGGTGTCCGGGGCCGCGTTCGGCGTCGACGGCGCCGCCCACCGGGGAGCGCTCGCGGCGGGCGGCGCCACCGTCGCGGTGCTGGCCTGCGGGGTCGACGTCGTCTATCCGCGGGGGCACGCGGAGCTGATCGGGCGCATCGCGGAACAAGGACTGGTGATCGGGGAGTTGCCGCCCGGGGGCCATCCCACGCGGAGCCGGTTCATCCTCCGGAACCGGGTGATCGCCGCCCTCACCCGGGGCACGGTCGTGGTGGAAGCGGAGTACCGCAGTGGCTCACTGGTCACGGCACGCAGCGCGCAGCGGCTCGGGCGTTTCACGATGGGTGTACCCGGCCCCGCCACCAGCGGACTCTCGGCGGGCGTGCACGAACTGCTGCGGGGCGAGGGCGTGCTGGTCACCGACGCCGCGGAGGTGGTGGAACTGGTCGGGGACATCGGCGATCTCGCCCCGGCGCGCCGGGGGCCCGTACTGCCCAGGGACCTGCTGGATCCGGTCGCGGCTCTCGTACTGGAGTCGCTGCCGGTCCGGGGCTCCGTCGACGCGCGCGGCGTCGCCCGGGGCGCGGGGACCACCCCCGAGGACGCCCTCGGCAAGCTGTACGAACTGCACTCGTTGGGGTTCGTCGAACGGCTGGGTGACGGCTGGCAGTTGACGCCCGGGGCCGTGCGCCCTGCGAATGTGCGGCGAGGCGGTACTTGACCAGCGGCATTCGGGTGAAAAGGTACTGGTTATGGCCTTCTCAGCCCTCCCGGACCGCTCTCCGGGGCCGCCGTACACGGTGACGGCCCCGGAGCGGCGTGTGTCTCCCGGCATTCATCTTGAAGGGGGCCATCCCATATCCTGCGCGGACTGCGACGGCGCAGTCACGCTACGCTCACGAGGGTCCCCATACAGGCGCAAGATTCCCCCGACGTCACAGCAGAACGGCTCAAGGCAACGCATGCCCCAGCACACCTCCGGGTCTGACCGCGCGGCAGTGCCACACGCGGCGCGTGGCAGCGTGCGGCCCGCCGCACCCTCGTCGCTCGACGAGTTGTGGCGGTCGTACAAGACCACGGGCGACGAGCGGCTGCGGGAGCAGCTGATCCTGCACTACTCGCCGCTGGTGAAGTACGTCGCGGGGCGGGTGAGCGTCGGGCTGCCGCCCAACGTCGAGCAGGCCGACTTCGTCTCCTCAGGAGTCTTCGGGCTCATCGACGCCATTGAGAAGTTCGACATCGAGCGGTCCATCAAGTTCGAGACATACGCGATCACCCGCATCCGCGGCGCCATGATCGACGAACTGCGGGCCCTCGACTGGATCCCGCGATCGGTGCGGCAGAAGGCCAAGGCGGTCGAGCGCGCGTACGCGACGCTGGAGGCGCAGTTGCGCCGTACGCCCTCCGAGAGCGAAGTCGCGGCGGAGATGGGCATCCTGCTGGAGGAACTGCACGCGGTTTTCAGCCAGTTGTCGCTGGCGAACGTCGTCGCCCTGGAAGAACTGCTGCACGCCGGAGGAGAGGGCGGCGACCGGCTGAGTCTGATGGACACGCTGGAGGACACCCACGCCGACGACCCGGTCGAGGTGGCCGAGGACCGGGAACTGCGCCGGATGCTCGCCCGCGCCATCAACACGCTGCCCGAACGCGAGAAGACCGTGGTCACGCTGTACTACTACGAAGGTCTCACCCTCGCCGAGATCGGCAATGTGCTGGGGGTGACCGAGAGCCGGGTCAGCCAGATCCACACCAAATCGGTGCTCCAGCTCAGGGCGAAGCTGGCCGACGCGGGACGTTGACAAGCGCTGAATCGTCCCTGCCGCTCCCGTTACGTCGTCACGGCGGCGGCTCATCCGTAGAGTGGGACCGTGCCAAGGATTCGAGCGGCCTCGGTGGCCGAGCACCGGACGATGCAGCGCGGCGCCCTGCTGGACGCCGCCCGCTCCCTGCTGTCCGAAGGCGGTACGGAAGCGCTGACCTTCCCCGCCCTCGCTGAGCGCACCGGCCTCGCCCGGTCGTCCGTGTACGAGTACTTCCGTTCCCGCGCCTCCGTCGTCGAAGAGCTGTGCGCCGTCGACTTCCCGGTCTGGGCGGCCGACGTCGAGAACGCCATGGAGCGGGCCGACACCCCGGCGGGCAAGGTCGAGGCGTACGTACGCGCGCAGCTCGTCCTGGTCGGCGACCGGCGTCACCGCGCCGTGGTCGCGATCTCCGCGAGCGAGCTCGACGCAGGGGCCCGGGAGAAGATCCGCGCGGCGCACGGCGGTCTGGTGACCATGATCGTCGACGCGCTCGGTGCGCTGGGCCACGAGCAGCCCCGGCTGGCCGCGATGATGCTCCAGGGAGTTGTCGACGCTGCGGTGCGGCGTATCGAGCTCGGTGCGGCGGAGGATCCGGACGTGATCGCGGATACGACGGTCGCCATGGCGCTGCATGGGGTCCAGGGCAAGGCCTGACGCGTCGCCTGCGGCGGGCTTGTTCCCCGTCCCGCCCCTTCGCGAACCATGGCTCCGCCCCAGACCCCGCTCCTCAAACGCCGGAAGGGCTGGATGCTCCCGGTGGCGCCTTCGGCTTTCGGCATGCCGAAGACCGGCAGCAGGCGGGGCGGGCCCCGGCGGAGCAGGTGGTCAGGGAGCAGCGTCAGTGGGTTCAGGTAGGTCTTGCCTCGGCGCAGGCCCCAGTGCAGGCAGGCGGACGGGCAGTGGAACGGGCCGTCCTGGAGTACGCCCACCACTTGGCCGGCTCTCACCTCGTCGCCCTTCGCGACCAGCGCGCGCACCGGTTCGTACGTCGTCCGCAGCGGCGGTTCCCCCGTATTCGGCAGGGTGACGGACAGGACCCCGCGCCCCGCGACCGGGCCCGCGAAGGAGACCCGCCCCGAGGCCACCGCCCGCACCGGCTCACCCGGCCCGGCGGCCAGGTCCACGCCGCGGTGCCCGGCCGCGTACGGGGAGGGCGGCGGCTCCCAGGACCGTACGACCGGGGGGCGCTCGCCCACCGGCCACACCGCCGCCTCCGGGATCGCACCGGCGATGGCGTCCGGGGGAGGGGTGAGCATCGCGGTGATCAGGGCCAGTACCAGCACAGTCATTCGTCGCATCCACACACCGTCGCGTGACGAGACGATTCCTGGGGATCATGACGCCGATCTGTGGATCGCGGGACGGTTGTGGACATCGCCGTCACCCGGCACCGCGTAGGTCCCGTACACTTCTTGTGGCGATCCGGGTCACCGGGTCGACTTCGCACGCCCCGCCACCACACCCTCTCTGCGGTGGGTGGCCGCGCCGCTCGGTCCCTCGTGGCACGGCGCATGGGGCGTCAGGCGCGACCGCAATCCTGCGGACGCGGCAAACCGAGTAACTCAAGGAGTACGGCCATGGCCGTCGTCACGATGCGGGAGCTGCTGGAAAGCGGCGTCCACTTCGGTCACCAGACCCGTCGTTGGAACCCGAAGATGAAGCGCTTCATCTTCACGGAGCGCAACGGCATCTACATCATCGACCTGCTGCAGTCGCTGTCGTACATCGACCGCGCCTACGAGTTCGTCAAGGAGACCGTCGCCCACGGCGGCTCCATCATGTTCGTCGGCACCAAGAAGCAGGCGCAGGAAGCGATCGCCGAGCAGGCGACGCGCGTGGGCATGCCCTACGTCAACCAGCGCTGGCTCGGCGGCATGCTGACCAACTTCTCCACCGTCTACAAGCGCCTTCAGCGTCTGAAGGAGCTTGAGCAGATCGACTTCGAGGATGTGGCCGCGTCGGGCCTCACCAAGAAGGAGCTCCTGGTCCTCTCCCGCGAGAAGACCAAGCTGGAGAAGACCCTTGGTGGTATCCGCGAGATGTCCAAGGTGCCCAGCGCCGTCTGGATCGTGGACACCAAGAAGGAGCACATCGCCGTCGGTGAGGCGCGCAAGCTCCACATCCCGGTCGTCGCGATCCTCGACACCAACTGTGACCCCGACGAGGTCGACTACAAGATCCCGGGCAACGACGACGCGATCCGCTCCGTCACCCTGCTCACCCGCGTGATCGCCGACGCCGTCGCCGAGGGCCTCATCGCCCGCTCCGGCGCCGCGACCGGCGACCAGAAGCCGGGCGACAAGGCCGCCGGCGAGCCGCTCGCCGAGTGGGAGCGCGACCTGCTCGAGGGCGACAAGAAGGCTGACGAAGCCGCTCCGGCCGCCGACTTCGAGGTGCAGACCTCCGCCGAGACCGAGAAGGTCGCCGACGCGGAGAAGGCCGACGAGGCCGCCCCGGCCGAGGCTGCTCCGGCCGAGGCCGCTGCCCCGGCCGCCGAGGCCGAGCAGGCCTGACACCCGTCACGGTTGACGACGGCGGGGGAGGGCGCGACAAGCGCCCGCCCCCGCCGCCACCCGTAGATCTTCGTTTCGACTTCGAGAGAGATTCACAGATCATGGCGAACTACACCGCCGCGGACGTCAAGAAGCTCCGCGAGCTCACCGGCGCCGGCATGATGGACTGCAAGAAGGCGCTCGACGAGGCCGAGGGCAGCGTCGACAAGGCCGTCGAGGCCCTGCGCATCAAGGGCCAGAAGGGCGTCGCCAAGCGCGAGGGCCGTTCCGCCGAGAACGGTGCCGTCGTCTCCCTCATCTCCGACGACAACACCTCTGGTGTCATCGTCGAGCTGAAGTGCGAGACGGACTTCGTCGCCAAGGGTGACAAGTTCCAGGCCGTCGCCAACGCGCTCGCCGCCCACGTCGCCGCGACGTCCCCGGCGGACATCCAGGCGCTCCTCGCGTCCGAGATCGAGCCCGGCAAGACCGTCCAGGCGTACGTCGACGAGGCCAACGCCAACCTCGGCGAGAAGATCGTCCTGGACCGCTTCGCACAGTTCTCCGGCGCCTACGTCAGCGCGTACATGCACCGCACCATGCCCGACCTGCCCCCGCAGATCGGTGTCCTGGTCGAGCTGGACAAGGCCGACGCCGAGCTGGCCCGCGGCATCGCCCAGCACATCGCCGCCTTCGCTCCGAAGTACCTGGACCGCGACGACGTCCCCGCCGAGGTCGTCGAGGCCGAGCGCCGCGTCGCCGAGGAGACCACGCGCGCCGAGGGCAAGCCCGAGGCCGCGCTCCCGAAGATCGTCGAGGGTCGCGTCAACGGCTTCTTCAAGGAGGCCACCCTCCTCGGCCAGCCGTACGCCCTGGACAACAAGAAGTCCGTCCAGAAGGTTCTGGACGAGGCCGGTGTCACCCTGAAGCGCTTCTCGCGCATCAAGGTCGGCATCTAGTCCGTTTCAGCGATCGAGCGTGGACCCCGCTAGGGTCTACAGCAGTCGGACGCGCACGTAACGGACGACCGCAGATCTTACGAGGAGGCCATTGCCGCGCACGGGACTCAGCACCCACCGGCAATGGCCTTCTTCGTATGTGCACTAGGAGATCTCCATGACGAATACCCAGAAGAGCGACGACGGCAAAGTGACCGGCCGTTTCATGCTGAAGCTGTCCGGCGAGGCGTTCGCGGGCGGCGGCGGCCTGGGTGTGGACCCTGACGTCGTGCACGCCATCGCGCGGGAGATCGCCGCCGTCGTGCGTGACGGTGCGGAGATCGCGGTCGTCATCGGCGGCGGCAACTTCTTCCGTGGCGCCGAGCTCCAGCAGCGCGGCATGGACCGGGCCCGGTCCGACTACATGGGCATGCTGGGCACGGTCATGAACTGCCTCGCCCTCCAGGACTTCCTGGAGAAGGAAGGCATCGACAGCCGCGTGCAGACCGCCATCACCATGGGCCAGGTCGCCGAGCCGTACATCCCGCTCCGCGCCGTGCGCCACCTGGAGAAGGGCCGGGTCGTCATCTTCGGCGCCGGCATGGGGATGCCCTACTTCTCCACCGACACCACCGCCGCTCAGCGTGCCCTGGAGATCGACGCCGAGGTTCTGCTGATGGGCAAGAACGGTGTCGACGGTGTCTACGACTCCGACCCCCGTTCCAACCCCGCAGCCGTCAAGTTCGACGCGCTCGAGTACGGCGAGGTCATCACCCGGGACCTCAAGGTCGCCGACATGACGGCGATTACCCTCTGCCGGGACAACAACCTTCCGATCCTCGTCTTCGAGCTGCTCGCCGAGGGCAATATCGCGCGGGCGGTCAAGGGTGAGAAGATCGGCACGCTCGTGAGCGACCGGGGCACCCGGGCCTGACCGGAGGATGGACAAACACTCTGCCGGTCGGACACCGTGCAGAGAAGACGCGCACACTCACAGACGCAGGTTCACAGGGTCTGTTCATGCAGTTCATGCCGGGCCCGATCGAGACACGCAGGAGCAAGTGGTGATCGAAGAAATCCTCCTCGAGGCCGAGGAGAAAATGGAGAAGGCCGTCGTGGTGGCCAAGGAGGACTTCGCCGCGATCCGCACCGGCCGTGCGCACCCGGCGATGTTCAACAAGATCGTGGCTGACTACTACGGCGCACTGACGCCGATCAACCAGCTGGCCTCCTTCTCGGTCCCCGAGGCGCGGATGGCCATCGTGACGCCGTTCGACAAGAGCGCGCTGCGCAACATCGAGCAGGCGATCCGCGACTCCGACCTGGGCGTCAACCCCAGCAACGACGGCAACATCATCCGGGTGACGTTCCCCGAGCTGACGCAGGACCGCCGCAAGGAGTTCATCAAGGTCGCCAAGACCAAGGCCGAGGACTCCAAGATCTCGATCCGCGCGGTCCGCCGCAAGGCCAAGGAGACCCTCGACAAGCTGGTCAAGGACAAGGAGTCCGGCGAGGACGAGGTCCGCCGTGCGGAGAAGGAGCTCGACGACACCACCGCGAAGTACGCCGCGCAGGTGGACGAGCTGCTGAAGCACAAGGAAGCCGAGTTGCTCGAGGTCTGATGAACGACTCTTCCTGGGGGGCCCCGACGCGGGGCGACTACGCCGCCGCGTGGGGACCCTCCGACCAGGGGCCTGCCCCGGCGGGTCCCGCCTACGATGCGCAGCAGGCCGAGCAGACTCGCCCCATGCCCATCGTGCCTCCCGAGGAGCCCATGCCCACCCCGCCGACGCCCCCGCAGAAGAAGCGTGCGGGGCGTAATCTGCGTGCCGCCATAGGGGTGGGCGTGGGACTCGGCGCGGTGATCATCGCGTCGCTGTTCATCTGGAAAGCCGCTTTCCTCGGCGTGATAACGGTCGCCGTGGTGGTCGGGCTGTGGGAGCTGACCTCGCGGCTGGAAGAGCGCAAGGGGATCAAGGCCCCGCTGGTGCCGCTCGCGGTCGGCGGCGCGGCGATGGTCGTGGCGGGGTACGTCAGGGGCGCGGAGGGCGCGTGGGTCGCCATGGCGCTCACCGCGCTCGCGGTACTCGTCTGGCGGATGACCGAGTCGCCCGAGGGCTACCTCAAGGACGTCACGGCGGGCGTCTTCGCGGCGTTCTACGTGCCGTTCCTGGCGACGTTCGTCGCGATGATGCTGGCGGCCGACGACGGCGCGCAGCGGGTACTCACCTTCCTGCTGCTGACGGTGGTCAGCGACACCGGGGCGTACGCCGTGGGCTGGCGCTTCGGCAAGCACAAGCTCGCACCGCGCATCAGCCCCGGCAAGACCCGGGAGGGGCTGGGCGGCGCGGTCGCCTTCGCGATGGCGGCGGGCGCGCTGTGCATGGAGTTCCTGGTGCACGACGGAACGTGGTGGCAGGGCCTGCTGATCGGTTTCGTGGTGGCCGCGAGCGCGACGCTCGGCGACCTCGGCGAGTCCATGATCAAGCGGGATCTCGGGATCAAGGACATGGGCACGCTGCTTCCCGGACACGGCGGCATCATGGACCGGCTCGACTCGCTGCTGCCGACGGCTCCGGTGGTGTGGCTGCTGCTGGTCATCTTTGTAGGTACGGGCTGACCTGCAGGTTTGTGCGTCCGGGGCCCGTCGTCCACAGGACGGCGGGCCCCTACCCCTTTTTGCGGCTGAACCGCCGCCGCTCTCGCGGAGGTGGCTGGGCGCCGTTGGGGTTGCTCAATGGCCACTTTCGGTGGTGCACAAATTGTCTGCGACACTGAATAAACCATGCCTGTACCTGGAGAACTCACTTTCGTCGCGCCGCGCGGAGCCAAGAAGCCCCCGCGGCACCTCGCCGATCTCACGCCCGCCGAGCGCCGCGAGGCCGTGGCCGCGATCGGTGAGAAGCCGTTCCGCGCCAAGCAGCTGTCGCAGCACTACTTCGCGCGGTACGCGCACGACCCGGCGGAGTGGACCGACATCCCCGCCGGTTCGCGCGACAAGCTCCAGGCGGAGCTGCTGCCGGAGTTGATGACCGTGCTGCGGCACATCAGCTGCGACGACGACACCACGCGCAAGACGCTGTGGAAAATGCACGACGGGACGCTCGTCGAGTCCGTCCTGATGCGTTACCCGGACCGGGTCACCATGTGCATCTCCTCGCAGGCCGGGTGCGGCATGAACTGCCCGTTCTGCGCGACCGGACAGGCCGGTCTCGACCGCAACCTGTCGACCGCAGAGATCGTGCACCAGATCGTGGACGGCATGCGCGCGCTGCGCGACGGCGAGGTTCCCGGCGGCCCCGCGCGGCTGTCCAACATCGTCTTCATGGGCATGGGCGAGCCGCTCGCCAACTACAAGCGCGTCGTCGGCGCCATCCGCCGGCTCACCGACCCGGAGCCGGACGGGCTCGGGCTGTCGCAGCGCGGCATCACCGTGTCGACGGTCGGCCTGGTCCCGGCGATGCTGCGGTTCGCCGACGAGGGCTTCAAGTGCCGTCTCGCCGTCTCGCTGCACGCCCCCGACGACGAGCTGCGCGACACCCTCGTGCCGGTCAACACGCGCTGGAAGGTGCGGGAAGTCCTGGACGCGGCGTGGGAGTACGCCGAGAAGTCCGGCCGCCGGATCTCCATCGAGTACGCGCTGATCCGCGACATCAACGACCAGGCGTGGCGCGGTGACCTGCTCGGCCGCCTCCTCAAGGGCAAGCGGGTGCATGTCAACCTGATCCCGCTGAACCCGACCCCGGGTTCGAAGTGGACCGCCTCCCGTCCCGAGGACGAGAAGGCGTTCGTCGAGGCGATCGCAGCTCATGGCGTGCCCGTGACCGTACGGGACACCCGTGGCCAGGAGATCGACGGAGCGTGCGGACAGCTGGCGGCTACCGAGCGATAGGCCGGGGAAAGGGCCCGTGTAACGTGGGCCGCACATTTACATATTCCGACAGGGGAGCGCCACAGCGCTGAGAGTGCGGTACGCCGCAGACCCTCTGAACCTTGCCCAGGTCATTCTGGGTAGGAAGTTCGGTCACTACTCGAGCTGTTGCGCCCTGCCCGTTTTCCGCGGGCGGGGCCGCGTCTCTTCCTGGATGTCCCATCCCAGGAGGAATTCAGTGCACACCACCAAGAAGCTCGCGGTCACGGCTCTGGCCGCGGCGCTCGGCGTCTCCACGCTCGCCGCGTGCGGGGGCGGCAAGGACGACTCCGGCTCCGGTGACGGCAAGAAGTCCAAGACCGTGACCCTGGTCAGCCACGACTCGTTCAACGCCTCCGACGCCGTACTGAAGGCGTTCACCAAGGAGACCGGCTACACGGTCAAGGTCCTCAAGAGCGGGGACGCGGGCGCCGCCCTCAACCAGGAGATCCTCACCAAGGGCTCCCCGCGCGGCGACGTCTTCTTCGGCGTCGACAACACGCTCCTCTCGCGGGCGCTCGACAACGGCATCTTCACGCCGTACGAGGCCAAGGGGCTCGGCGAGGTCCCGGCCGAGGTGCAGCTGGACAGCGGCAAGCACCGCGTCACGCCCGTCGACACCGGTGACATCTGCGTCAACTACGACAAGAAGTACTTCGCCGACAAGAAGCTCGCGCCGCCGAAGTCCTTCGACGACCTGATCAAGCCGGCGTACAAGAACCTGCTCGTCACCGAGAACGCCGGGACCTCTTCGCCCGGTCTCGGCTTCCTGCTCGGCACGGTCGGTCAGTACGGCGACGACGGCTGGCAGGGCTACTGGAAGAAGCTCAAGGCCAACGGCGTCAAGGTCGTCGACGGCTGGGAGCAGGCCTACAACGAGGAGTTCTCCGGCTCCGCCGGCGGCAAGGCATCGAAGGCCGACCGGCCGCTCGTCGTCTCGTACGCCTCCAGCCCGCCGGTCGAGGTGCTGTACGCGAAGCCGCAGCCCAAGGAGGCGCCGACCGGCGTCGCGACCGGCACCTGCTTCCGGCAGACCGAGTTCGCCGGGCTGCTGACCGGTGCGAAGAACGAGGAGGGCGGCAAGGCGCTCATCGACTTCCTCATCGGGAAGAAGTTCCAGGAGGACATGCCGCTGAACATGTTCGTGAACCCGGTGGTCAAGGACGCGAAGCTGCCCGAGCTGTTCACGCAGCACGGCGTGGTCGTCGACAAGCCGCAGACCGTGGCCCCGGAGAAGATCGCTGAAAACCGCGAGCAGTGGGTCAAGTCGTGGTCCTCGCTCGTCCTGAAGTAGGCAAGGCCGTGCGCGGGAGCGCGGTGCGGCTCGGTCTCATGGCCGTGCCCGTCGCGTTCTTCGCGGCCTTCTTCGCCTACCCCGTGGCCGCGATCGTCGGTCGCGGGCTCAAGGTGGACGGCGTCTGGCGGTTCGGCCGGATCGGCGAGGTGCTCGCCGATCCGGACATCCTCGATGTTCTGTGGTTCACCGCGTGGCAGGCACTGGCCTCCACGGCCCTGACACTGCTGATCGCGCTTCCGGCGGCGTACGTCTTCGCCCGGCTCGACTTCCCCGGCAAGCAGCTGCTGCGCGCCGTGATCACCGTGCCCTTCGTGCTGCCTACGGTCGTCGTCGGGACCGCCTTCCTGGCGCTGCTCGGGCGGGGCGGACTGCTGGACGAGCTGTGGGGCGTACGGCTCGACACCAGCGTGTGGGCGATCCTGCTCGCGCACGTCTTCTTCAACTACGCGGTCGTCGTACGGACCGTGGGCGGCCTGTGGTCGCAGCTCGACCCGCGCCAGGAAGAGGCGGCCCGGGTGCTCGGCGCCGGGCGGTTCACCGCCTGGCGGCGGGTGACGCTGCCGGCGCTCGTGCCCGCCGTGGCCGCCGCGGCGCTGATGGTCTTCCTGTTCACGTTCACCTCCTTCGGTGTCGTGCAGATCCTCGGCGGGCCCGCCTACTCCACCCTGGAGGTGGAGATCTACCGGCAGACCGCGCAGTTCCTGGACCTGCCGACGGCGGCCGTGCTGACGCTGGTGCAGTTCGCGGCGGTGGGCGCGATCCTCGCCGTACACGCGTGGACGGTACGGCGCAGGGAGAGCGCCCTGAAGCTGGTCGACGCGGCGCAGACGGCGCGGCCGCCGCGCGGGGCAGGGCAGTGGGCGCTGCTCGGCGGCGTGCTCGCCACGGTTGCGGGGCTCATCCTGGTGCCGCTCGGGGTGCTCGTCGAGCGGTCGCTGGACGGGCCCGACGGGTACGGGTTCGGGTACTACCGGGCGCTTCAGTCGGCGGGTGCGAGCGGGGGCACCTTCCTCGTACCGCCGCTGGAAGCGGTGTGGAACTCGCTGGAGTACGCCCTGGCCGCGACCGCCATCGCGCTGGTGGTCGGCGGGCTCGCGGCGGCGGCCCTCACCCGGCGGGCGGGGCGGCTCGTGTGCGGCTTCGACGCGCTGCTGATGCTGCCGCTGGGCGTGTCGGCCGTGACGGTGGGCTTCGGTTTCCTCATCACGCTCGACCGGCCGCCGCTGGATCTGCGTACGTCGTGGATTCTGGTGCCACTCGCGCAGGCGCTGGTGGGTGTGCCGTTCGTCGTACGCACGATGCTGCCCGTACTGCGGGCGGTCGACGCGAGGCTGCGCGAGGCGGCGGCCGTGCTCGGGGCCTCGCCGCTGCGGGCGTGGCGGGAGGTCGACCTGCCGATGGTGCGGCGGGCGCTGCTCGTCGCCGCCGGGTTCGCCTTCGCCGTATCGCTGGGCGAGTTCGGGGCGACCGTGTTCATCGCGCGGCCCGACAATCCGACGCTGCCGGTGGCCGTGGCGCGGCTGCTGGGGCGGGCGGGGGACCTGAACTACGGGCAGGCGATGGCCCTGAGCACGATTTTGATGGTGGTGTGCGCGGTGTCGCTGCTGGTCCTGGAACGCATGCGGCCCGACCGAACCGGATCCGGGGAGTTCTGATGTTGCGGCTGGACGGGGCGACCGTGCGGTTCGGGAAGCGAGCCGTGCTCGACGACGTAAACCTGGAGGTCGCCGACCACGAGATCGTGTGCGTGCTCGGGCCGAGCGGCAGCGGGAAGTCCACGCTGCTGCGGGTCGTCGCCGGGCTGCAGGCGGCGGACGCCGGGCGGGTGCTGCTCGACGGGCGCGACCAGCGCGGGGTGCCGGTGCACCGGCGGGGGGTCGGGCTGATGTTCCAGGACCACCAGCTCTTCCCGCAGCGGGATGTCGGGGGAAACGTCGCCTTCGGGCTGCGGATGCGCGGCGAGGCGAAGGCGGAACAGGCGCGCCGGGTCGGTGAGCTGCTGGACATGGTCGGCCTGCCGGGCGCCGGACGGCGGGCGATCAGCACACTGTCGGGCGGTGAGCAGCAGCGGGTCGCGCTGGCGCGGGCGCTCGCTCCGGAGCCGAAGCTGCTGATGCTCGACGAGCCGCTGGGACAGCTGGACCGCGGTCTGCGTGAGCGGCTCGTCGTCGAGCTGCGGCAGCTCTTCGGGCGCCTGGGTACGACCGTGCTGGCCGTCACGCACGACCAGGGCGAGGCCTTCGCGCTCGCCGACCGGGTGGTGGTCATGCGGGAGGGCCGGATCGCGCAGACCGGCACGCCGCTGGAGGTCTGGCAGCGGCCGGCCTCCGAGTTCGTCGCGCGCTTTCTGGGCTTCGACAATGTGGCCGCCGCGACGGTCAGTGGCGAGGCGGCCGACACGGTGTGGGGCAAGGTCCCTGTCCCGGCGGGGACGGCGCAGGGTGAGGCCCGGCTCCTGGTCCGCCCGGCGGGCGTCAGGCTGGTGCCGGTGGAGGAGGGGCTGCCGTGTGCCGTTACGGGGCGGACCTTCCGGGGCCACCACGTCGCCGTACTCCTGCAGCCGGCGGGGGCGCCGCTGCTGGAGGCGGAGTGCGCGCTGCGGGACGCGCCGGAGGTGGGGGCGGAGGTAGGCGTCGCCTTCGCGGCGGACGAGGTCGTGGTGCTGGGGGCGGCGGACTGACACCGGGACGGGCGGCGCCTGCGGCGTGCTGGCTCCCCTGCCCGCCCCTTCCCGCTGTGACATTGTGCGGCTCCGCCGCGTGGGGTCTCGGCTCCGGAGCCCGCTCCTCTGTATCGCCGGAGGGGCTGGGTGGTGCCGCGTTGCGGCGACCACACAGCCCCTCCGGAGTTTGACGGCATGCCCGAAGGACGCAGGGGCCGTTCTGGTTCGGTCAGGGTGTGGCCCCCGCGCGGACCAGACCCAGTTCGTACGCCAGGATCACCGCCTGCGCCCTGTCCCTGAGGCCCATCTTCGTGAAGAGACGGTTGATGTGGGTCTTCACGGTGTGGTCGGTGATGGTCAGGCGGTGGGCGATGTCGGCGTTCGACAGGCCCTGTGCGATCAGGACCAGCACCTCGACCTCGCGGGCGGTCAGGTCCGCGACCGTGCGCGCCGGTCGCGCGGCGGCCCGTCCGCTGATGAACTGCCCGATCAGCCGTTTCGTGATCTCGGGCGAGAGCAGTGCGTTGCCGGCCGCCACCACTCGAACCGCGTGCAGCAGTTCGGGGAACGTGGCGTCCTTGAGGAGGAAGCCTCCGGCGCCGGCCGCCAGCGCCTCGTACACGTACTCGTCCAGACCGAAGGTCGTCAGCATCAGCACCTTCGTCGCGCCGTTCGAAGCGGCGAGGATCTCGCGCGCGGCCTCGATGCCGTTCTTGTGCGGCATGCGGATGTCGAGCAGGGCCAGGTCGGGGCGCGTCTCGGCGGCGACACGGACCGCCTCCGCGCCGTCCTCGGCCTCGCCCACCACCTCGATGTCGTCCTGGGTGCCGAGCAGGCTCACGAAGCCTGTCCGTACGACCGCCTGATCGTCGGCCACCATTGCCCTGATCACCAAGGAAGCTCCCCCTCCACCAGAAAACCGCCGTCCGGGCCCGGGCCCGCACTCAGCCTGCCGCCGACCAGCGCCGCCCGCTCACGCATCCCGGCCAGCCCGTGGCCGGTCGTCGCCGGTGCGGTGAGTCCCGGTCCGTCGTCGCCTATGCGCAGCGCCAGCCGGTCGGAGCCGTAATCGATCTGCACCACCGTACGGGCGCCGGGCGCGTGCTTGCGCGCGTTGGTCAGCGCCTCCTGCACGATGCGGTACGCCGACAGCTCCCACGCGGCGGGCAGTGACACCTGCTCGCCGGTGACCTTCAGTTCCGCCTCGCCGCCCACCGCCCGGTGCTGGTCGAGGAGTTCCGCGAGGTGACCGAGCGTCGGCTGCGGAGCGGTGAGGGGCGTGCCGGTCTGCTGCGGGGTGCGCAGTACGCCGAGGAGGCGGCGCAGTTCGGCCATCGAGGAGCGGGCGGTGGACGCGATCTGCTGGAAGCCGTCGCGGGCTTCGGGGGTGAGACCCGGGGAGGTGTATGTCGCGCTCTCCGCCTGCACCGCGATCATCGACACCGAGTGGGCGACGATGTCGTGCAACTCGCGGGCGGTGGCCGCCCGTTCCGCCTCGGCGGCCTGTTGCCGCTCCATCGTGATCAACTGGGCGTGGGCCAGGGCGCGTTCGTTGCGCGTCTCCTCCCGGGCGCGTACGGCGTCACCCATCGACACGGCGCCCAGGAGTACCACCGACAGTACGAACGCCTCGGCGAAGAGCCCCAGGGAGCCGGGACCGCCGAGCGCGGGCACCGGCAGTCCGTCCTGCCGTGACCAGTCGGCGATGTGCGCCAGATTCACGGCGAGGGAGCCGAGTGTGCCGCCCGCGATCAGGATCGCCGGGTGGTGGACGCGGTGGCGGCCGAGCGTATAGAAGCCGACGAGCCCGCTGACGATGGTGCAGATGTAGAGGCTGCTGCCCGCGGCGAAACTGACCAGCCCCGTGGCGACCGTGAGCACGGCGACGGGCGGGCACGAACGTCGCCACATCAGCGACGCGGCGGAGAGCAGTACGCCGGTCGCGATGGTCACCGAGCCGGGGTAGGCGAGCAGTTCCGCGACCGCGCAGGCCGTCAGCGCGCCACCGGTGATCCAGGGGTAGGCGGGGGTGGCGGTCCAGGTGCGGAAGCGCCGGCGGGGGGACGAACTCATGCCCCCATTCTTCGGGTTGGGCGGACGGTGTGCGTCACCGCACGGGTTGAGCCGGCCGGCGGATGTCATGCCACGGGTTGATGGTGAGGATCGGATTCTCGTTTGACGCCGTAGGGGCGGGCGATTCCTAGCGTGGCACGCATGAGTGATCTCCGCGTTCCGGTGTCCACACCGTCTGTCCGGCTTGCGCGGTACGGGTGGGCTGCCTGTGCGGCCGTCGCACTCGCGCTTGCCGCCCTGTCGGACCTCACGCCCCACCGGGTGTGGGGCCTGACCGCGTCCCTCGGCTACGGGGCCGCCGCGCTCACCGCCTCGCGGGCGGTCGCCGCTTCCCGGGCGGTCGCCGTGGCCGGCGCGGTCGTACTGCCGCTGGGCGTCCTCGTCGCCACCGGGCTGGCGCAGCTCGAAGTGGCCGTCGTGGAGCGTGCGGGGGAGCTGCTGTCGGCGACCGGCAGCCCGTACCTCCCCGCCCCCTCCGCCGTCGCCGACTTCAACCCGTACCTGCCGGGCATGGCGGTCTTCGGACTGCTTCCCGGTGACGGCCGCTGGTGGATGGGCGCGGTGTTCGCCGGTGCGACACTGGCCGCCGCCGGGGGCGGGGGCCGGCGCGGCAGGACGGCATGGCTGATGGCTTGCCCGGTCGTCGCCCTGCCCCTGTGCGTGGGCGGCACGGACCTGCCCGTCGTGGGGCTGATGTGCCTCGGGATCGCGCTGACGGGACAGGGCCGGTCCTGGCAGCCGGGGCTGGTGCTCGGCGCGGCCGCCGCTCTCAAGTGGACGGCCTGGCCCGCGCTCCCGGTCGCCTTCGCGCTTCTCGCCGTACGGAACGGGGGGCGGCCGGCGGGGCGTTTCGCCGCCGTGGCGCTGGGGACCGCCGCCGTGGCCGTCGCGCCGTTCGCCTTCGCGGACCCCGGTGGTTTCTACGCGAACGTCGTCGCCTTCCCGCTCGGCCTCGGTACGGCCGCCTCGCCTGCCGCCAGCCCGTTGCCGGGCCACCTCCTCGCCGCGTATGTGCCCGGCGGCACGGTGATCGCTCTGTCGCTGCTCGCGGTCAGCGCCCTGCTGCTGGCGGCCTCCCTGTTCGTACGGCCACCCCGCACCGTCCTCGCCGCAGCGGACCGCCTCGCACTCGGCCTCGGGCTCGCCATGTCCCTGATGCCGGCCACCCGCTTCGGCTACCTCGTCTACCCGCTGGTGCTCTGGGCGCTGCCCCGGTGCGCGCGGTCCGTACCCGCCTCGCGAAAGGTCCCGGCATGACCCGCACGCTTGTCGTCACCAACGACTTCCCGCCCAGGCAAGGCGGCATCGAGACGTTCGTACACGCTATGACGAGCCGGTTTCCCGTCGGCGAAGTCGTCGTCCACACCTCGTACGAGCCGGGCTCGGCGGCGTACGACGCGACTCTCCCGTACCCCGTCGTCCGCGAACCCGTGCGGACGCTGCTGCCCACCCGGCGGACCGCTGCCCGGTCGGCCGCGATCGCCCGCCGGTACGGCTGCGACCGGGTGTGGTTCGGGGCAGCCGCGCCGCTGGGGCTCATGGCGGAGCGGCTGCGGCACGAGGCCGGTATACGGACCGCCGTCGCGACGACGCACGGCCACGAGGTGTGGTGGGCACACACGCCGGGCGCGCGGGTGCTGCTGCGGCGGATCGGGGCGCGGGCCGACACGGTGACGTACCTCGGGGCGAGCACCCTACCCCCATCGCGGCGGTGCTCGGGCCGGGCGCGCGGCTGGAGCGGCTCGTTCCGGGCGTCGACACCACCGTCTTGGGACCCGGACTCGACGCGGCGCCGGTACGGGAGCGGTACGGCCTCGGGGACCGGCCGGTGATTCTCTGCGCCGCGAGGCTCGTCGCGCGCAAAGGGCAGGACACACTGGTCAGGGCGCTCGGGAGGGTGAGGCGCGAGGTGCCGGGCGCTGTGCTGCTGCTCGTCGGAGGCGGTCCGTACGAACGGAGGCTGCGGCGGATCGCCGCCGAGTACGAGGTCATGGAATCCGTCGTCTTCGCGGGCGGTCATCCGCACGATGCCATGCCGTCCTTCTACGCCGCCGCCGATGTCTTCGCGATGCCGTGCCGTACGCGAAAGCGCGGGCTGGAGGTGGAGGGGCTCGGGATCGTCTTCCTGGAGGCCGCCGCCTGCGGACTGCCGGTCCTGGTGGGCGACTCGGGCGGGGCGCCGGACACCGTACGGGACGGGGAGAGCGGTCATGTCGTCGACGGGCGGTCGGACGCGGCGGTCGCCGAGCGGCTGGTGCGGATGCTCTCCGACCCCCTTCTCGCCCGGACGATGGGCGAGAAGGGGCGGCACTGGGTGCGTACGGAGTGGAGCTGGGACCGGTCGTACGAGCGGCTGGCGGAGTTACTCGGCCGATAGGCGGGCCAGGGCCGCCGGGGCCTCTTCGACGGTGTCGACCAGGGCGATGCGGGACTCCATCGGGCGCCCCTTGGCCAGGGACTGGAGAAGAGACCAGGTGGGGAGCTTCTCGGTCCAGTGGGCGCGGTTGACGAGGACCATGGGGGTCGGTTCGCCGTGCGATTCGTAGTAGTTGGGGGTCGCGTTGTCGAAGATCTCCTGGACCGTGCCGGCCGCGCCGGGCAGGAAGACGACGCCGCCGTTGCACCGCGCGAGAAGGCCGTCTTCGCGGGTGGCGTTGGCGAAGTACTTCGCGATGTGACCGGCGAAGGCGTTCGGGGGCTCGTGACCGTAGAACCAGGTGGGAATGCCGATGGAGTCGCCGCCGGACGGCCAGCGCTCCCGGACGTCGAAGGCGGCGCGGGCCCAGTCGGTGATGGAGGGGGAGAACGACGGGGTCTTCGCGAGGAGTTCGAGCGCGTCGTCGAGTACGGCGTCGTCCTGGAACGGGGCCAGGTACGCGCCGAGGTTCGCGGCCTCCATCGCGCCGGGGCCGCCTCCGGTGGCGACGGTCAGGCCGCTGCGGGCGAGGGTACGGCCGAGGCGGGCGGCGCCGGCGTAGGCGCTGGTGCCGCGGGCCATGGCGTGGCCGCCCATGACGCCGACGACGCGGGCGCCGGCGAGCTGTTCGTCGAGGGCGTCGGAGACGGCGTCGTCGTGGATGGAGCGGAGCATCGAGGCGAATATGTCGCCGTCGGCCTTGGTGCGCTGGAACCAGGCGTAGGCGAGGGCGTCGGGGGTGGCTTCGTACCCGGCATCAAGGTGCTCGAAGAGCGCTTCGGGTGTGTAGAGGAGCCCGCGGTACGGATCGAACGGCAGGTCGGGGACGGGCGGGAAGACGAGCGCTCCGTCCGCGCGGACCTTGGCGAGGCCGTCGGGTTGCATGGGGCAGCCGAGGAACACGGCACCGGATGTGGCGACGGCGAGGAGGTCGGGGGTACGGGCCGTCAGGTCGACGGCCTGTACGCGGCAACCGTCTAGCGAGCCGCGCGCGACGGCTTCGTCGAACTCGGCGAGGGTTTCGATCTCGCGGTCATGGGCGGGGTCGTGGGCGCGGTCCGTGAGTTGAGGCACGCGAAGATGCTAGGCGGTGCGCGGCGCGGGGCGGTGGGCCGGGCCGGGTGTCCCTGCGGTGTGTGGGCTGCCGTGGCGGGCCGGGGCGTGCTGAGGGGGACGCGGTGCTGTGGGGCGCGGTTCCCGGTGTGGTCTGACGGGGCGGGGGCCGGTGCCGCTGCCCCGGGCTTCTCGGTCAGGGCGTTCCTCAGGGCGTCCGGCGGTTGGGGGCCGTTCTCGTGGCGGGTCTGGGGGTCAGGAGTTCAAGGGGAAGGCTGCCAAGGTGGCCAGGGCGATGGTCACCGGGGTGAAGACCGTGAGGACGGCTGTTGCTCGCAGGGCGGCCGCCCTGCGCAGGGTCTGGCGCGGGGCGCCCAGGCCTGCCAGCGTTTCGGCGGTCGCGGCGCGGAAGCGTTTCGCCTCCAGGGCGGCCGTCAGCAGCGTGGCGACGGTGCAGGCCACCACCAGCGCCGTACCCAGGCCGGTCAAGGGGCCGAACGGGGCGGGGGAGGAGCCGGCGTCGTACAGGGTCGCCGCCGTGATCCCCGCCGACGCCACCGCGCAGACCACGCCCAGCGGGCGGCCGATGCGGCCGGCTTCGTCCATCAGGACGCGGCCCGCGAGGAGCCGGACCGCGCCGGGGCGTACGGACTGGAGAAGGCGGCCCGCGAGGTACGTCAGACCCGGGCCCGCCACCGCGAGACCGAGGGCGGTGACGGCCCAGCCGGCCAGGACACCGGCCGGGACGGCGTCCAGCCGGCCCGGCAGCGCCAGCTGCGCGCCGGGCGTGCCGCGGCTCGCGTACGTCTCGACCGCGAGGCCCGCCGCGACCAGGGCCACCCCCCACGGCGGGCCGGTGGGGGCGACGGGGCCGGAGGGCTCGTCGTCCGGGTGCTTCCGGGTGCGCGGGCGCAGCGCCAGGGCGGTCGCGGTCCCCGCCGCGACCGGCACCACGCACAGCAGGGTGACTACGCCGGCCGCCGGCAGCGGCCGGCCGGCGGCCAGCAGCTCCGCCCCCGCGCCGTCGAACGGCAGGCCGGAGAGGTCGCCGCGCAGGTGGAGGAAGAGGAGGAGGGCGAGCGCGCTGCCGAGGGTGCACGAGAGCGCCGTGGAGACCGCGGCGAGTGCCGCCAGGCGCACCGGGCCGAGGCCCACCGCGGAAAGCCCGGTGCGCGGCGCGTTCGTACCCGGGTCGGTACGGGCCACCGCCACCGCGAAGTAGACCGTGGCCGCCAGCGGGGGCAGGCACCAGAGCAGCCGTCGCACCGAGTCCGAGGACTGCTCGGGGTGGCCCAGCGCGTACCCCAGGGTGCACAGGAGCAGGAAACCTACGCCGCCCGACGCCGCCGCGACCAGCAGACGGCGCAGCAGGACCAACGGGTGGGTGCCGCGGGCTAGACGGAGAGCGAGCACGCGGCCCGGCCTTCCGCAGCGTCCCCGCCGTCCGGCTGTACGGAGTTGACGCGGCGCCCGTCGAGCAGCGAGACCGTACGGTCCGCGACCGTCGCCACCTCCGCGTCGTGCGTCGCGAGGAGGACGGTGATGTCGTGCGAGCGGGCCGCGGTGGTGAGCGTACGCAGGACGTGGGCCCGGTCCGTGCGGTGCAGCGGCGCCGTCGGCTCGTCCGCGAAGAGCACCGCGGGCGTGGCGACCAGGGCGCGGGCGACGGCGACCCGCTGGCGCTGGGACTGCAGGAGCGCGGCCGGCCGCTTGCGGGCGATCGTGCTGATGTCGAGCCGCTCCAGCCACTCCATGGCGGCCTTCTTCGCGGCACGGTGCGAGGAGCCGCGCAGGAGGAGGGGCAGGGCGGCGTTCTCCCAGGCTTTGAGTTCCGGTACGAGCCCCGGCTCGGGGTCGATCCAGCCGAACCGGTCGCGGCGCAGCCGCTCGCGCAGCGGGGCGCTCATGGTGTGCACGGGCACGCTGTTGAACCAGACCTCGCCCTGCTGGGGGACGAGTCGGCCGGAGAGGCACCGCAGGAGGGTCGTCTTACCGCTGCCGCGCGGACCGCTGACGGCCAGGATCTCGCCCTCGCGCACACCCAGCGAGACGCCGGTGAGGGCGGGGGAACCGCTGTGGGAGCAGTGCAGGGAGCGTGCCCACAGCACGTCGTTGTCGGGTGGGGCCACCATGGCGTACACCTCGCGTCTTGAGTGTCACAGCACGTCTTGAGTGTCACAGCACCCGTCCCCCGTATGGGGGAACGAAGACGGGGCCGATCGGTCACTGCACCGTAAGGAAGCGAGGCGTGGTGGCGTGGCAAGCGCGCGGCCCGGATACGTCCGTTCTCACTCGAACGGGCGTATCCGGGCCGCGACTGGGTCATACGATCAGAGCAACGTGCCCTGGCTCCGGGATCAGAGCTTGGTCCAGGCCTCCGTGAGCACCTGGCGCAGGATGCCCTCGATCTCGTCGAAGGTGTCCTGGTTGGAGATCAGCGGCGGCGCGAGCTGGACGACCGGGTCGCCACGGTCGTCGGCGCGGCAGTACAGACCGTTCTCGAAGAGGGCCTTGGAGAGGAAGCCGTAGAGCACGCGCTCCGTCTCCTCGTCCGTGAAGGTCTCCTTCGTGGCCTTGTCCTTCACCAGCTCGATGCCGTAGAAGAAGCCGTTGCCGCGTACGTCGCCGACGATCGGCAGGTCGTTCAGCTTCTTCAGCGTCGAGAAGAACGCGTCCTCGTTGTCGAGCACGTGCTGGTTGAGGCCCTCGCGCTCGAAGATGTCGAGGTTCGTGCAGCCGACCGCGGCGGAGACCGGGTGGCCACCGAAGGTGTAGCCGTGCAGGAAGGTGTTGTCACCCTTGTAGAACGGCTCGGCCAGACGGTCCGAGATGATGCACGCGCCTATCGGGGAGTAGCCCGACGTCATGCCCTTGGCGCAGGTGATCATGTCCGGTACGTAGTCGAACTTGTCACAGGCGAACATCGTGCCGAGGCGGCCGAAGGCGCAGATGACCTCGTCCGAGACGAGCAGCACGTCGTACTTGTCGCAGATCTCGCGGACCCGCTGGAAGTACCCGGGCGGCGGCGGGAAGCAGCCACCGGCGTTCTGCACCGGCTCCAGGAAGACGGCCGCGACGGTCTCGGGGCCCTCGAAGAGGATCTCCTGCTCGATCTGGTCGGCGGCCCAGCGGCCGAAGGCGACCGGGTCGTCGCCGTGGATCGGCGCGCGGTAGATGTTGGTGTTCGGGACCTTGTGCGCACCCGGTACGAGCGGCTCGAAGGGGGCCTTCAGGGCCGGCAGGCCGGTGATGGACAGGGCGCCCTGCGGGGTGCCGTGGTAGGCCACCGCGCGGGAGATCACCTTGTACTTCGTGTGGTTGCCGGTGAGCTTGTGGTACTGCTTCGCCAGCTTCCACGCGGTCTCGACAGCCTCGCCACCACCGGTGGTGAAGAAGACCTTGTTCAGGTCGCCCGGCGCGTAGTTCGCGAGGCGCTCGGCCAGCTCTACGGCCTTGGGGTGGGCGTACGACCAGATCGGGAAGAAGGCGAGCTCCTGCGCCTGCTTGTACGCGGTCTCGGCGAGCTCGTGGCGGCCGTGACCGGCGTTCACCACGAACAGGCCGGAAAGACCGTCGAGGTACTTCTTGCCCTTGTCGTCGTAGATGTAGGTGCCCTCGCCACGCACGATGGTGGGCACGGGTGCGTTCTCGTAGGACGACATGCGGGTGAAATGCATCCACAGGTGGTCGTACGCGGTCTTGGAGAGGTCCTGGCTCACGACTATCGGGTTCCCCACATATAGGTCTGCTTCTTCAGCTTGAGGTAGACGAAGCTCTCGGTGGATCGCACGCCGGGGAGCGTCCGGATCCGTCGGTTGATCACTTCGAGCAGGTGGTCGTCGTCCTCGCAGACGATCTCCACCATGAGGTCGAAGGAGCCCGCGGTCATCACCACGTACTCGCATTCGGCCATGGCAGTCAGCGCATCGGCGACGGGGTCGAGGTCGCCCTCGACATTGATGCCGACCATGGCCTGTCGCCGGAAGCCCACGGTGAGCGGGTCCGTGACGGCGACGATCTGCATCACGCCCTGGTCGAGCAGCTTCTGTACGCGCTGGCGTACGGCCGCTTCGGAGAGGCCGACGGCCTTGCCGATGGCGGCGTACGGACGGCGCCCGTCCTCCTGGAGCTGCTCGATGATCGCCAGAGAGACGGCGTCGACCGTTGGGGACGAGCCGTTCCCGGTTCTGGAATCTGTGCTTCTGCTGGCCACGTCTTCACTCTGCACGACGTCTCGTCCGTTCCGCAACCCCAAACCGATGAAATTCGTTGTTTGAGGCATCGGATCTTGCTGAATCCGAAGTTCCTGGCGGGCGGGTATGTCGAAAGCGACACCGGAGCGACTAGGGTAGGGATCTCAGTAATTGGACATCCGACAAGGGAGGGGTGGCTGTGACCACCGAACTGCGCCGCCTGCGCAACTACATCGACGGAGAGTTCCGCGAAGCCGCCGACGGGCGGACCATTGACGTGGTCAACCCGGCCACCGGCGACGTGTACGCCACCTCGCCGCTCTCCGGTCAGGCGGACGTCGACGCCGCCATGGCGGCCGCCGCCGCGGCCTTCCCGGCCTGGCGCGACACCACGCCCGCGGAGCGCCAGAAGGCACTGCTCAAGATCGCGGACGCCTTCGAGGAGCGAGCGGAGGAGCTGATCGCGGCCGAGTCGGAGAACACCGGCAAGCCGCTCGGTCTCACGCGGACCGAGGAACTGCCCCCCATGGTCGACCAGATCCGCTTCTTCGCGGGTGCGGCCCGGCTGCTCGAAGGCCGCTCGGCCGGCGAGTACATGGAGGGTCTGACCTCCATCATCCGCCGCGAGCCGGTCGGTGTCTGCGCGCAGGTCGCGCCGTGGAACTACCCGATGATGATGGCCGTCTGGAAGTTCGCCCCGGCGCTCGCCGCGGGCAACACCGTCGTCCTCAAGCCCTCGGACACGACGCCCGCCTCGACCGTCCTGATGGCCGAGATCATCGGCAACATCGTCCCCAAGGGCGTCTTCAACGTCGTCTGCGGCGACCGTGACACCGGCCGCGCGATGGTCGAGCACCCGGTCCCGGCGATGGCCTCCATCACCGGTTCCGTACGGGCCGGCATGCAGGTCGCCGAGTCCGCCGCCAAGGACGTCAAGCGCGTCCACCTGGAGCTGGGCGGCAAGGCGCCGGTCGTCGTCTTCGAAGACACCGACATCGCCAAGGCCGTCGAGGACATCTCGGTCGCGGGCTTCTTCAACGCCGGCCAGGACTGCACCGCCGCCACCCGCGTACTCGTACAGGAGTCGATCCACGACGAGTTCGTGACCGCGCTGGCGAAGGCCGCCGCCGACACGAAGACCGGGCAGCCGGACGACGAGGACGTGCTGTACGGCCCGCTCAACAACGCCAACCAGCTCAAGCAGGTCAGCGGCTTCATCGAGCGGCTGCCGGCGCACGCCAAGGTCGAGTCGGGCGGCGAGCGCGTCGGTGACAAGGGCTACTTCTACGCCCCGACCGTCGTCTCCGGCCTCAAGCAGGACGACGAGATCATCCAGAACGAGGTCTTCGGCCCCGTCATCACCGTCCAGTCCTTCACGGACGAGGCGCAGGCCCTGGAGTGGGCCAACGGCGTCGAGTACGCGCTGGCTTCCTCGGTGTGGACCAAGGACCACGCGCGGGCGATGCGCATGTCCAAGAACCTCGACTTCGGCTGTGTGTGGATCAACACCCACATCCCGCTGGTCGCGGAGATGCCGCACGGTGGCTTCAAGAAGTCCGGTTACGGCAAGGACCTTTCGGCGTACGGCTTCGAGGACTACACGCGCATCAAGCACGTGATGACGTCCATCGAGGGCTGACCGGAACCGGCTGATTCAGGACGCTGTTCCACAGGGGCGGGCGATAGACAGACTGTCTATTGCCCGCCCTTCGCGCGCGGGGCGAGGGTGGGGGCCATGAGTGATCGTGGTCGTGGTCGGGTGTCGCGTCGTACGCTGCTGCGGGGACTCGCGGTGGCGGGCGCGCCGGCCGCGCTCGCCGGGTGCGGGGTGCCCGCCGCGTACGTCGAACCGGGCGACCGGGCCGCCGCCGACGACCGGTCGGAGCGGGACCGCAGCCTCCAGTTCGCCAACTGGCCGCTCTACATCGACACCGACGACGAGAACGAGTCGCGGCGGCCCACGCTCGACGCCTTCACCGGGCGGACCGGGATATCCGTCCGTTACACCGAAGAGATCAACGACAACGACGAGTTCTTCGGGAAGATCAGCCCCGCGCTGATGAACCGCCAGGAGACCGGGCGCGACCTCATCGTCATCAGCGACTGGATGGCCGCCCGGTTCGTACGCCTCGGCTGGGTGCAGGAGATGGACCGGTCGAAGCAGCCGAACGTCGCCAAGTACCTGGACCCGCAGTTGCGTACGCCCGCCTTCGACGAGGGGCGCCTGCACTCCGTGCCCTGGCAGTCCGGGATCACCGGCATCGCGTACAACCGCAGGAAGCTCGGGCATGAGATCCGCTCCACCTCCCAGCTGTGGGCCGACGACCTGCGCGGCAAGGTGACGCTCTTCTCCGGGCTCGACGAGAGCTTCGCGCTGCTGATGCAGGGCAACGGCGCCGATGTGACGCGGTGGACCGCCGACGACTTCCACACGGTGTGCGAACAGGTCGGGAAGCTCGTGAAGCGGAAGCACATCCGGCGTTTCACCGGCAACGACTACATCAAGGACCTGGCAAGCGGCGATGTCCTGGCCTGCCAGGCGTACTCGGGCGACGTCATCCAGCTCAAGGCCGACAACCCCGACATCGAGTTCGTGGTGCCGGAGGAGGGGGCGGAGCTGTGGGCGGAGAGCCTGATGATCCCCAACCTCGCCCGCCACAAGCGCAACGCGGAGAAGCTCGTCGACCACTACTACGACCCCGAGGTCGCGGCGGAGCTGGCGGCCTGGGTCAACTACGTCTGCCCGGTGCCGGCGGCGCGCGGCACCCTGGGCTCCGCCAAGGACGAGGAGACCGCCGCACTCGCCGAGGACCCGCTGATCTTCCCCGACGACGCGATGCGCGAGCGGCTGGCGATCGCGCGGGACATCACGGCGGAGGAGCGCGTCGGCTTCGCGAAGAAGTGGAACGCGATCGTCGGGCTGTAGTTCAGGCCCCGGGAGCCGCGACGTCAATGCCCGCCGCCTCGGCGGGCCTTGAGCAGCCATTGGTCATAGGTTTGATTTGTCGTCAGGCGGTCAGCCTACGGCCGGGCACCCTTGGTCAGTGCGTGCAGTACGTCGACGCGGTTGGTGGTGATCGAGTCGACGCCGCGGGTGATCAGGCGGCGCATCGTACGCCCGGTGTCGGCGGTCCATGCCGACACCAGCAGTCCGTCCCTGTGCACCCGGTCGGTGAGGTCGCGGCTGACCAGGCCGAAGCGGTAGTTGAGCCAGCGCGGCTTCATCGCGTCGAGCAGCGTCGCGCGGGGCGGGGTGAGTGTTGTCCACGTCATGGCGATCTCGGCGCCGGGGTCGGTGGCGCGTACCTCCAGCATGGCCGAGGTGCCCCCGCAGTAGTACGCGCGCTCGGCGGCCCCGCAGTCGTGGACGACGCCGACCACGGTGCGTACCGACCGCGCGGTGGCGCCCGGCAGGTCGATCATGACGCGGTGGGCCGGTATGGCGCTCAGCGCCTCGCGCAGGGTGGGGACGCCGCCGCCGGTCAGATCGCGCAGGTCCTTCTCGGTGAGGCCCGCGAGCAGCCGCTCGTGACCCCACAGCCGCTTGAGCGAATCGTCGTGGAGGAGCACGGGGACGCCGTCGCGGGTCAGGCGGACGTCGATCTCGACGGCGTCCGCGCCCCGCTCCACGGCGGAGCGGAGCGAGGCGAGGGTGTTCTCACGGACCCGGTACGGGTCGCCGCGGTGGGCCACGGCAGTGACGGTGCGCATGGCCCCATTGTCCGGTGACGCGTTACCGGGCGAGCCAGTTCTCGGTGTACGCGTCGATCTCGGCGGTGATCCGCCGCTTGCCCGCCGGGTCGAGGAAGGAGGCCTCCACCGCGTTCTTGGCGAGGCCGGCGACGCCGCGCTCGTCGAGGCCGAGCAGGCGGGCGGCCACGCCGTACTCGCTGTTGAGGTCCGTGCCGAACATCGGCGGGTCGTCGCTGTTGATCGTGACCAGGACCCCTGCCTCCACCATCTCCCTGACCGGGTGCTCGTCCAGCGTGGCCACCGCCCGGGTCGCGATGTTGGAGGTCGGGCAGACCTCCAGCGCGATGCGGTGCTCGGCGAGGTGGGCCAGCAGCGCCGGGTCCTTGACGGCGCTGGTGCCGTGGCCGATGCGCTCGGCGCGCAGGGTGTTCAGCGCGTCCCACACGGTCTGGGGCCCGGTCGTCTCACCGGCGTGCGGGACGGAGTGCAGCCCGGCGGCGATCGCGCGGTCGAAGTACGGCTTGAACTGGGGGCGCGGTACGCCGATCTCGGGGCCGCCGAGTCCGAACGACACCAGGCCCTCGGGGTGCAGGTCCACGGCCAGCCTGGTCGTCTCCTCGGCCGCCTCCAGACCCGCCTCGCCCGGAATGTCGAAGCACCAGCGCAGTACGGTGCCGAGCTCGCTCTCCGCTGCCTTGCGGGCGTCCTCGATCGCCTCCATGAAGGCCTTCTCGTCGATGCCGCGGCGGGTCGAGCTGAACAGCGTGATGGTCAGCTCGGCGTACCGGATGTTCTGCCGGGCCATGTCGCGGGCGACCTCGAACGTCAGCAGGCGGACGTCCTCCGGCGTGCGGATCAGGTCCACGACGGACAGATAGACGTCGATGAAGTGCGCGAAGTCGGTGAACGTGAAGTAGTCCGCGAGCGCCTCGGGGTCGGTCGGGACCTTGGAGTCGGGGTGGCGGGCGGCCAGCTCGGCGACGATGCGGGGCGAGGCGGATCCGACGTGGTGCACATGCAGTTCGGCCTTGGGTAGCCCTGCGACGAAGGGGTGCAGATCGGTCATCGAATCCTCCGGTGTACGGGCAGGCAAGGCGGGTTCAAGGATCATCGTAGGCGGGCGGTAGGGGGCGGAACGCAGGCCGTAGCATGGCTGGACCACGATGGGGGAGCACATGTCAGACAACGCAAACCACCCCTCGGGCCCGCCGCCCGAGCAGCCGCGGGACCCCTGGGCTCCGCCCGAGCAGTCGGCGCAGAAGGTGCCGCTGGACAAGCCGTCGGCCGGGCGGCCTCCGGTGCACGACCAGCAGACCGTCACCTCGATGCCTTCGGGCGCGGACCCGGTGCCGGGTTTCGGTCCGAGCACGGGAGGGGGCGGGGCGCCGGGGCAGGGGGCGGTACCGCCGCCTCCGGCCGCACCGGCGCAGGCGCCACCGGGTGAGTACGGCTACCCGGCGTACGCGGCCCCGCAGGCCCCCGCTCCGTACAACACCGGCGGCTACCCCGGATACCCGGGATACGGCGGCCCGGCCGCCTGGACCGGACAGCACGGACCGGCGCCGGCGAATGGTTACGGCGTCGCCGCGATGGTGCTCGGCATCATCGCCGTCACGTTCTTCTGCGCGTACGGTCTCGGCGTCATCCTCGGCATCCTGGCGCTGATCTTCGGCATCCTGGGGCGCAAGCGGGTGCAGCGCGGCGAGGCGACGAACAATGGCATGGCGTTGGCGGGGATCATCCTCGGTGTCGTCGGCTTCGTGCTCAGCGCGGCGTTCATCGGGTTCCTGGTCTGGGCGATCGTCCAGTCGGAAAACGAAAAGGGCCTCGACTCCGAGGAGTACGACCCGTACGCGAACTCGTCGCTGGTCGTGGAGGCTCCGGCCCGCGGCTAAGGCCTGTCCGGCGGATCAGGGCCGGACAGGCCCTGGCGGATCATGACCCCTTTCCGCGGCTCGGCGGACCATCATCCCTTCCCCGCACGACGGCCCCGCCCCGGCCCCCCGGTCCCCGACCGGGGGGCCGGCGGCGTCCGGACCGGGCCACCCCGTCTCACCTGCGGTTTCGGGCCGCAACCCGGTCATGCCACGCCAGGTGCGCGTGCGCCACGGACACTCCGTACCGTATTTCCGGCCGACCTCGACACATGGTCGACCGATTCCGTCGCGTAACCAAAAGGCAACAACGGAATCCCTTGTTGGCGATGGAGCCCTCTGCCAGGATCGGCACTCAAATCCAGCTGGAGCTACGGAGTGCGTCATGGTCAACCGCTTCCCGGTGCAGGACCGATTCGCGGACGGTGCGCAGTACATCGGCGGACAGCTGCGGGCAGGCACCTCGGGACGGACACACGCCGTCGTGGACCCCGCGACCGGCGAGAAGGTCTACGTGTACGAGCTGGCGTCCACCGCTGACGTCGACGCCGCCGTCGCCGCCGCGCGCGCCGCGTTCCCCGGATGGGCCGCCACCACCCCCGGCGAGCGCTCCGAGGCGATGCACCGATTCGCCGCCGTACTCGCCGAACAGGCCGAGGACTTCGCGTACGTCGAGTCACTCCAGTGCGGCAAGCCGATCAAGCTGTCCACCGAGTTCGACGTGCCCGGCAGTGTCGACAACACCGCGTTCTTCGCGGGCGCGGCCCGGCACCTCGAAGGCAAGGCGGCCGGCGAGTACTCCGGCGACCACACCTCTTACGTACGGCGTGAGCCGATCGGTGTCGTAGGGTCCATCGCGCCCTGGAACTACCCCCTCCAGATGGCTGCCTGGAAGATCCTTCCGGCGATCGCCGCGGGCAACACCATCGTCCTGAAGCCGGCCGAGCTCACACCACTCACGTCGATCATGTTCGCGCAGGCGGCGAAGGAGGCCGGCATCCCGGACGGTGTCGTCAACATCGTCACCGGCGCCGGCAAGGACGTGGGCGAGCACCTCGTCGGGCATCCGGACGTGGTCATGACCTCCTTCACCGGGTCCACCGCCGTCGGCAAGCGCGTCGCCGAGATCGCCACCTCCACCGTCAAGCGCCTCCACCTCGAACTCGGCGGCAAGGCACCCTTCGTGGTCTTCGACGACGCGGACCTCGAAGCCGCGGTGAACGGCGCGGTCGCCGGCTCGCTCATCAACACCGGGCAGGACTGCACGGCCGCGACCCGCGCCTATGTCCAGCGCCCGCTGTACGACGCCTTCGTCGCGGGGGTCGCCGAGCTGATGGAGAGTGTGCGGCTGGGTGACCCCTTCGACCCGTCCACCGACCTCGGGCCGCTCATCAGCCACGCCCAGCGCGACCGGGTCGCCGGTTTCGTCGAGCGGGCCCGTGCGTACGCCCGTGTGGTGACGGGGGGAGAGGCTCCCGGCGCCAGAGAGAACGAACGCGACCTCGCCAAGGGCGCGTACTACCGTCCCACCCTCGTCGCCGACGCGCCCCAGGACAGCGAGATCGTCCAGGCCGAGATCTTCGGGCCGGTGCTCGTCGTGCTGCCCTTCGACAGCGACGACGAGGGGATCGCGCTGGCGAACGACACCCCGTACGGGCTCGCCGCCTCCGCCTGGACCCGCGACGTGTTCCGCGCGAACCGCGCCACCCGCGAGATCAAGGCGGGCTGCGTGTGGGTGAACGACCACATTCCGATCATCAGCGAGATGCCGCACGGCGGCTACAAGGCCAGCGGCTTCGGCAAGGACATGTCGGCGTACTCCTTCGAGGAGTACACGCAGGTCAAGCACGTGATGTACGACAACACGGCGGTCGCCCGCAAGGACTGGCACCGCACGATCTTCGGGGACCGATAGAGATACGCCGCACGACCAGCGGCCCTACCCACCCGAAAGGGCACTTGCGCATGGAGCAGTACGAGCCTGACAGCCTGTCCGCGGCCCAAGTGGCCGCCATGCGACGCAGCGCGACGAGCGGCCGGGGCGCCCTCACCCGCCGTTCCCTGCTGCGCGCCTCAGGCATGGGCGCGCTCGCGGTCGGCGGCCTCGGCACGCTGAGCGCCTGTGGTATCCCGCCGGCCAAGCGGGAAGGCGACAGCCCGGCGTCCGACGACCACTCGGCCAAGGAGAAGCGGATCAGCTTCTCCAACTGGACCGAGTACATGGACGTCAGCGAGGACGAGAAGAGCCGGCCCACCCTGGAGGCATTCACCCAACGCACCGGGATCACGGTCAAGTACACCGAGGACATCAACGACAACGTCGAGTTCTTCGGGAAGATCAAGCCGCAGCTCGCCGCCGGCCAGGACACCGGGCGCGACCTGATCTGCGTCACCGACTGGCTGGCCGCCCGGCTCATCCGGCTCGGCTGGGCGCAGAAGCTCGACCCGGCGAACCTCCCCCACGCGTTCGCCAACCTGTCCCCGCAGTTCCGGTCGCCCGACTGGGACCCGGGGCGGGCCTACTCGTACCCCTGGACCGGCATCTCCACCGTCATCGCGTACAACTCCAAGGCGACGGGCGGCAAGAAGGTCGACTCGGTCAGCCAGATGCTGGAGGATCCGTCCCTCAAGGGCAAGGTCGGCTTCCTCTCCGAGATGCGCGACTCGATCGGCATGACGCTGCTCGACTCGGGCAAGGACCCCGGCAAGTTCAGTGACGACGACTTCGACGCGACCGTAGCCCGGATCCAGAAGGCCGTCGACAAGAAGCAGATCCGCCGCTTCACCGGCAACGACTACACGTCGGACCTGAGCAAGGGCGACCTCGCGGCCTGTCTCGCGTGGGCCGGTGACGTCATCCAGCTCCAGGCGGACAACCCGGACATCAAGTTCGTGATCCCGGAGGCCGGTTACATCACCTCCAGCGACAACCTGCTGGTCCCGGCCAAGGCGCGGCACAAGACCAACGCCGAGAAGCTCATCGACTACTACTACGAGCCGCCCGTCGCCGCCGAACTCGCCGCGTACATCAACTACGTCTGCCCGGTCGAGGGCGTGCGCGAGGAACTGGCCAAGATCGACGAGTCGATGGCCACCAACACGCTGATCCTTCCCGACAAGGCGATGGCCGCCAAGTCCCGCGCCTTCCGCTCGCTCAGCAGCAAGGAAGAGACGGCGTACGAGGAGAAGTTCGCCAAGCTCATCGGCGCCTGAGCCGCTGTCCGCTTCCGCCCTGCCCCCTCAACACCTGGGACCACACCCCATGACGCAGAAGACAGAAGGCGGCGACGTCCGCCTCTCCGGGATCAGCAAGACCTACGGCTCCTTCACGGCCGTACACCCGCTCGACCTCACCATCCCGCAGGGCTCCTTCTTCGCCCTGCTCGGCGCGTCCGGCTGCGGCAAGACCACCACGCTGCGGATGATCGCCGGTCTGGAGGACCCGACCACCGGCACGGTCCTCCTCGGCGACAAGGACGTCACCGACCTCCAGCCCTACAAACGCCCGGTCAACACCGTCTTCCAGAGCTACGCGCTCTTCCCCCACCTGAACGTCTCCGAGAACATCGCCTTCGGCCTGCGCCGGCGCGGCATCAAGTCCGTGAGGAAGCAGGTCGACGACATGCTCGACCTCGTTCAGCTCGGCACCTTCGCCGGCCGCAAGCCGCACCAGCTCTCCGGCGGCCAGCAGCAGCGCGTCGCCGTCGCCCGGGCGCTCATCAACCACCCGCAGGTGCTGCTCCTCGACGAGCCGCTGGGCGCACTGGACCTCAAGCTGCGCCGCCAGATGCAGCTTGAGCTCAAGCGCATCCAGACCGAGGTCGGCATCACCTTCGTGCACGTCACCCACGACCAGGAGGAGGCCATGACCATGGCCGACCAGGTCGCGGTGATGAACGGCGGCCGCGTGGAACAGCTCGGCGCGCCCGCCGACCTCTACGAGAACCCGAAGACGACGTTCGTCGCCAACTTCCTCGGTACGTCCAACCTCATCGAGGCCGAGGTCGTCGAGACGGCCGGCGGCGAAACCGTGGTCACCTGCGGCGGCTCCAAGCTGCGCCTCCCCGGCGAGCGGTGCGTGTCACGGCCCAGCACCGGCGGCAAGCTGCTCGTCGGTGTACGCCCCGAGAAGGTGTCCCTCGCGCACGCCGACGACGCGGGAGACATCTCGGTCGGGCGCAACAGGCTCACCGGCCGGATCGTCGCCTCCAGCTTCATCGGTGTCTCCACGCAGTACATCGTCGACAGCCCGGCCTGCGCCGACTTCGAGGTGTACGTCCAGAACACCGAGCGCGACTCCCGGCTGGTCCCGGGCGCCGAGGTCGTCCTGCACTGGAACCCCGCCCACACCTTCGGGCTGGACGCCGACCAGGACATCGACGCCGGCGTGGAGACGGTGGAGGAGAGCGCGTGAGCGTCACCGACGCGCCGCCCCTGGCGCCCTCACCGGTGGAGCCGCCCGCCCCGCGCAAGGCATCCACCCGCAAGCGGCTCGTCCCGTACTGGCTGCTGCTGCCCGGCATCCTGTGGCTGATCGTCTTCTTCGCGCTGCCGATGGTCTACCAGGCGTCGACCTCGGTGCAGACCGGCTCGCTGGAGCAGGGCTTCGAGGTCACCTGGCACTTCCAGACGTACTGGGACGCGCTGAAGGACTACTACCCCCAGTTCGTACGGTCGCTGCTGTACGCCGGCACCGCCACCCTGCTGTGCCTGCTGCTCGGCTACCCGCTCGCGTACATGATCGCCTTCAAGGCGGGCCGCTGGCGGAACCTGGTCCTGGTGCTGGTCATCGCACCGTTCTTCACCAGCTTCCTGATCCGTACGCTCGCCTGGAAGACGATCCTCGCGGACGGCGGCCCGGTGGTGGACGTGCTGAACACCCTGCACGTCCTGGACGTCACGAGCTGGCTCGGCTGGACCGAGGGCAGCCGCGTCCTGGCCACGCCGATGGCGGTGGTCTGCGGTCTCACGTACAACTTCCTGCCCTTCATGATCCTGCCGCTCTACACCTCCCTGGAGCGCATCGACGGCAGGCTGCACGAGGCGGCCGGTGACCTGTACGCCACCCCGGCGACCACCTTCCGCAAGGTGACCTTCCCGCTCTCCATGCCGGGTGTCGTCTCGGGCACGCTGCTCACCTTCATTCCGGCGAGCGGTGACTACGTCAACGCGGAACTCCTCGGCTCGACCGACACGAAAATGGTCGGCAGCGTCATCCAGTCGCAATTCCTGCGGGTGCTCGACTATCCGACGGCGGCCGCGCTTTCCTTCATCCTGATGGCGATCGTGCTGGCCATGGTCACCGTCTACATCCGCAAGTCCGGGACGGAGGATCTGGTCTGATGTCTGTGCTTCGCTGGATTCGGCGCAATCTCGTCGTCATCGCCGGGCTGCTGACGCTCGCTTACATGATTCTGCCGAACATCGTCGTGATGGTGTTCTCCTTCAACAATCCGAAGGGGCGTTTCAACTACGCCTGGCAGGAATTCTCGCTGGACGCGTGGAAGGACCCGTGCGGCGTCGCCGACCTGTGCGGCTCGCTGTCCCTCTCGCTCCAGATCGCCGCCTGGGCCACGGTCGGCGCCACCGCCCTCGGCACGATGATCGCCTTCGCGCTGGTCCGCTACCGCTTCCGGGCGCGCGGCGCGATCAACTCGCTGATCTTCCTGCCGATGGCCATGCCCGAGGTCGTCATGGCCGCCTCGCTGCTGACGCTCTTCCTCAACATGGGCGCCGAGCTGGGCTTCTGGACCGTCCTCATCGCGCACATCATGTTCTGCCTGAGCTTCGTGGTCACGGCGGTCAAGGCGCGCGTGATGTCGATGGACCCGCGCCTCGAAGAGGCCGCGCGCGATCTCTACGCAGGCCCCGTGCAGACATTCCTGCGGGTGACCCTGCCGATCGCCGCGCCCGGAATCGCCGCGGGAGCGCTGCTCGCCTTCGCGCTCTCCTTCGACGATTTCATCATCACCAATTTCAACGCGGGCTCGACCGTCACCTTCCCCATGTTCGTGTGGGGATCGGCGCAGCGCGGTACGCCTGTACAGATCAACGTCATCGGCACGGCCATGTTCGTCATCGCCGTACTGATGGTGCTCGGCGGTCAGCTCATCGCGAGCCGGCGAAAGAACAACGCACAGCCCCAGTAAGTCCTGAAGGAGTTGGAAACCATGGCCCCAGTTGCCATGCGTACTGCTGCACAATCCCTTTCCGGCGTGAAGCCGGTGTCATTCTGGCTGGACGATCCGGCGAAGCCCGCACCACAGCCCGCCCTCACCGGCGACGAGCGCTGCGATCTGCTCGTCATCGGCGGCGGATACAGCGGACTGTGGACCGCGCTCCTCGCCAAGGAGCGCGACCCCGGGCGCGATGTCGTACTGATCGAGGGGCACGAGGCGGGCTGGGCCGCCTCGGGCCGCAACGGCGGATTCTGCGCCGCCTCTCTCACCCACGGCCTGAGCAACGGCATCTCGCGCTGGCCCGGCGAGCTGGCGAAGCTGGAGGAGCTCGGCGAGCGCAACCTCGACGCGATCGAGGCGGCGGTGGCGGCGTACGGCATCGACTGCGACTTCGAGCGCAGCGGTGAGATCGACGTCGCCACCGAGCCGCACCAGCTCGAAGAGCTGAAGGAGATGTACGAGGAGGCGCGGAAGCTCGGCTTCGCCGGCCATCTCGAACTCCTCGACCGGGACCAGGTGCGCGCCGAGGTCGACTCGCCGACGTTCATCGGCGGCCTGTTCGACCGGCGCGGCGTCGCCATGCTGCACCCGGCCAAGCTGGCCTGGGGGCTCAAGCAGGCGTGCCTCGGGCTGGGCGTACGGATCTACGAGCACACCAGGGGCCTGGACCTGGTCCCGGCAGGCGCGGGGATGGCGGTGCGCACGCCGTACGGCCGGGTCTTCGCCCGCCGCGTGGCGCTCGGCACCAACATCTTCCCGTCGCTGGTCAAGCGGGTCCGCCCGTACACCGTCCCGGTCTACGACTACGCGCTGATGACCGAGCCGCTTGACCACGACCAGCTCGCCTCGATCGGCTGGAAGAACCGCCAGGGCCTCGGCGACAGCGCGAACCAGTTCCACTACTTCCGCCTCAGCGCCGACAACCGGATCCTGTGGGGCGGTTACGACGCCATCTACCCCTTCGGCGGCCGGCTGAGCGCCGAGCTGGACCACCGCCCCGAGACGTACCTCAAGCTGGCCGGGCACTTCTTCCGCTGCTTCCCGCAGCTGGAAGGCGTGAACTTCAGCCACGCGTGGGGCGGCGCGATCGACACCTGCTCGCGCTTCTCCGCCTTTTTCGGGACGGCTCACGCGGGGAAGGCGGCGTACGCCGCCGGGTACACCGGTCTCGGCGTCGGCTCCACGCGCTTCGGCGCGGACGTCATGCTCGACCTGCTCGCGGGCGAGCGGACCGAACGCACCGAGCTGGAAATGGTCCGCAGCAAGCCGATGCCGTTCCCGCCGGAACCTTTCGCCTGGGCGGGCATCGGCATCACCAAGTGGTCGCTGGCCCGGTCGGACGACAACGGCGGGCACCGCAACCTGTGGCTGAAGGCCATGGACAAGCTGGGGCTCGGCTTCGACAGCTGAGACCCGGTTCACCTCAACAAGGTGACCGAACCCGCGTAATGAGCCGGGCCCAGCCCCCTCTCCCTCGTGAACGCACTCGCTGCGCACACGAATGGAGGCCGGACAACATGACTGGCTCGGGGGCCGAAACCGCGGTGGACTGGCTCGTGTCGGTGGCACCGGATCCCGACGCCTGCCGGCGGGAGTGGGAGCGCAACCCTCTGGGGGTCGCCCCTTCCCGCCGGCAGGCGCTGGGACGTGCTGATCCTGCCGGGGGAGCTCGGCTACCCCACGCTCGACATCCTGGCGCGCCTCATCGACCGCCCCGGTGCCGTACTCGCCGGTCTCGGTGATTCCCGCATGGGCTTCTTCGTGCCACCGGGCACGGTGGACCGCTGGCTCGGTACGGGCGTACGCGGCGCGGGGCGCGGCACCTGGATCGTCGTGCCCTACCCCGGCCGGGCGGCCGGCGGTGTCCGCTGGCTGGTCCTGCCGGACGGCGCGGGCACGCTCACTGATCCGGCGCTGCTGGAGCTCGCGATGCACGAGGCGGCCTCGAGTATCGCGCGGGAAGGCGATGGCTGAGAACGAGAAGCATGACGCACAGGAACCCGCTGCCGAGGACGTCCAGCGGCCAGTGGTAGCCGCGCAGGACGAGACCGACGCCGGTGGCGAGCGTGAGTACGAGCGCGAGGACCGGTGGCCACCAGCGGTGGCGGCGTACGTACGCGCGAAGGAGCAGGGCCGCCCCGCAGTAGGCGACGGCCGCTGTCGCCGTGTGCCCGGACGGGTAGTAGCCGGTGTCCTGCGTGAGCGGGCCCGGACGGGCGATCCAGGACTTGAGCGGGGAGACGAGGGCGGGCACCGCCGCCATGGCGAGCGCGGCGGCCGAGGCGCGGGCGAGAGCGCCGCGGTCGTGACGGCCTGCGCGCCACAGGGTGTACGTGATCGCCGCGGCCAGCACGGGCAGCGCGACCGCCATGTTGCCGAGGTCGGCGAGGAATTCCGTGAGGCCGGTGGGGCCGTGGCCCACGACGGCCCGGCTGAGGCGCTCGTCGGCGCGGCGCAGGGGTCCGGTGGCAGCGACCTGCCAGGTGACCAGCGCGAAGAGAAGCCCACAGAGGGCGAAGAAGCCGAAGAAGCCGAGGAAGAGGAAAGCCGGCTGCCCCGGAACAGGGGGGGTAGTTCCGAGGCAGCCGCCTGGACCGGGGTGCCGCGCGCCCCGGGGGGTGTGGGATGGGCGGCGATCCGATCGGTGAGGAGTTCCGGAGCCGGAGGCTCCAGTCATGTGCGCGAGGGCACGGCCAGGGCGGGGCAGGGGGTGCCTCGACCTGGAACCGCCCGCAGTCCCCTGCGAGCGGGGTGTTTCTCTCATCTGCGGAAACCGTACGGCAGCGGGTGGGGGACCGACAGGCGGAACTCCATCCCGCCATCGGCCCCCCACCCTTTCTTCACAGGTCGCAACCCGGTCAGACGCCGGCGAAGGCCGCCTCGATGATGTCCAGACCCTCGTTGAGCAGGTCCTCGCCGATGACGATCGGCGGGAGGAAGCGGAGCACGTTGCCGTAGGTGCCGCAGGTCAGGACCAGCAGACCCTCGGCGTGGCACGCCTTGGCGAGGGCGCCGGCGGCGGCCGCGTTCGGCTCCTTGGTGTCGCGGTCCGTCACCAGCTCGATGGCGATCATGGCGCCGCGGCCACGGATGTCACCGATGATGTCGAACTTCTCGGCCATGGTGGCGAGACGCCCCTTCATGACCTCTTCAATCCGCTTGGCCTTCGCGTTGAGGTCGAGCTCCTTCATCGTCTCGATGGAGCCGAGCGCGCCGGCGCAGGCCACCGGGTTTCCGCCGTACGTGCCGCCCAGGCCGCCGCCGTGCGGGGCGTCCATGATCTCGGCGCGGCCGGTCACGGCGGCGAGCGGCAGACCGCCCGCGATGCCCTTGGCGGTGGTGATCAGGTCGGGGACGATGCCCTCGTCCTCGCAGGCGAACCACTGGCCGGTGCGGCAGAAGCCGGACTGGATCTCGTCGGCGACGAAGACGATGCCGTTGTCGTTGGCGAACTTCACGATCGCCGGCAGGAAGCCCTTGGCGGGCTCGATGAAGCCGCCCTCGCCGAGGACCGGCTCGATGATGATCGCGGCGACGTTGTCGGCGCCGACCTGCTTCGTGATCTGGTCGATGGCCTGCGCGGCGGCCTCGGGGCCGCAGTTCTCGGCGCCGGTCGGCCAGCGGTAGCCGTAGGCGACGGGGACGCGGTAGACCTCGGGGGCGAACGGGCCGAAGCCGTTCTTGTACGGCATGTTCTTGGAGGTCAGCGCCATCGTGAGGTTCGTACGGCCGTGGTAACCGTGGTCGAACACGACGACCGCCTGGCGCTTGGTGTACGCGCGGGCGATCTTGACGGCGTTCTCGACGGCCTCGGCGCCGGAGTTGAACAGCGCGGACTTCTTGGCGTGGTCGCCGGGCGTCAGCTCGGCGAGCGCCTCACAGACCTCGACGTAGCCCTCGTACGGCGTGACCATGAAACAGGTGTGGGTGAAGTTCTGGAGCTGCGCGGAGGCACGGCGTACGACGGCCTCGGCGGACGCGCCGACCGACGTCACGGCGATGCCGGAGCCGAAGTCGATGAGGCGGTTGCCGTCGACGTCCTCGATGATGCCGCCGTCCGCGCGCGCGGTGAAGACGGGCAGCACGGAGCCCACGCCACCGGCGACCGTGGCGGTGCGCCGGGCCTGCAGCTCTGCCGACTTCGGGCCGGGAATCGCGGTGACGACGCGGCGCTCCTGCGGGATTGCGGTCATGGGGGGCTCCTGGGGGTGTTCCGGACGCTTCTTTACTTCGCAGGCTAGGGGTGGTGGGTGGGGGGTGGCATGTTCCGTTCGGGAGAAGTGGGGGCGTGTCCTTGTCCGTGGCGGACATAGCGGCGGGCGGCTGGGGGCCGTGCGGGCGCGGGCGACATGCCCCCCGCCCACGCGCGCGGGGCGGTGAACTGCCCAGCGCCGGGCACTAGATTGAGGCCCTGCGCACACGCTGGTCAGGGGATGAGGGGCAGGGCAGCACATGAACACCGAGGGCACCGGCACACCCGACGCACGCGCCACCACCCGCGCCACCAACCCCGTACCGCACCCCGCCGGCCCGCCCCCCTCCGCACCACCCGCCGTACCGCCCGCCCCCACCCACGCCCCCACCACCGGCCCGACCCTCACCGAATGGCTTCGCACGCCACGCAACGCCGACGGCCCCGGCGTCTGGTCGTACGGTCATGTCCCGCGCCCCGCGGAGGAGCCCGAGACGATCCCCGGGCGCCAGCTCGTCAGCGGGGCCCTGATCTCGCTCCTCACCGCCCTGCTGATCTGGTCGCTCTGCTGGAACGGTTACATCAGCTTCTGGCTCTGGCCGCTGTTCTGGTTCACCCCCGAATCGTGGCGCGAGGACGGCGGCAACATGGCGTACGTCTGGGTGTCGTACCTCTACTACGGCCTCTTCGCCCTCCTCCTCGCCGTCGCCTTCGGCCGCATGGGCCGCTGGGCCGAGGTCGTACGCCGCTACCTCCTCCCCAAGCCCAGCCCGGCCGGCCCCGTCCCCGACCCCCGCACCGAACCCGGCTCCGCCGCCGACCCCGCCGAGTGGCCCGAGCTGCGCGGCGCAGGCCAGGCCGAGGCCGCCGCGAGGCTCGCCGAGGAAGCCAGGTCCGGGCGGATGAACGACGTCGACTACGCCCGGATCCGCCGCGCCTGGCAGTCCGTCCAGGCCGACCCGTCCCGGCTGAGCGCCTTCACGGACACCGTCCTGCGCAACGGCGCCGCCGCCTGCACCCACCCCTCCGGCGCGCGCGACCTGCCCGTACGCGCCGCCGCGCACGACCTCCGCGCCCGCCAGGTCAGGCTCGGCACCGTCCACCCCGGCGAGCGCAATCCGTACGCCCGCCGCGGCACCGGCCTCGCCCTCGACCCGGAGCTGCTCGGAACCTCTCTCGTCGCCGTCGGCCCGCCCGGCACCGGCAAGACCCGGTCCCTCGTACGGCCCGTCGTCGAATCGCTCGCCCTCCAGGCGCTCGCGGGCCAGGCCGCCGTGATCGCCGTCGCGGCGGCCGGCGCGCTGCTCGGCCCGGACGAGGCGTACGACGTCGTCATCAAGCTCGGCGACCCGGCCTCCGCGTACGACCTGGACCTGTACGGCGGCACCACCGACCCGGACGAGGCCGCAGCCGTACTCGCCGAGGGCTTCGTGGGCGATCTTCCCGACGTCGACAGCCGCCGCGCCGCCACCGCCCTCGCCCAGCTCCTCGGCCCGTTCCGCGGCGCCTACGGCCGCTTCCCCTCCGTACCCGAGCTGCGGGAGCTGCTCGACGGCGTACCGACCGCCCTCGCCGCGCTGCGCGGGGCGCTCGACGACGGTACGCAGTACGCCCTCCAGCGCGAACTCGACGCGCGGGCCCGGCAGTCGGGGACGCCGGGGGACCCCGGTATCGCTCTCGCCGACCGGGTCGCGCTGCTCGACCGGCCCGCGTTCGCCTCGTTCTTCGACACGAGCGGCTCGGCGCGGCCCTTCTCGCTGCGCTCCCTGGAGCATCCGCTGCGGGTCCGTATCGACCTGCCCGAGCGCGGTCACGCCGAGGCGTCGCGGATGCTCGCGCGGCTCGTCCTCGCCCAGTTCACCGCGAGCGCCGCGCACCGCGCCGACCGCTCGCTCTTCGCCTGCCTGGTACTGGACGACGCGACGCGCGCGATCACCGCGGAGACGGTGCGGGGCATCCAGCGGCTGAGGTCGGCCCACGCGGGCGCCGTGATCACGCTGCGGTCGCTCGACGACGTACCGGAGAACCTGCACGCGGCGCTGCTCGGCGCGGTCGGGTGCCGGATGGCCTTCTCGGGAGTCACGACCTGGGACGGGAAGCGGTTCGCGGAGGCGTGGGGGACCGAGTGGGTCGAGACGCGTGACGTGACGAGCCGGACGGTCTTCGCCGACCAGCCACTGACCCGGGCCCTTCACGTCTTCCGGCGGATCGTGACCGGCAAGGCCGTGACGACGGACGCGATCACGGTACGGAAGGTCGAGCGCGAGCGGTGGTCCGCGTCGGAGCTGGCGCATTCGGTGCCGGCCGGGCACGCGGTGCTGTCGTTGACGACGGTGCGGGGGGAGCACGCGCCGCCGCTGCTGGTGGACCTGCGGAGCTGAATGGCGCGGCGCGCGGTGCCGGAGACCCGTACGCCCTGGCAGAATCGATATGAGCCGTTCATACGCGACGGCGAAAAACTTCCGAAAAATCCTCCGTCCTAAGGTCAACCGTCCATGCCGCCCACCCTCGCCTCCCTCGTCCACCATTCGGCGCTCAAGCTCACCGTGCGCGCGGGGGAGGACCGGCTGGACACGCCGGTGCGCTGGGCCCACGTCAGTGAGCTCCCCGACCCCGTGCCCTACATGGAGGGCGGCGAGCTGCTGCTCGTCACCGCCGTGAAACTCGAAGCCGAGGACCCGGAAGTGATGCGGCGGTACGTGCGGCGGCTGGCCGGCGCGGGTGTCGTGGGGCTCGGCTTCGCCATCGGCGTCCACTACGACGACATTCCGCAGGCGCTCGTCGACGCGGCGACGGAGGAGGGGCTGCCACTGCTGGAAGTGCCGCGCCGTACGCCCTTCATCGCCATCAGCAAGGCCGTGTCCGCCGCGAACGCCGCCGACCAGTACCGCGCGGTGACCGCCGGTTTCGAGGCGCAGCGCGAGCTGACGAAGGCCGCGCTGTCGGGCGACGGCCCGGGGGATCTGCTGGCGCGCCTGGCCTCGCACGTGAACGGCTGGGCGGCGCTGTACGACGTCTCCGGCGCGGTCGTCGCCGCCGCGCCCGACTGGGCCGCGCGCCGCGCCGCCCGCCTCACGGCCGACGTGGAACGGCTGCGGGAGCGGCCCGCGCCGGCGAGTTCCGTCGTCGGAGGCGGCGGGGCGGACGGCGACGCCGAGGCGGACGACCGCGTCGAGCTGCAGTCGCTGGGCGCGGGGCGACGCGTGCGCGGCGTACTGGCGGTCGGGACCGGGGCCCCGCTGGGGACGGCCGAGCGGTACGCCGTCCACTCGGCCATCGCGCTCCTGACGCTGACGACGGAGCGGTCGCGGTCCCTGCAGGCCGCCGAACAGCGGCTCGGTGCGGCGGTGCTGCGGATGCTGCTGGCGGGGGAACCGGACCATGCGCGGGCCGTCGCCGGCGACCTGTACGGGGCGCTGCTGGACGCCCCCTTCCGGCTCCTCATCGCCGAGCGGGCGGCCGCGGAGACGGAGGGCGCGCCTACGACGTCGGATCCCTTGCACGCGCTCGCCGAGGCGATGGAGTCGGCGGCGCTGCGGGCCGGGGAGCCGGTTCTGGCCGTGCCGGACGGCGACCGGCTTGTGGTGCTCGCGGCGGACGGAGGAGACGCGGTGCGCGCGTGCCTCGCCCATGCGGAGGCACGGCGCGGCGACTCGGCGCGGCCGCACGAGCCGGCGGACGAGGACGAGCTGGTGGTCGGCCTTTCGGCGCCGGCCGGGCCGATAGCGGCGGTCGGGGCGTACAAGCAGGCCGAACAGGCGCTCTCGGTGGCGCGGCGGCGGGGGCGTGCGCTGGTCGAGCACGAGGAGCTCGCGGCCGGCTCGGTGATGCAGCTGCTGGCGGACGACGCGGTCCGGTCTTTCGCGGACGGCACGCTGCGGGCCCTGCACGAGCACGACGCGAAGGGCCGGGGCGACCTCATCGCCTCCCTGCGGGCGTGGCTCTCGCGGCACGGCCAGTGGGACGCGGCGGCGGCGGACCTGGGCGTCCACCGGCATACGCTGCGCTACCGCATGCGGCGCGTCGAGGAAATCCTGGGCCGCTCGCTGGACGACGCGGACGTACGGATGGAGCTGTGGCTGGCGCTGAAGGCAACATCGGGGACGGGGTCCGGCTCCGCCTGATGGGGGGTGCCGGGGCGCTGCCCCAGACCCCGCTCCTCAAACGCCGGAGGGGCTGAGAGTTGCCGCTGCGCGGCAAATCCAGCCCGTCCGGGGGTCTGGGGGCATGCCCCCAGTTCGGGAAGGGGCGGGTAGGGGAACAGCGCCGCAGGCACCCCGCACCCCGCACCCCACCCCCGCCACGCGTCCCCGCCCCCCAGCCGGAGGCGTAACGGCGTGTCGTCCTCCAAACCGGCGTCCCCGCGACCCGCAGCACTCCACCTCGGACAAACGACCTGCGGCCTCCGCACCCCTACCGTGGTGGACATCAGCACCCACCCCCTCGGAAGGGCCGGAAACGATATGACTTCCACCCACGCCTTCTGGCTCGCCGGCCGCCAGGCCACCGGCGAGGACGCGTTCGACGTCACGTCCCCCTGGGACGGCCGGCTCGTCGGCTCGGTGAGCATCCCCACCGACGCGCAGGTCGAAGAGGCCGTCGCCGCCGCGTACGCGGTCGAGGCCGAGTTCGCGGCCACACCCGCGCACGTCCGCGCCGCCGCCCTCGACCACGTCAGCAAGCGCCTCGTCGAGCGCACCGAAGAGATCGCGCAGCTCATCTCCGCGGAGAACGGCAAGCCGATCAAGTGGGCCCGCGGTGAAGTCGGCCGCGCCGTTTCCGTGTTCCGGTTCGCAGCCGAGGAAGCCCGCCGTTTCAACGGCGGCGAGGCCCAGCGCCTCGACACCGACGCCGGCGGCACCGGCCGCCTCGCCCTGACGCGCCGCTTCCCCCGCGGCACCGTCCTGGGCATCGCGCCGTTCAACTTCCCGCTGAACCTGTGCGCGCACAAGGTCGCCCCGGCCATCGCCGTCGGCACCCCGATCATCCTCAAGCCGGCGCCCGCGACGCCGCTGTCCGGCCTGATCCTGGGTGAGCTGCTCGCCGAGACGGACCTCCCGGCCGGCTCCTGGTCCGTCCTCCCCGTGGCCAACGACAAGATGCCGGCCCTCGTCCAGGACGAGCGCCTGCCCGTCATCTCCTTCACCGGTTCCGAGACCGTCGGCTACGCGATCATGGACTCCGTCCCGCGCAAGCACTGCACCCTGGAGCTCGGCGGCAACGGCGCGGCCGTCGTCCTGGCCGACTGGGCCTCGGACGAGGACCTGGACTGGGCCGCGACCCGTATCGCGACCTTCTCCAACTACCAGGCCGGCCAGTCCTGCATCTCCGTGCAGCGCGTGATCGCCGACGCGTCCGTGTACGACCGTCTCGTCCCGAAGATCGTCGCGGCCGTCGAGGCCCAGGTCACCGGCGACCCGAACGACGCTGCCACCGACGTCGGCCCGCTGGTCAACGAGGACGCCGCCAAGCGCGTCGAGGCGTGGGTCGACGAGGCCGTCAAGGCGGGCGCGACCCTGCTCACCGGCGGAAAGCGTGAGGGTGCGTCGTACGCCCCGACCGTTCTCGCCGACGTACCGGCCGACACCACGATCTCCTGCGAGGAGGTCTTCGGCCCGGTCCTGACGGTGCGCAGGGTGGAGGGCGAGGCCGAGGCGTTCGCCGCGGTCAACGACTCCAAGTACGGCCTCCAGGCGGGCGTGTTCACGCACGACCTCCAGACGGCCTTCCGCGCCCACCGCGCGCTGGAGGTCGGCGGCGTGGTCGTCGGCGACGTCCCGTCGTACCGCGCGGACCAGATGCCGTACGGCGGCGTCAAGCAGTCCGGCGTGGGCCGCGAGGGTGTGCGGTTCGCGATGGACGACTACACGTACGAGCGGGTCATGGTCCTCACGGGCCTCGCCCTCTGACCTCGTACGACACCTGAGCCACGGCCGGAGCCCACTGTGCGGGGGCTCCGGCCGTTCCCTTGTGCCGCGAACGCCGATCGTCGCCGATCGGTGCGCCAGGGGTGGTGAGGATGCCGGGAATCGGGTAGATACGGTCGAGTAAAACCGGTCGGTAATGCGACCGACCGGGCCACGACTCGCGGCGAGGTGAGCTCCTCATGTCCGCACAACCGACCCAGCAGCCCAAGGTCTCCGAGCGCGAAGCGCGCCAGGTCGCGGAGGCGGCGCGCGAACAGGACTGGCGCAAGCCCAGTTTCGCCAAGGAACTGTTCCTCGGCCGCCTGCGCATGGACCTCATCCACCCGCATCCGATGCCGCCGCCCCAGGACGCGGCGCGCGGCGAGGCCTTCCTCGCCAAGCTCCAGGACTTCTGCGAGACGAAGATCGACGGCGCGCGGATCGAGCGCGACGCGAAGATCCCCGACGAGGTGATCAACGGGCTCAAGGAGCTCGGCGCGCTCGGCATGAAGATCGACATCAAGTACGGCGGCCTCGGCCTCACCCAGGTGTACTACAACAAGGCCCTGGCGCTCGTCGGCTCGGCGAACCCGGCCATCGGCGCGCTCCTGTCGGCGCATCAGTCGATCGGCGTACCGCAGCCGCTCAAACTTTTCGGCACGCAGGAGCAGAAGGACACCTTCCTGCCGCGCCTCGCCCGTACCGACATCTCCGCCTTCCTCCTCACCGAGCCCGACGTGGGCTCGGACCCGGCCCGGCTCGCGACGACGGCGGTGCCGGACGGCGACTCGTACGTCATGGACGGCGTGAAGCTCTGGACGACGAACGGGGTGGTCGCCGACCTGCTGGTCGTGATGGCGCGCGTGCCGAAGTCCGAGGGGCACAAGGGCGGCATCACCGCGTTCGTGGTGGAGGCGGACTCGCCGGGCATCACCGTCGAGAACCGCAACGCGTTCATGGGCCTGCGCGGCCTGGAGAACGGCGTCACCCGCTTCCACCAGGTACGGGTCCCCGCCGCGAACCGCATCGGCCCCGAAGGCGCCGGCCTGAAGATCGCCCTCACCACGCTCAACACCGGCCGCCTGTCGCTGCCCGCGATGTGCGTGGGCGCCGGCAAGTGGTGCCTGAAGATCGCCCGCGAGTGGTCGTCGGTGCGCGAGCAGTGGGGCAAGCCGGTCGCCTACCACGAGGCCGTCGGCTCGAAGATCTCCTTCATCGCCGCGACGACCTTCGCGCTCGAAGCCGTCCTCGACCTCTCCTCGCAGATGGCCGACGAGGACCGTAACGACATCCGCATCGAGGCCGCCCTCGCCAAGCTGTACGGCAGCGAAATGGCCTGCCTCATGGCCGACGAGCTGGTCCAGATCCGCGGCGGGCGGGGCTTCGAGACGGCCGACTCCCTGGCGGCGCGGGGCGAGCGGGCCGTCCCCGCCGAGCAGATCCTGCGCGACCTGCGCATCAACCGCATCTTCGAGGGCTCGACCGAGATCATGCACCTCCTGATCGCGCGCGAGGCCGTCGACGCCCACCTGAAGGTGGCGGGCGACATCATCGACCCCGACAAGCCGCTGTCGGCGAAGGCGAAGGCGGGCGCGAACGCGGCGGGCTTCTACGCCAAGTGGCTCCCGAAGCTGGTGACCGGCCCCGGTCAGCTCCCGCGCTCGTACGCCGAGTTCCACCCGCCCGGCCACCCGGACCTCTCCGTCCACCTCCGCTACGCCGAACGCACGGCACGCAAGCTCGCCCGCTCCACCTTCTACGCGATGTCACGCTGGCAGGGCCGCATGGAGACGAAGCAGGGCTTCCTCGGCCGCATCGTCGACATCGGCGCGGAGCTCTTCGCGATCAGCGCGGCGTGCGTACGCGCCGAACTCCTGCGTACGACAACGGACCACGGCCGCGAGGCGTACCAACTGGCCGACGTCTTCTGCCGCCAGTCCCGCATCCGGACGGAAGAACTCTTCAACCGCCTGTGGACCAACACCGACGACCTCGACAACAAGGTCGTCAAGGGCGTCCTGTCCGGTACGTACACCTGGCTGGAGCAGGGCATCGTCGACCCGAGCGGCGAGGGCCCCTGGATCGCGGAGGCCGCACCCGGCCCCTCCGAACGGGAGAACGTCCACCGCCCGATCCGCTGAGCGGACCGTGTGTGACCGGGGTCGGCGGCCGACCGCCGACCCCCGTCGTCCAAAGGGCGAAACAGCCCGTGTCCGCCGCCGCGTACCCGGCAGGATGGGCCGCGTGACCGTCGTAGACATCCCCGGATCCAAGTCCGTGACCGCGCGTGCCCTCTTTCTCGCCGCCGCGGCCGCCGGAACCACCACCCTGCTGCGCCCGCTGCGCTCGGACGACACCGAGGGCTTCGCCAAGGGGCTCGGCCGGCTCGGGTACCGGGTGGACCGGGAGCCCGACGCCTGGCGCGTCGAGGGGCGCCCGCAGGGCCCGGCCGTGAGCGAGGCCGACGTCTACTGCCGCGACGGCGCCACCACCGCCCGCTTTCTGCCCACGCTCGCAGCGGCCGGCGCGTCCGGTACGTACCGCTTCGACGCGTCCCCGCAGATGCGCCGCCGCCCGCTCGCCCCGCTCACCGACGCACTGCGCGCGCTCGGCGTCGACCTGCGCCACGAGGAGGCCGAGGGCCACCACCCGCTGCGGATCGCCGCCGTCGGCATCAAGGGCGGTGAAGTGACCCTGGACGCGGGGGAGTCGTCGCAGTACCTGACCGCGCTCCTGATGCTCGGCCCGCTCACCGCCGAGGGCCTGCGGATCACCGTCACCGACCTCGTCTCGGCGCCGTACGTCGAGATCACGCTCGCGATGATGCGCGGCTTCGGCGTCGAAGTGACCCGCGAGGGCGACACCTTCACCGTCCCGCCCGGCGGCTACCGCGCGACGACGTACGCCGTCGAGCCCGACGCCTCCACCGCGAGCTACTTCTTCGCGGCGGCGGCGCTCTCGCCCGGCCGCGAGGTCACGGTCCCCGGGCTCGGCGCGGGCGCGCTCCAGGGGGACCTGCGCTTCGTCGACGTACTGGAGCGGATGGGCGCGCAGGTCCGCGTCACGCCCGACAGCACCACCGTCCGGGGCACCGGCACCCTGAACGGCCTCACCGTCAACATGCGCGACATCTCCGACACCATGCCGACGCTGGCGGCCATCGCGCCGTACGCCGCGGGACCGGTCCGCATCGAGGACGTGGCCAACACGCGCGTGAAGGAGTGCGACCGGCTGGAGGCGTGCGCGGAGAATCTGCGCCGGATGGGCGTCACGGTCGCCACCGGCCCCGACTGGATCGAAATCCACCCCGGCACGCCCCGCCCCACCGAGATCGCCACCCACGGCGACCACCGCATGGCGATGTCCTTCGCGGTCACATCACTGCGCACCACACCCGGCGTCACCTTCGACGATCCTGGCTGTGTACGGAAAACCTTCCCGGCCTTCCACGAGGCCTTCGCGGCGCTTCAGCGCGCCTGGTGACCCGTCAGGCGCTCGCCGCGCCTCACACGCCGACGCTTCCGTCGATCGCCTCGCGGAGGAAATCGGCGTGACCGTTGTGGCGGGCGTACTCATGCATCATGTGCAGCATCACCACCCGCAGGGACACGTCCTCGCCCGTCCTCGCCCAGACGCCCGTCACGTCCAGCGACTCCGCCTCCGCCTCGATGCGGCGCGCGTGCTCGACTTCCGCCTGCCAGGCGTCGAACGCCTGCGACCGGGTGGTGGAACTCGCGTCGTACGCCGCCTGGAAATCGCCCTCGTCCGACCACACGAGCGGTATGTCGTCGCCGTTGATCACCCGCCGGAACCACGCCCGTTCCACCTCCGCCATGTGCCGCACCAGCCCCAGCAGCGACAGCGTCGACGGCGGCATCGACTGCTCGCGCAGGTCCTCGTCGGTCAGCCCCTCGCACTTCATGGCGAGCGTCGCGCGGTGGAAGTCCAGGAAGGCGCGCAGTGTCTCGCGCTCACCTGCGATGGAGAACGGACTGATGCGGTCGGTGGTCACGGAGAGCTCCTTCTCGTACGGGCGACCGGGGGCGGCGCCTGTGGCGCGAGCCGCACCCATGCACCACAATCGTGCCCTCACCCACGCGTCAACAGAACCAGGGGTCACGCATGTTCGGGGCGGGAAGGCACAACAGGCGGCGGCGTGGGGTGGCCCTCGCCGTGGGCGGACTTCTGTTCGCGGGTGCGGTCGGGTGCGGCGGCGAGGGCGACGGCGGCGGGCAGGACGACAAGAAGCCCAGCGGTAAGAGCAAGGCCACCGCGAGCGCCACCGGGCCCAAGGCGCTCACCGAGGCGCAGCTCACCGCCGCCTCCTTCACCGACGGCGAGACGGTCGGCAAGTACACCGCGTCCGAGTACACCCTCGGCGCGCCCCACGGCGACGACTACACCGCCGACCCCGCCGTCTGCCAGCCCCTCGTCAGCCTCGCCGCCGACGTGACCGACTACGACCTGAAGAGTGAGGTCAACCGCCAGGCGGACGTCCCGGACGAGATGCTCGGCCTCACCGTCGCCGTCCAGCTCCGCTCGTACGGAGGCGGCGACGCCGCCCGCGTCATGAAGGCGCTCGACAAGGCCGGCGAGGAGTGCGCCGACGGCTTCACCGAGGTGCGTGCCGTCGCGAAGGGGAAGTACCTCAAGGTGGAGCCGGTCAAGGCGCCCGAGTTCGGAGCCGGCGCGGACGAGGCCAGGGCGTACCACTTCACGATTCTGGACGTGAAGGGCAAGCTCAAGCTCCACGAGTACCTCACCGTCGTACGCTCCGGCTCGGCCACCCTCTCCTTCCGCGGCGAGATCACCGACACCAAGGACTTCGGCGGCGTGCCCGAGGAGGTCACCGACGCCCAGTGGGAGAAGTTCCGGGCGGCGGTGGGCCCCAAGTGACCCGGATCGACGGGACGTGCTGTCCAACCGGTGAGCCATTGCGGCAACAATGGGGGTCATGAGCGACAGCCCAGCCCCCCTCGCCGACCCGCACATCGCCTTCGACCCGTCCGAAGGCCGCCGGGACATCGTCGTCCTCGGCTCCACCGGGTCCATCGGAACCCAGGCCATCGACCTGGTTCTCCGCAACCCCGACCGCTTCCGCGTCACCGCGCTCTCCGCGGCCGGCGGCCGGGTCGGACTGCTCGCCGAGCAGGCGCGGCAGCTGCGGGTCCGTACCGTCGCGGTCGCCCGCGAGGACGCCGTGCCCGCGCTGCGCGAGGCGTTGAAGGCGCAGTACGGGACCACAGAGCCGCTCCCCGAGATCCTGGCCGGGCCCGACGCCGCCACCGAGGTCGCCGCGTCCCCGTGCCACACCGTCCTCAACGGCATCACAGGATCCATCGGCCTCGCCCCCACCCTCGCCGCCCTCGAAGCGGGCCGTACCCTCGCGCTCGCGAACAAGGAGTCGCTGATCGTCGGCGGCCCCCTCGTGAAGGCGTTCGCCAAGCCCGGCCAGATCATCCCGGTCGACTCCGAGCACGCGGCGCTCTTCCAGGCGCTGGCCGGCGGCACCCGCTCCGACGTACGCAAGCTCGTGGTCACCGCGTCAGGCGGCCCCTTCCGCGGACGTACGAAGGCCGAACTGGCGCATGTCACCCGTGAGGACGCCCTCGCGCACCCCACCTGGGCGATGGGCCCGGTGATCACGGTCAATTCGGCCACCCTGGTCAACAAGGGGCTCGAAGTCATCGAGGCGCACCTCCTCTACGACATTCCCTTCGACCGCATTGAGGTGGTCGTCCACCCTCAGTCGTATGTTCACTCGATGGTGGAATTCAGCGACGGCTCGACGCTCGCCCAGGCGACGCCGCCCGACATGCGTGGCCCGATCGCCATCGGCATCGGGTGGCCCGAGCGTGTCCCGGACGCCGCCCCCGCCTTCGACTGGTCCAAGGCGTCGACCTGGGAGTTCTTCCCGCTCGACAACGACGCGTTCCCCTCCGTGGCACTCGCCCGTCACGTCGGTAGGCTCGCGGGCACGGCCCCCGCGGTGTTCAATGCCGCGAACGAGGAGTGCGTCGACGCGTTTCTCGCGGGACGGCTGCCGTTCACGGGAATCGTGGATACGGTCGCCGAAGTAGTGGCCGAGCACGGCACCCCTCGTACGGGAACCTCGCTCACGGTCGCGGACGTCCTGGAAGCCGAGACCTGGGCACGAGCCCGGGCCCGTGAAATCGCAGTACAGACAGCTGCACAGGCAACAGCGGAGGCTCGCGCATGACGACGGTCCTGTTGACGGTCCTCGGGATAGTCATCTTCTTCGCCGGGCTGCTCATCTCCATCGCCTGGCACGAGCTCGGTCACCTCTCGACCGCCAAGCTCTTCGGCGTCCGCGTGCCGCAGTACATGGTCGGCTTCGGACCCACCATCTGGTCGCGCCACAAGGGCGAGACCGAGTACGGCATCAAGGCGATCCCCCTCGGCGGCTACATCCGCATGATCGGGATGTTCCCGCCGGGAACCGACGGGAAGATAGAGGCAAGGTCGACCTCCCCGTGGCGCGGCATGATCGAGGACGCCCGTTCGGCGGCGTACGAGGAACTGCGGCCCGGCGACGAGACGCGCCTCTTCTACACGCGCAAGCCGTGGAAGCGCGTGATCGTCATGTTCGCCGGACCCTTCATGAACCTGATCCTCGCCGTGGCGATCTTCCTCGGTGTCTTCATGACGATCGGTCTGAACCAGCAGACGACCACGGTGGACCAGGTCGTCCCCTGTGTGGTCGCGCAGAGCGAGAACCGCGACTGCCGCAAGGGCGACCCCGCGTCGCCGGCCAAGGCCGCCGGCCTGGAGAAAGGCGACAAGATCGTCGCCTTCAACGGCAAGCCCGTCGAGGACTGGACCACCCTCTCGGACCGCATTCGCGAGACCATCGGCCCCGCCACGATCACGGTCGAGCGCGACGGCCGGGAGAAGGTCCTCCACGCGAACCTGATCGCCAACAAGGTGGCCAAGAAGGACGCCCAGGGCCAGCCCGTCGCCGATCAGTACGTCGAAGCCGGCTACCTCGGCTTCGGCCCCGGCATGGCCGTCACGCCGCTGTCCTTCACCGACTCGGTGGACCGGATGGGCGTCATGATCGAGTCCGGTGTGGACTCGCTCATCGCCCTGCCGTCCAAGGTCCCCGACCTGTGGAACGCGGCGTTCAACGGCGAGGAGCGCAAGGCCGACTCCCCGATGGGCGTGGTCGGCGCGGCGCGCGTGGGCGGCGAGATCCTCGGGCTCGGGCTGCCCATGGAGAACACCGCCGCGATGATGCTGTACCTCGTCGCGGGCTTCAACCTCTCCCTCTTCCTCTTCAACATGCTGCCGCTCCTGCCGCTCGACGGCGGGCACATCGCGGGAGCCCTGTGGGAGTCGCTGAGGCGCAATGTGGCGAAGGTCTTCCGGCGGCCCGACCCGGGCCCCTTCGACGTCGCCAAGCTGATGCCCGTCGCGTACGTCGTCGCCGGGATCTTCATCTGCTTCACGGCGCTCGTGCTGGTGGCGGATGTGGTCAATCCGGTACGAATCTCCTGAGCGGACTCGCAGACGTGGTGTGCTCCGGGCTTTCGCGGTGACGTAACCTCGATGTCCGGAGCCCGCCGATCTCGGGACCTTGATCCACACCTTGGGGTTGCACAGCAGATGACTGCAATTTCTCTCGGAATGCCGTCCGTTCCGACGAAGCTCGCCGACCGTAGGGTCAGCCGCAAGATCCAGGTCGGATCAGTGGCGGTCGGCGGGGACGCGCCCGTCTCGGTGCAGTCGATGACGACCACCAGGACGTCCGACGTCGGCGCGACGCTCCAGCAGATCGCGGAGCTGACGGCCTCGGGCTGCCAGATCGTACGGGTGGCGTGTCCCACCCAGGACGACGCGGACGCGCTGGCGACCATTGCGCGCAAGTCGCAGATCCCGGTGATCGCGGACATCCACTTCCAGCCGAAGTACGTCTTCGCGGCCATCGACGCCGGCTGCGCGGCGGTCCGGGTGAACCCGGGCAACATCAAGCAGTTCGACGACAAGGTCAAGGAGATCGCCAAGGCGGCCTTGGAGACCCGCACCCCGATCCGCATCGGTGTGAACGCCGGGTCGCTCGACGCGCGGCTGCTGCAGAAGTACGGGAAGGCCACCCCGGAGGCGCTCGTCGAGTCGGCGCTGTGGGAAGCCTCCCTCTTCGAGGAGCACGGGTTCGGTGACATCAAGATCTCGGTCAAGCACAACGACCCGGTCGTGATGGTCAACGCCTACCGGCAGCTCGCCGCGCAGTGCGACTATCCGCTGCACCTGGGTGTGACGGAGGCCGGTCCGGCGTTCCAGGGCACGATCAAGTCCGCAGTGGCCTTCGGCGCGCTGCTGAGCGAGGGCATCGGCGACACCATCCGGGTCTCGCTGTCCGCGCCGCCGGTCGAAGAGGTCAAGGTCGGCCTTCAGATCCTGGAGGCGCTCAACCTCAAGCAGCGGCGTCTGGAGATCGTGTCCTGCCCGTCCTGCGGCCGCGCGCAGGTCGACGTCTACAAGCTCGCCGACCAGGTGGCCGCCGGTCTCGACGGCCTGGAGGTGCCGCTGCGCGTCGCCGTCATGGGGTGTGTCGTCAACGGTCCTGGTGAGGCGCGTGAGGCGGACCTCGGTGTCGCGTCCGGCAACGGCAAGGGCCAGATCTTCGTCAAGGGCGAGGTCATCAAGACCGTGCCCGAGTCGAAGATCGTCGAGACGCTCATCGAAGAGGCGATGAAAATCGCCGAGCAGATGGAGAAGGACGGCGTCATGTCCGGCGAGCCGGCGGTCTCCGTCGGCTGACGCGCCCGCACAACGACGACACGGAGCCCCGCCCCCACCGGCGGGGCTCCGTTCCGTAGGCGACGCCCCGCGGACACGCCCGGTAGAGTGCGGAGATCAGAAGACCGTACGGTGAGGCCCCTCACGTGTTGACTCAGACCACTACCCGGGTCCTCGACCCCGGCGAACTCGGCGCCGCGCTCGCCATCCTCGAAAGCGAGCCCGTCGCCAACGCCTTCGTGACCTCGCGCGTCCAGGCCGCCGGCCTCGACCCGTGGCGCCTCGGCGGCGAGATGTGGGGCTGGTACGCCGACGGCCGCCTCCGCTCGCTCTGCTACTCCGGCGCCAACCTGGTCCCGATCTGCGCCACCCCCGAAGCGGTACGCGGCTTCGCCGACCGCGCCCGCAGGGCCGGCCGCCGCTGCTCGTCGATCGTCGGCCCCGCCGAGAGCACCAGGCAGCTGTGGCGGCTGCTCGAACCCAGCTGGGGCCCCGCCCGCGAAGTACGCCCGCACCAGCCGCTCATGGTCACCGAGCAGCCCTCGCCCGACGTCCGGCCCGACCCCCGCGTCCGGCGCATCCGCAAGGCCGAGATGGACGTGATCATGCCCGCGTGCGTGGCGATGTTCACCGAGGAGGTCGGCGTCTCGCCGCTCGCGGGCGACGGCGGGCTGCTCTACCAGGCGCGGGTCGCCGAACTCGTCGCGGCGGGCCGGTCGTTCGCCCGCATCGAGGACGGCAAAGTCGTCTTCAAGGCCGAGATCGGCGCCGCGACCTCGCGGGCCTGCCAGATCCAGGGCGTCTGGGTGGCCCCCGAATTCCGCGGCCAGGGACTGTCCGAGACCGGCATGGCTGCCGTTCTGCGCTACGCGCTGGCCGATGTCGCGCCCGTGGTCAGCCTGTACGTGAACGACTTCAACACGGCGGCGCGTGCGTCGTACCGCCGGGTCGGCTTCCGCGAGGTGGGCGCGTTCATGAGCGTGTTGTTCTGACGCCGCCCCGAAGTAGGGTGCGCTGCATGGCACCTCTTTCCGGGGGCGGACCCCAGACCCCCGCCGTAGTGGTCGCGCCGGTCGATCTCGCCGCGCGCGTGGACGAGGCGCTCGCCGTACAGGCCCTCGCCTTCGGGCTCACCGACGAAGAGATCGGTGTACGCCGGCACATCGTGCTGCGGCACCTGCTCAGCCCCGGCGCGCGGGCGCTCGGCGCCACGACACCCGACGGACGGCTCGTCGGCTTCGTCTACGGGATGCCCAACGACCGTACGCACTGGTGGTCCACCGTCGTCGAGCCGTACCTGCGCCGCACCGGCAACGACGACTGGCTCGACGACTCCTTCGTCATCACCGAACTGCACGTCGCCCCCACCCACCAGGCACGCGGCATCGGCCGCGAGCTGATCACCACCATCACGGACGCCGCCGCGCAGCCCCGCTCGATCCTCTCGGCCATCGACATCGAGAGCCCGGCCCGCGGCCTCTACCGGGCGCTGGGTTACGTCGACCTGGCGCGCCAGGTCCACTTCCCGAGCGCCCCGAGGCCGTACGCCGTCATGGGTGCGCCGCTACCGCTGCGCCGTCACGGCCAGTAACGGATTTCCCGTGTCTGTGCCGCCCGGCTAACCTCCTTGCCATCACACTTTTCTTCGCAGGAGTTCACCATGGCCCAGGTCCAGCGCATGTCCCGTCTGATGGTCAAGACACTGCGTGACGACCCGGCGGACGCCGAGACGCTCAGCCACAAGCTGCTGGTGCGCGCAGGCTATGTCCGCCGGAACGCGGCGGGGATCTGGACCTGGCTCCCGCTGGGCAAGAAGGTCCTCGACAACATCTCGCGCGTCGTGCGCGAGGAGATGGACGAGATCGGCGCCCAGGAGGTGCTGCTGCCCGCCCTCCTGCCCAAGGAGGCGTACGAGGCGAGCGGCCGCTGGGAGGAGTACGGCGACCTGCTGTTCCGTCTCAAGGACCGCAAGGGCGCCGACTACCTTCTCGGCCCGACGCACGAAGAGATCTTCACGCAGACGGTCAAGGACCAGTGCACGTCCTACAAGGACCTGCCAGTGATGCTCTACCAGATCCAGACGAAGTACCGCGACGAGGCGCGTCCGCGCTCCGGCGTGCTGCGCGGCCGTGAGTTCCAGATGAAGGACTCCTACTCCTTCGACACGACGGACGAGGGCCTCGCCGAGTCGTACGCGCTGCACCGCGCCGCCTACCAGAAGATCTTCACGCGCCTGGGCCTCGACTTCCGCATCGTCTCCGCCGTGTCCGGCGCGATGGGCGGCTCGGCGTCCGAGGAGTTCCTGGCCCCGGCCGCGGCGGGCGAGGACACCTTCGTGGACTGCCCGGCGTGCGACTACGCCGCCAACACCGAGGCCGTGACGTTCAGCGCCGAGGCCGTCGCCGCCGCGTACGACGGCTCGGAGCACGGCCCGGTCGAGGAGCTGGACACCCCCGACACCCCGACGATCGAGACGCTCGCCGACCACCTGGGCGTACCGGCGTCGGCGACCCTCAAGAACCTGCTGGTCAAGGTCGACGGCGAGATCGTCGCCGTGGGCATCCCCGGCGACCGCGAGGTCGACCTCGGCAAGCTCGGCGAGCACCTGGCGCCCGCCGTGGTCGAGCTCGTCACGGCCGAGGACTTCGTGGGCCGTCCCGACCTCGTACGCGGGTACGTCGGCCCGCAGGGCCTGGAGAAGGTCCGCTACATCGCCGACCCGCGCGTCGCCGCCGGCACCGCCTGGATCACCGGCGCCAACAAGCCCGACACCCACGCGAAGAACGTCGTCGCGGGCCGCGACTTCGAGGTCGACGAGTACCTCGACGTCGTGGTCGTCGAAGAGGGCGACCCCTGCCCCAAGTGCGGCACCGGCCTCAAGCTCGACCGCGCCATCGAGATCGGCCACATCTTCCAGCTCGGCCGCAAGTACGCCGACACCTTCCAGCTCGACGTGCTCGGCCAGCAGGGCAAGCCGGTCCGCGTGACCATGGGCTCGTACGGCATCGGCGTCTCGCGCGCCGTGGCCGCGCTCGCCGAGCAGTCCGCCGACGACAAGGGCCTGTGCTGGCCCGCCGAGATCGCCCCGGCGGACGTGCACGTCGTCGCCGCGGGCAAGGCGCTCCAGACCGAGCTGGCCGTCGAGGTCGCGGACAAGCTGGGCGCGGCGGGGCTGCGGGTGCTGGTGGACGAGCGTCCGGGCGTCTCGCCGGGTGTGAAGTTCACGGACGCCGAGCTGATCGGCGTACCGAAGATCCTGGTGGCGGGGCGCCGCAGCGCGGAGGGCGTCGTGGAGCTCAAGGACCGCCGCACGGGCGAGCGCGAGGAGCTGACCGTCGACGAGGCGATCGCCCGCCTGACGGCCTGAGGCCCGGCCGGGAGGTGCGGGTGCGGGTGCCTGCGGCGCTGTTCCCCTACCCGCCCCTTCCCGGCCGTGACATTTGCGGCTCCGCCGCGGGGGGCTCCGCCCCAGACCCCGCTCCTCAGACGCCGGAGGGGCTGAGAGTTGCCGCTGAGCGGCACGTCCAGCCCGTCCGGCGTTTGAGGACACGCCCGAAGGGCGTCCCGGGGGTCTGGGGGCTTGCCCCCAGTTCGGGAAGGGGCGGGTCGGGGAAAGCCCGCGCAGCGGATCCGGGCCGGTTACAGCCAGGCCGCGAACTCCAGCAGGAGCTCCGCGTCCTGGTGGCGGCCGGCCGCGGTCGCCCGTACGCCCGACTCCACCGCACGGAACAGCGTCCAGCCGTGCAGCCTGGCCCGGTCGACGTCCAGTGAGTCGGCGAGCCTGTTCACCCGGCGGCGGGTGGCGGACGGGCCGCCGGCGGAGGCGACCAAGTCCTCGACGCGGTCGCGGACCAGCCGGGCCAGGTCGTACGCCCGCTCGCCGACCAGCGGATCGGGCCCGACGGCCAGCCACGGCGCCCGGTCGCCGGCGAGCACCTTGCCCTGCCTGAAGTTGCCGTGCAGGAGCAGGAGTTCGTCCGCGGATGCCGTCAGTTCGTCGCGCGCCGCGAGGGCGGCCTCGATCAGCGGGGCCAGCGCGGGGTCGGCCGAGCGCATCGCCGCCGTCTGGCGGGCCGTGCGCCCGGCGACCGTCTCGAAGACGTGGTCCGGGGGCGGCTCGATCCAGAGCCGGCGTACGATTCCGGCCGCCTCCAGGAGGGCCTTGGCCTCCGGCAGGGAACGCAGCGAGACCTCGGAGTGCAGGCGCTCCAGCAGGAGTTCACCCGCGCCGGCGGCCGCGTCGGCGCCGGCATCGGTGTCGAGCAGCTGGACCGCTCCCCAGCCGTTCCAGTGCGCCAGCGCCGCGCGCTCCAGGGCGGGCCCGGCCGCCTCCGGTGCGATCTTGAGCGCGGCGGGGGTGCCGTCCTGCTGCCGTACGAGGACGACCAGGCTGCTCCTGCCGCCGGGGTTCTGCACCCGCTCGATAGTCAACTTCCGCCGGGACACCGCCTCTTCGGCAAGTTCGGGCACCTGCCCGAGCCAGTCGGCGGCCACGTCCGGGTACACCTCGCCGAGCGCTCGTACGAGACGCTGCGGCGGTTCGAAAAGCATGCGTGTGGTGTCCCCTTCAGAGGCCGGTTTCGAGTCCGGGTCGAAGCTCACTGCTTGCGGCTCACCGCCGGGGTGGCCAGCTCGGCAAGCCCAGGAAAGGCTACGCCGCGTCCCCGCCAGCGCACGGCCCGCACCGCTGCCTCCCGCAGCGCCCCCGCCGCCTCGCGCCGCAAGGGGCCCCCGGCGGCGCGTACGACGTCGGAGTAGACCCCGGCCACCCGGTCCTCCAGCTCGGCGGCGAGCCGTACGGCCGCCGCCGCGTCCGGCACCGGAAACGGCAGGGCGTACGCGGCGGCCGAGGCCACCGGGGTGGCGCCCAGGTCGCGCACGGTCCGCTCCAGCGCGTCGCGCCGCGAACGGTGGGCGTCGTACGCCTCCCGTGCCTCGTTCCTGCGCTCCTCGGCCACCCGGCCGCCGACGACTCCGTACCCGTACACGGCGGCGTGCTCGGCGGCCAGGGCGGCCTGTACGGCCTCCACCGCCTGCATGGCGGTCGGCGTCCCGCTCACCCGTCGCTCCTTTCGGTCAGCAGCTCGGTCAGCAGATATACGTGCGCGGCGCCGGCCGCGGCGACGGACGCCAGCAGCCGGGCCAGCTCCGGCGGTGCTTCGAGGAGAGCCGCGGAGTGCGCGTCGGCGCCGCGCTGCTCCTCGGCTGCGAGCTTCCTGAGGGCGGCTCCGCGCTCCGCGGCGACGGCCGGGGGCGCGGGGGCGCGGCCCGCCGGGCCTTCGCCCCGCAGCGCGTCCGCCTGCCTGGCCACCGCTTCGCGCAGCGGCTCCAGCCGCCCGGCGGTGGAGGGATGGGCGGCGACGACGGCGTCGTAGTGCGCCAGCAGCGTCCGCCTTGCCCGCGCGGAACGCTTGCGCAGCCCGGCCTCGGCCCGTAGCGCGGCGGCCGTGGCGCCGTCCCGGCCATGCGGAGCCGAATCCTCCGTACACCCGCCGGTCAGCAGCGCGACGGCCGCGGCCCCGGTCGCCGCGAGCGCACCCCTGCGTGTGGTTTCCGTGCGCCGCACCTGTGTCTCCCTCGGGGCTCTGCGGTGATCACCGCAGGCGAGCGTACCCGCGGCTCCCCGGCAGGCGGACGGCAACACCCCTCGCGACCGGATACCCTTTGATCTGACACGCGACGATCCACACAACAGCACACGCGGCCGAGGAGTCACCCGGATGAGCACCACCCAGAGCGACAGGCTGCGCGCACTCCTGGAACCACTGGTCAGCGCGGAGGGCCTCGATCTGGAAGACATCGAGGTGTCCCGGGCCGGCAGGCGCCGCCAGCTGAGGATCGTCGTCGACTCCGACGAGGGCGTGGAACTCGACGCCTGTGCCGAGCTGAGCCGCTCCATCTCCGAGAAGCTCGACGAGACGGACGCGATGGGCGAGGGCGAGTACGTCCTCGAAGTCAGCTCCCCGGGCGCCGACCGTCCGCTGTCGGAGCACCACCACTACGTACGGGCCACCGGCCGCCTCGCCAAGCTGACGCTGAACGACGCCACCGAGCTGGTCGCACGCATTCTGACCGTGGACGACGAGGGGCTCGACCTCGAAGTGCCGGGCGTGAAGGGCCGTAAGCCCACCGCCCGCCGGGTCGCCTTCGCGGACATCGCCAAGGCCCGGGTGGAGATCGAGTTCAGCCGCAAGGACAAGAAGGAAGAGGAGGCGTAGCCATGGATATCGACGTAAAGCTCCTGAAGGGCTTGGCGAAGGAAAAGGAGATCTCCTTCGACCTGATGGTCGAGGCGATCGAATCGGCCCTCCTCATCGCGTACCACCGCACCGAGGGAAGCTTCCGCCGCGCGCGCGTGGAGCTCAACCGCGAGACCGGGCATGTGACGGTCTGGGCGAAGGAAGACCCGGCGGACCTCGAAGAGGGCCAGGAGCCGAAGGAATTCGACGACACCCCGTCCGACTTCGGACGGATCGCGGCGAGCACCGCCAAGCAGGTCATCCTCCAGCGTCTGCGCGACGCTGAGGACGACCGGACCTTCGGCGAGTACGCGGGCCACGAGGGCGATGTCGTCACGGGCGTCGTGCAGCAGGGCAGGGACCCCAAGAACGTCCTGGTCGACATCGGCAAGCTGGAAGCCATCCTTCCGGTGCAGGAGCAGGTGCCGGGCGAGGAGTACACGCACGGTCTGCGCCTGCGTTCGTACGTCGTGCGGGTGGCCAAGGGTGTGCGCGGTCCGTCCGTGACGCTGTCCCGCACCCACCCGAACCTGGTGAAGAAGCTCTTCGCCCTGGAGGTCCCGGAGATCGCCGACGGCTCGGTCGTCATCGAGGCCATCGCCCGCGAGGCCGGCCACCGCTCGAAGATCGCCGTACGGTCGACGCGCTCCGGACTGAACCCGAAGGGCGCCTGCATCGGCCCGATGGGCGGCCGTGTGCGCAATGTCATGGCCGAGCTGCACGGCGAGAAGATCGACATCGTGGACTGGTCGGACGACCCGGCCGAGATGGTGGCCAACGCCCTGTCGCCCGCGCGCGTCAGCAAGGTCGAGATCGTAGACATGGCGGCCCGCTCCGCCCGCGTCACCGTGCCCGACTACCAGCTCTCGCTGGCCATCGGCAAGGAGGGCCAGAACGCCCGGCTCGCCGCCCGGCTGACCGGCTGGCGCATCGACATCCGTTCTGACACCGAGCAGCCCCAGTCCGCAGACCAGGACTGAGGCCGGTTTTACGACAACAACCGTTCGATTTTTGCCCCCATGGGGCGAGGTCGCCGCGGGGAGGTAGACTTAATAGTGTCTGGCCGGACGCATGCCCGCGTATGCCCTGAGCGAACCTGTGTGGGATGCCGGGAGCGAGCGGCCAAGCGCGAACTGCTGCGCATCGTGGAGATCGAGGGTGAATGTGTCCCCGATCCTCGCGGTACGCTGCCCGGCCGGGGTGCGTACATCCACCCCGCCTCTGAGTGTCTCGCTCTGGCGGTCCGCCGCCGGGCGTTTCCCCGGGCCTTTCGGGGCCGGGCACCGCTTGGCACATCGGCGCTGAGCCGGTTTGTCGAGCAGGCAACAGCAACACCGTAAGAAGAGAACGGCACGGATAACCGTGCGGTCAGGTACCTCGCGAGTTGGAAGTAGGTCGAGATTGCGATGAGCACTCGATGAGTACGCGATGAGTACGCCCATGAAGTAGCGACGGTCCGGCGGTAACCCGGACCTAAAAGGAGCGAAGTGGCAAAGGTCCGGGTATACGAACTCGCCAAGGAGTTCGGTGTTGAGAGCAAGGTCGTCATGGCCAAGCTCCAAGAACTTGGTGAATTCGTCCGTTCGGCGTCCTCGACGATCGAGGCGCCGGTTGTACGCAAACTGACTGACGCACTGCAGGGTCCCGGCGGCAACGCCGGCAAGACCGCAGCCAAGCCGGGCGCGCCGCGTAAGGCAGCGCCCGCAAAGCCGTCCCCGGCTACCCCCTCGTCTGCGCCCTCCCCGGCACAGGCGGTCCGTCCGGGCGCCCCGAAGCCGGGCGCACCGGCCCCCAAGCCGGCCGCGGCCGAGACTCCGGCGGCCTCCGCGCCGTCCGGTGCCCCGCGTCCGGGTCCGAAGCCCGCACCGGCCAAGCCCGCTCCGGCGGCTCCGGTGCCCGCTGCGGAGTTCTCCGCGCCCGAGCCTGCCCAGCAGGCCCCCGCTGCCCCCGCGCAGCCCCAGCAGGCTCCGCGTCCCGCGGGTGCCACGCCCGGCCCGCGTCCCGCCCGTCCGGCTCCGGCCGGTCAGCGCGACGGTGGTCAGCGTGACGGCGGCCAGCGTGACGACCGCCGTGGTGGCGAGCGTCCCGCCCGCCCCGGTGGCCAGCAGGCGCAGCCTGGACGGCCTGGCGGCGCGCGCCCCGCGGGTCCGCGTCCCGGCAACAACCCCTTCACCTCTGGTGGCTCCACCGGCATGGCGCGTCCGCAGACGCCCCGTCCGGGTGGCGCACCCCGCCCTGCCGGTGGCCACGGCGGTGCCGGTGCCCCCGGTGGCGCCCCGCGTCCGCAGGGTGCTCCCGGCGGCGCTCCCCGCCCGCAGGGCCAGGGTGGCGCACGTCCGACCCCCGGTGGCATGCCCCGTCCGCAGGGCGGCGCCCCGCGTCCGGGTGGTGCTCCGGGCGGTAACCGTCCGAACCCCGGCATGATGCCGCAGCGTCCCGCGGCCAGCCCCCGTCCCGGTGGCGGTCCTGGCGGCGGTGGCCGTGGTCCTGGCGGCCCCGGTGGCCGTCCGGCCGGCGGTGGCGGCGGTCGTCCCGGTGGCGGCGGCTTCGCAGGCCGTCCGGCCGGTCCCGGCGGTGGCGGTGGCGGCTTCGCCGGCCGTCCCGGTGGTCCCGGTGGCGGTGGCGGCGCTGGTCGTCCCGGTGGTGGCGGCGGCTTCGGCGGTCGTCCCGGCTTCGGTGGACGCCCCGGCGGCCCCGGTGCCCGTGGTGGCACGCAGGGTGCGTTCGGCCGTCCCGGCGGTCCCGCGCGTCGCGGTCGTAAGTCGAAGAGGCAGAGGCGCCAGGAGTACGAGGCCATGCAGGCCCCGTCGGTAGGCGGCGTCATGCTGCCTCGCGGCAACGGACAGACCGTCCGCCTGTCGCGCGGTGCCTCGCTTACCGACTTCGCCGAGAAGATCAACGCCAACCCGGCGTCGCTCGTCGGCGTGATGATGAACCTCGGCGAGATGGTCACTGCCACGCAGTCCGTCTCCGACGAGACGCTCAAGCTCCTCGCTGAAGAGATGAACTTCATCCTGGAGATCGTCAGCCCGGAGGAGGAGGACCGCGAGCTTCTCGAGTCGTTCTCCATCGAGTTCGGCGAGGACGAGGGCGGCGAGGACATGCTCGTCTCCCGTCCGCCGGTCGTGACCGTCATGGGTCACGTCGACCACGGTAAGACCCGACTGCTGGACGCGATCCGCAAGACGAACGTCGTTGCGGGCGAGGCCGGCGGTATTACGCAGCACATCGGTGCGTACCAGGTCGCCACCGAGGTCAACGGTGAAGAGCGCGCCATCACCTTCATCGACACCCCCGGTCACGAGGCGTTCACCGCCATGCGTGCCCGTGGTGCGAAGTCCACCGACATCGCGATCCTCGTGGTCGCGGCGAACGACGGTGTGATGCCGCAGACGATCGAGGCGCTGAACCACGCCAAGGCGGCCAACGTGCCGATCGTGGTCGCGGTCAACAAGATCGACGTCGAGGGTGCCGACCCGACCAAGGTGCGCGGTCAGCTCACCGAGTTCGGTCTGGTGGCCGAGGAGTACGGCGGCGACACGATGTTCGTCGACATCTCCGCGCGCCAGGGTCTCAACATCGAGCAGCTGCTCGAAGCCGTGATCCTCACCGCCGACGCGTCGCTCGACCTCCGGGCGAACGCCGAGATGGACGCGCAGGGTATCGCCATCGAGGCCCACCTCGACAAGGGCCGCGGCGCCGTCGCCACCGTGCTCGTCCAGCGCGGAACGCTCCGCGTCGGTGACACGATGGTCGCCGGTGACGCGTACGGCCGAGTCCGCGCCATGCTCGACGACAACGGCAACAACGTCGAGGAAGCGGGTCCGTCGACCCCCGTCCTGGTCCTGGGTCTCACCAACGTCCCCGGTGCCGGCGACAACTTCCTGGTCGTCGACGAGGACCGTACGGCTCGCCAGATCGCCGAGAAGCGTGCTGCGCGTGAGCGCAACGCCGCCTTCGCCAAGCGCACCCGCCGGGTGTCCCTCGAGGACCTCGACAAGGTGCTCAAGGCCGGTCTGGTCCAGGACCTCAACATCATCATCAAGGGCGACGCGTCCGGTTCGGTGGAGGCTCTCGAGTCCTCGCTGCTCCAGCTCGACGTCGGTGAAGAGGTTGAGATCCGGGTCCTGCACCGCGGTGTGGGTGCGGTCACCGAGTCCGACATCGACCTGGCGATGGGCTCCGACGCCATCGTCATCGGCTTCAACGTCCGAGCTGCCGGCCGCGCCGCGCAGATGGCGGACCGCGAGGGCGTCGACGTCCGGTACTACTCGGTCATCTACCAGGCGATCGAAGAGATCGAAGCGGCCCTCAAGGGCATGCTCAAGCCGGAGTTCGAAGAGGTCGAGCTCGGTACGGCTGAGATCCGCGAGATCTTCCGCTCGTCCAAGCTGGGCAACATCGCCGGTGTTCTCGTCCGCTCCGGAGAGGTCAAGCGCAACACCAAGGCGCGCCTCATCCGCGACGGAAAGGTCATCGCCGAGGACCTCAACATCCAGGGTCTGCGCCGCTTCAAGGACGACGTCACCGAGATCCGGGAAGGCTTCGAGGGTGGTATCAACCTCGGAAACTTCAACGACATCAAGGTCGACGACGTCATCGCGACGTACGAGATGCGCGAGAAGCCGCGCGGCTGAGCCGTGTAGCCACGCGAGTGCAGTGTCGGGGCCGCTCGGCGGAGATTATTTCCGTCGAGCGGCCCCGGCCGTTGCGTGTACGGTTCTTGTGTCCCTGCCAAGTGGTTGGCGGGGCACGACCCCGAACCGGCGGGACATCCGGACACACATGTATGTGGGGACACTGTCCTTCGACCTGCTCCTCGGCGACGTACGGTCGCTGAAGGAGAAGCGCTCTGTAGTACGCCCGATCGTCGCCGAACTCCAGCGCAAGTTCGCGGTCAGCGTCGCGGAAGTCGGCGACCAGGATGTCTACCGCAGGGCCGAGATCGGCCTGGCGGTGGTATCAGGGGACACAGGGCACCTCACGGAAGTACTGGACCGGTGCGAGCGCATGGTCGCCGCCCGGCCCGAGGTGGAGCTGCTGTCAGTACGACGGCGGCTGCACGGTGACGAAGACTGAAGTTCAGCAGCAGCAGAAAGAGGAGAAGGACCGGTGACCGACAAAGCGCGGGCCCGCAAGCTGGCCGATCGCATCCAGGTCGTGGTCGCGGAGACCCTGGACCGCCGAATCAAGGATCCGCGACTGGGGTTCGTGACCATCACGGACGCCCGTGTCACCGGTGACCTCCGGGAGGCCACGGTCTTCTACACGGTCTACGGCGACGACGAGGCGCGCGCCGCCTCGGCCGCCGCGCTGGAGAGCGCCAAGGGTGTCCTGCGTTCCGAGGTCGGGCGGCAGACCGGCGTGCGCCACACGCCGTCACTGACCTTCGTCGCGGACGCGCTGCCGGACAACGCGCGCACGATCGAGGACCTCCTCGACAAGGCGCGCGCCAAGGACGCCGAGGTGCGCCAGGTGTCGACGGGCAAGACGTACGCCGGCGAGGCCGACCCGTACCGCAAGCCCGAGGACGACGAAGCCGACGAGGCCGAGGACGAGGGCGAAACCGCGGAATGAACAAGCGCACCACCACGACGCCGGACGGCCTTGTCATTGTCGACAAGCCGTCCGGCTTCACTTCGCACGACGTCGTGGCCAAGATGCGCGGGATCGCCAAGACCCGCCGCGTCGGGCACGCGGGCACCCTCGACCCCATGGCGACGGGCGTCCTCGTCCTCGGTGTGGAGAAGGCCACGAAGCTCCTCGGCCATCTCGCCCTGACCGAGAAGGAGTACCTCGGGACGATCCGGCTCGGCCAGACCACGGTCACCGACGACGCGGAGGGCGAGATCACCTCGTCCGTCGACGCCTCGGGCGTGACCAGGGAAGGCGTCGACGCGGGCGTCGCCGAGCTGACCGGCGCCATAATGCAGGTGCCGTCCAAGGTCAGCGCCATCAAGATCGACGGCAAGCGGTCGTACTCGCGGGTGCGCGAGGGCGAGGAGTTCGAGATCCCGGCCAGGCCGGTGACCGTCTCGTCCTTCCAGGTGTACGACGTGCGTCCGGCGGTGGCCGAGGACGGGACGCCCGTCGTCGACCTCGTCGTCTCCGTCGTCTGCTCCTCCGGTACGTACATCCGCGCCCTCGCCCGTGACCTCGGCGCGGGCCTCGGCGTCGGAGGTCACCTGACCGCGCTGCGCCGCACGCGGGTCGGCCCGTACGGGCTCGACGCGGCGAAGACGCTGGAGCAGCTCCAGGAAGAGCTCACCGTCATGCCGATCGCCGAGGCGGCCGCGGCCGCGTTCGCGCGGTGGGACGTGGACGAGCGGCGCGCGGGCCTGGTGACCAACGGCGTACGGCTCGACATGCCGGCTTACGACACCAGCCCGGTCGCGGTCTTCGGGCCCGAGGGGCGGTTCCTGGCGCTGGTCGAGGAGAGCCGGGGCAAGGCGAAGAGTCTCGCCGTATTCGGCTGAGGCAAGCCGGGGGGTATTCGGCTGAGCTGTGCCGGGGAGTGGCCGACCCCCCATCGTGGAGCGGGCAGCCCGTCGACTGCCCGCTCCACGATCCCCCTCCGGAAGTCTCTCCAGCCCGCACCGCCGATTCACCCCTTTGGGCGGGCGCTCGGAGTGACTGACGGGTGCACTGGGGGGCGCTTTCGCCGTGCGTCCTTCTCCTGGTGATCACAGCGGACCTACCGTCGGTGATCACGGGGCACGGCGGGAGGTTCGGCGATGGCGGTACCGGAGACGGCGTTGCCCTCGTCGCCCCCCGTCACGCTGGTGCGGATCTGCGATCCGGCCGGGCGCCCGCGCGGGACCGGGTTCGTCGCCGACGACCGGGGCACCGTCGTCACCAGCCACGAGGCAGTCGACGGCCTGACCCGGATCGTCCTGCACGCGCCGGGCGAGCCCGGCGGACCCGGCGAGCGGACCTGTCTCGCCGAGGCCGACGCGATCACCCCGCTGCCGGAGACGGATCTGGCGCTCGTACGGACCGAAGGGCTCGGCGTACGGCCCGTACCGGTCGCGGTGCGGGACCGGATCGGGACGGGCACGTACGTACGACTGGCGGCCGGGGGCTGGCGGGAGGCGCGGGTTCTCAGGCCGGTTACGGTCACCTACACGGCGACCGACCGCTTCCATCTCATCGACCACGCGGTGGAGTTGGCGATGGGGACGGCCGGCAGCGACGCGCTGCGCCTCGGCGGCCCGGCGGCGGGGACGCCGGTCCTGGACGCCGAGACGGGAGCGGTGCTGGCCGTGCTGGGCACCGCGCTGTGCGCGGAGCGGCGGGCGGCGGGGTTCGCCGTACCACTGCGGGCGGCGGCAGCGGCATGGCCCGATGGGCCGCTGGCGGAGTTGCTGCGGCGGAACGCGGCGACGGTGCCGGGCTTCGGGCCGGACCTGAACCTCGCGGGCGCGTTGCAGCTGACGGCGACATCGGCCGGGCCGGGGCCGGGCCGGTGGCAGGGCCCGGTGGAACGCCCGGAGACGGCACGGGAGTTCACAGCTTTCTCGGCGTCCTCAGCGTCCTCGGCGTCCGCCGGTGCACTGGTGCTCGCTCTGGTCGGGGACCCCGGAACCGGGCGTACGACGGAACTCGCCGCGCTGGCCGAACGGTGTGCCCAGGGCCCGGAGCCGGCCCCGACGCTCTGGCTGCGCGGCGCGGACCTGCGGGCCGGTGACACCTCGGTCGCGGACGCGGTGGGACGGGCGCTGCGGCAGGCGGGGCGGATCGTCGGCGCTTCGGGGGAGCGGAGCGGCGATCCGGGGGCCGCCACACCGGAGCGGGTGGCGCGGCTGGCACGCGACGCGGGACGGCCGCTGCTCGTACTGCTGGACGCTCCTGAGGAAATGCCACGCGCACTGGCTCAACGGCTGCCCGACTGGACCGCGGGGACGGCGAGCTGGCTGCGCGGAGCCGGGGCGCGGCTGGTCGTGGCGTGCCGGGCCGAGTACTGGGAGCAGGCGGGGGCGCTGTACCCGGAGGGCGCCCTGCACCGCCCGGCGCGGCCTTGGACCGGTCCTTGGGCCGGGCTGCCCGCGGCCGTACGGATCGGGGACCTGACCGAGGCCCAGGCGGTACGCGCCCGCGAGCGGTACGGCATCCCGGACGGGACACTCGCGGACGCCTCCGACGCCCGGCATCCGCTGACCTTGCGGCTGCTGGCGGAGGTACGGGAGGCGCTGCCGGGGGACGTACCCGGGCAGCCTTCGCGCGAGGACGTGTTCGCCGCGTACCTGGACCTGAAGTGCCTGCGCATCGCGGCGCGGCTGGCGGCGGCGGCCCGGCCGACGCCGCGGGGTACGGCGGTGCGGCGGCTCGCCGCGAGGGTCTCGGGGCAGGTGCACGAGGCGGCGCGGCGGTGTCTTGGCTCCGGGCGGGGCGCACTGGACCGCGCGGCCTTCGAGGCGATCTTCCCGTGGCGTACGGGGTGGGCGTCGGCGGTACTGACGGAGGGGCTGCTGGTGCCGGCCGGGGCCGGGTACCGGTTCGCCCACGAGGAGCTCGCGGACTGGCTCCAGGGCGCACACCTGGACGTCGACACGGCGCTGCACACCCTGGTCCACGAGGCGCGAGAGGGGCAGCAGGCCGACGGGACCCGCGAAGCCCGGGCACCCGAACGGGCGGGCTCCCCGCTCCATCCGCCGGGGCCCGCCGCGCCCGTGCCGTCCCCGCGCGGTGCGCACGCGGGGGCCGCCGACCGGCAGGCACACGACCGGGCGGGCGAGGCGTGCGGGCACGTGCTGCCCATGTCCCGGCGGCGCGGTGCGGGGTGCTGGTCGTCGGCGACGGCGCCAGTGCCGCCTCATCGCATCGGGACGGTGGTGCAGGCGCTGCTGCGCCTGGGCCGCGTGCACGGTCCGCCCGCGTTGTCCCGCCGGCTGATGGACCTGGTGCACGCGCTGGACGCTTCCCCGGCCCCGCCACTTCCCGGCCCCCCGGAGGCGGAGACCCCCGACGCGCCGCCGGGGCGCACACACCCCGGGCGGGCGGGCGGCGTAACCGATGAGGAGCCGGCAGCTCCGTGCGGGAGCTGGTGGTGGTGGGGAAGCCGGTTGCTGCGGGAGGTGTTGCTGCGGGTGGGGGACGCGGGGGAATACCTGGGCGTGCTGCGCGCGCTGGCCGACAGCATCAGCCGGCGGTCGGTACGGGAAGGCGGCCCTCAAGGCCTCGGCGGGCTCGCGGAGTTCGGGCCCTGGTTCTGGGAGCGGGTACGCCTCGCGGAGGCGGAGCGGATCGACCTGCTGCGACGGCTCCTGCCCGCCGACGGAGCGCCGGGGAGCGGGCACGTACCGCCGCAGGGCCGGTACCTCGACGCCGCGGCGCGCCGGCTGGAGGCCGCGCCACAGGCCGTGCAGCCCATGCTCTGCCACTGGTTCGACGACGAGCGGCCGCTGCCCGCCGCCGACGACGCCGAGATACGTCCCACCGTCGCCGGCGTCGCCCAGGCGCTGCTCTACGCCCGCCGCTGCCTCGCCATCGACGATCTGACCGAGGCCCTCGTCGACAGCGCGCACCCCCGCGCCGACGAACTGCTCGCCGCCCTCGCCGAGGACGAGCCGTCCGCGCTCTGCCGGGCCGTCGACCGCTGGTCCCACGACGACGGGCGGCCGGCCCGCCGGGTCGCCGCCGCGACGTACGGGCTCACCACCGCGCCGTACATCACGACGGACGCCGACCGCGTCCTGCTCAGGTATGCCGCGCTCTCGCTGCTCGCCCGGCCGGGCGACAGCGCCCTGCACGGTCCCGCTCTCGGCCTGCTCGTACGGGATCCGGATACCCGGTCGCACTGCCTGGCGCGGGCGCTGGCGACGTACGCCGGTGACGGTTCGCGGCTGCCCGCCAGCGCCCTCGCCACCGCGCTCACCACCCACCCCGAGCCCGTTCTCGCCGCCTTCCGGGCCCGCCTGGCGCGGGGAGGAGAGGGCGCGGGCGACGTAGTGCGCGCGCTCGCCGACGTCAGTACGCCCGCCCTCGCCCGCCGCGCCGCCGCCCTCGTCCGCGAGTACGTCGGCCGCCACCCCGACGGCGCCGCGCACGCCGCCGCGTACGTGGACCGGCGCCTCGAACACGGCCCCGCCGCCCGCGCCGTCCTCTACCCCCTGGTCACGGGCCTCCTGCGGAACCACCCCGGCCACCTGCCGCGCGCCCTCGCCCCCGTGCTCGCCGCGCCCGGCAGCCGGGCCTCGCGGCCGCTGCGGGCCGAACTGCTCGACGTACTCCTGGAGAGGTACGGAGCGCGGGACCCCGGCGTTCTGGAGGCGGTGCTGCTGGCCGCCGCCACCGGCGCCCGGCGCAGGGGCGATGCCCGGACCAGGGACCTCGTACACCGCACCGGGATGCTCCTGGTCCGTACGCCCGAGGGGGCGGCCTGCTTCGACCGGCTGCTGGCCGGGCTCTGCCGCGAGATCCCCGGATTCGCGGCGCTCGTCGCCGGCTGGCTGGCCGCCGCGCCCCGCGAGTGGGAGGCGCTGGTGGGGCCGAGCGCCCGCAGGACGGTCGGGAGCCTGGAGGACCTCTATACCGATGCGAGCCGAAGGCCCGGGGCATGGCAGTCTTAGACCTGCGTAATCGGGTTCGAGTTCGGACGAGGAGAGCGGTCACAGTGCAGCGCTGGCGTGGCTTGGAGGACATCCCCCAGGACTGGGGACGCAGCGTCGTCACCATCGGCTCCTACGACGGCGTGCACCGCGGGCACCAGCTGATCATCGGTCGCGCGGTCGAGCGCGCCCGCGAGCTGGGCGTGCCGTCGGTCGTCGTTACGTTCGATCCGCACCCGAGCGAGGTCGTGCGCCCCGGCAGCCACCCGCCGCTGCTCGCCCCGCACCACCGGCGCGCCGAACTGATGGCCGAGCTGGGCGTGGACGCGCTGCTGATCCTGCCCTTCACCCAGGAGTTCTCGAAGCTCTCACCGGCCGACTTCATCGTGAAGGTGCTGGTCGACAAGCTGCACGCGCGGGCGGTCATCGAGGGACCCAACTTCCGCTTCGGGCACCGGGCGGCCGGCAATGTGGCATTCCTGGCCGAGCTCGGTCAGACGTACGACTACGAAGTCGAGGTCGTCGACCTGTACGTGAGGGGCGAGGCGGGCGGCGGCGAGCCGTTCTCGTCGACGCTGGTGCGGCGGCTGGTGGCGGAGGGCGACGTCGAAGGCGCCGCGGAGATCCTGGGCCGGCCGCACCGCGTCGAGGGCGTCGTGGTGCGCGGCGCGCAGCGCGGCCGCGAGCTCGGCTACCCGACGGCGAACGTCGAGACGCTGCCGCACACCGCGATTCCCGCCGACGGGGTGTACGCGGGCTGGCTGACCGTGGAGGACGAGAAGATGCCCGCCGCGATCTCGGTCGGCACGAACCCGCAGTTCGACGGCACGGAGCGCACGGTCGAGGCGTACGCCATCGACCGGGTCGGCCTCGACCTGTACGGGCTGCACGTCGCCGTCGACTTCCTCGCGTACGTGCGCGGCCAGGAGAAGTTCGAGTCGATCGAGGCGCTGCTGGAAGCGATCGGGGCCGACGTGAAGCGATCGAGCGAGCTCATCGAGGCGTACGAGACCCGGTAGCCGTCCCCTCCTTCCCCATCCCTACCTTCTCCGGGCGATCCGCCCGCAGGGCCGCTGCCCAGTGGCAGGCGACCTGCGCTTCGTCGCCGCCGGTCAGGACCGGCAGGAGCGTCGTACGGCAGTCGGCGGCGACGCCCGTACGCTCCGCCTCGCCCGACGCGAGCACCTGGCAGCGGGCGTGGAAGCGGCAGCCGCCGGGGACGCGGGACGGGTCCGGGGGCTCACCCGTGAGGACGACCGGCACTTCACCGGATTCCGGCAGTACGGACAATAGGGCCTGGGTGTACGGGTGCTGAGGTGTCGTCAGTACTTGCTCGGCGGGGCCGCTCTCCACGATCCGGCCCAGATACATCACCGCCACGCGGTCCGCGATGTTCCACGCCAGCCCGAGATCGTGGGTCACGACCAGGGCGGAGAGGCCGAGTTCGTCGCGCAGTGACAGCAGGAGTGCCAGGATCTCGCCCCGTACGGACGCGTCGAGTGACGCCACCGGCTCGTCGGCGACGATGAGTTCGGGTTCGAGAACGAGCGCGCCGGCGATGACGACGCGCTGGCGCTGGCCGCCGGAGAGCTCGTGCGGGTAGCGCAGGAAGAACCGCTCGGGGGGCCTGAGCCCGGCACGGGACAGCGCCTCGGCGACGGCCTCGCGCTCGTCGCCGGCGTAACCGTGGATCCGCAGGCCTTCCGCCACGGCGTCGTACACGGTGTGACGCGGATTGAGTGAGCCGCTCGGGTCCTGGAGCACAAGCTGGACGCGCTTGCGGTACGCCTTGAGGGAACGCGAGCCGTAGTCGAGGGGCGCGCCGCCGAAGGTGACCTGGCCGGAGGTGGGCGGTACGAGGCCGAGCAGGGAGCGGGCGAGCGTGGTCTTGCCGCAGCCGGACTCGCCTACCAGCGCGACGATCTCGCCGGGGCGGATGTCGAGATCGACACCGTCGACGGCCCGCGCGACCGCCGCGCCACGCCGCCCGGGGAAGGCGACGTGGAGCCCGGCGGCGGAGAGGAGGGGGCGGGTGGTGGTGCTCATGTGCGGCTCCGGTGGGGTGGAGTGGGGTGGGGGAGTGGTCATGGTTGGTGGGCGGCGGGTCGGGGCGGAGCCCGCTGCGCGGGGCTTTCCCCACCCCGCACCTTCCCGGCCGTGACATTTGCGGCTCCGCCGCGGGGGGCTCCGCCCCAGACCCCGCTCCTCAGACGCCGGAGGGCTGAGAGTTGCCGCTGCGCGGCAAATCCAGCCCGTCCGGCGTTTGAGGACACGCCCGTAGGGCGTCCCGGGGGTCTGGGGGCTTGCCCCCAGTTCGGGAAGGGGCGGGTAGGGGAAACGCCCCGCGCAGCGGACAACGCAAGGCACCGGGCGACGCGCCCCCGTTCAAACCGCCGCCGGCGGCTCCGGCACCGCCACCCGCGCCGGCACCGCCCCCACCCGCACGCACGCCGCCAGCCGCCCCGCCCCCGCCTCCCGCAGCGCCTGGTCCTCCGTGGCGCACTCGTCCAGCGCGACGGGGCAGCGCGGGTGGAACGTACAGCCGGGCGGCAGCGCCGACGGGTCCGGCGGGTCGCCCGGCAGGCCGCGCGGGGCCCGGCGCGAAGCGGGATCGCCGATGCGGGGGAACGCCGCCGACAGGGCCAGGCCGTACGGGTGCTGCGCGTCGGTGAAGACCTGGTCCGCCGGGCCCTCCTCGACGAGCCTCCCGGCGTACATCACCGCGAGCCGGTCACACGTGTCGGCCAGGACCGACAGATCGTGGCTGATCATCAGCAGACTGATGTCCTTGTCCGCCACGAGCTGCTCGATGAGCCGCAGAATCTGCGCCTGGATCATCACATCCAGCGCCGTCGTCGGCTCGTCCGCCACGATCAGCCGTGGATCGCACGCGAGCGCCATCGCGATCATCACGCGCTGCCGCTGCCCGCCGGACAACTCGTGCGGATACGCTTCGGCGCGCGCGGCCGGCAGCCCCACCTGCTCCAGGAGTTCGACGGCACGCTTGCGCGCGGCCCCCGCGGTGGACCTGCCGTGCAGCAGCACCGGCTCGGCGATCTGCTCCCCGACCCGGTGCACGGCGTTCAGCGAATGCATCGCGCCCTGGAAGACGATCGAGGCGCCCGCCCACCGTACGGCCCGCAGCCGCCCCCATTTCATGGTGAGGACGTCCTCACCGTCCAGCAGGATCTCACCGCTGAGCTTCGCCGTAGCGGGCAGCAGTCGCAGCAGCGCGAGCGCCAGTGTCGACTTGCCGCACCCTGACTCGCCCGCGATGCCGAGCTTCTGACCGGCCGACAGCGTCAGGTCCACGCCGCGTACGGCGCGCGTCCCGGCGCCGTACGTCACGTGCAGGTTCCTCACTTCCAGCAAGGGGCCCTGTGTGCTCATCGGTTCGACACTCCCAGCTTCGGGTTCAGGACGGACTCCACCGTGCGCCCGCACAGCGTGAAGGCAAGGGCGACGATCGCGATGGCGATGCCCGGTGGCGCCAGATACCACCAGTGCCCCGACGAGACCGCGCCCGCCTCCCGCGCGTCCTGGAGCATGCCGCCCCACGAGACGACGTCCGGGTCCCCGAGGCCGAGGAAGGCGAGTGTCGCCTCGGTCAGGATGGCGCTGGAGATACCGAGCGTGGTCTGGGCGAGGACCAGTGGCATGACGTTCGGCAGGACGTGGCGGGTCATGATGTGCCCGTGGCCGCCGCCGAGCGCGGTCGCCCGCTCGATGTACGGACGCGACTCGACGGCCAGTGTCTGTGCTCGCACCAGCCGGGCCGTCGTCGGCCAGGTGGTGACGCCGATCGCCAGGATCACCGTCCACACACTGCGCGACATCACCGTGGCCAGCACGATCGCGAGCACCAGCGTCGGCATCACCAGGAACCAGTCGGTGATCCGCATGATCACGGTCGAGAACCAGCCGCCGAAGTGCCCCGCGACGATGCCCACGAGCGTACCGATGGCCACCGACAGCGCGGCCGCCATCAGCCCGACCGTGAGGGAGATCCGCGCGCCCCAGACCAGCAGGCCGAGCAGCGAACGCCCGAACTGGTCCGTCCCGAGGGGGAATTCGGCGCTCGGGGACTCCAGCGCCGCCCCTGGAGCGTTCGTCACACTCTGTACGTCGCTGCCGACGAGCAGCGGCGCGGCCAGCGCCACCAGCGCGATCACGGCCAGGGCGCCGAGCCCGAAGAGGCCCGCCCGGTGCGTACGGTACGAACGCCAGAACCGGGCCACGGAGCTGCGGCGCCGCGCCCAGGTGAGGGCGGAGGCGGTCTGAGCGGCGGTCGCGGTAGGAGCAGTCATCGGCCCACCCGGGGATCGAGCAGCGGATAGAGCAGGTCGGCGAGAAGATTCATCAGGATCATCGCGCCGGCGAAGACGACGAAGAGCCCCTGCACCAGCGGCAGGTCGGGCACGCTCAGCGCCTGGTAGAAGAGACCGCCGAGCCCCGGCCAGGAGAACACCGTCTCGACGAGGATCGAACCGGCCGCCACATGGCCGAGGTTGATGAAGACCATGGTGACGGTGGGCAGCAGGGCGTTCGGTACGGCGTGATGGCGCCGCACCAGGTCGTCGCGCAGCCCCTTCGCGCGCGCCGTCGTCAGGTAGTCGCTGCCCATCTCGTCGAGCAGTGAGGCCCGCATGACCAGCAGCGTCTGCGCGTAACCGACGGCGACCAGGGTCACGACGGGCAGCGCCATGTGGTGCGCCACATCGGCGACGTACGCGAAACCGGTCGCGCCGCCCGACTCCATGCCGCCCGTGGGGAACATGCCGGGGATCGGGCCGATGCCCACCGAGAAGGTGATGATCAGCAGCAGGCCGAGCCAGAACGACGGCACGGACCACAGCGTGAGGGCGACGCCGGTGTTGACCTTGTCACCGAGCCGGCCGTGGTGCCACGCGGAACGCGTGCCGAGCCACAGGCCGAGCACCGAGTAGATGACGACGGCGACGCCGGTGAGCAGCAGGGTCGCGGGCAGCTTCTCCGCGATCAGCTCACCGACCGGCGCGTGGAACTGGTACGAGATGCCGAGATCGCCGCTCAGAGCCTTGACGCAGTAGCCGGTGAACTGCTGCCACACCGGCAGGTCCAGGCCGAACTGGTGGCGCAGAGAAGCCAGTTGCTCGGCCGACACCTGGCGGCCGTGCGTCATGGTGCGCACCGGGTCGCCCGGGATGATCCGGAAGAGGAAGAAGCTCGTGACGAGTACGGCGAAGAGCGAGACGGCCGCGCCGCCCAGCTTTCCGGCGACGTACAGCAGATAGGCGCGGGCGGAGCGGGCGCGGGGGCCGGACGGCCCGGTCTTCACCGGGACCGGGCCGTCGGCCGTACCCTCCGCGAGGGGGGCGGTGCTTGCAGTGCTCATGGACTACTCACGGTCTTCCGCGGTGGCACGGCGGCGCATGGCGACGAAGGCACCGAGGGCGGCGGCGATGACGACGGCCGCGCCGGTACCGATGACGAGACCGGTGGAGGAACCGCTCTCCCCGGAGGTGTCGCCGCCGTCGGCGGGCACGGCCGACCACCAGCTCCAGTAGCCGTCCTGACCCCAGATGTTGCCGCCGGACTCGGGCATCGTCGTGATCGCCTTGATCTGGTCCGTACGGTACGCCTCGAGCGCGTTCGGGTACGCCATGACATTCATGTAGCCGGTGTCGTAAAGCCGCGACTGCATCTGCTTGACGAGGCCGGCGCGCTTGGCCGCGTCGTACTCCGTGGTCTGCTTCGCGTAGAGCTCGTCGAACTTCTTGTCGCAGATGAAGTTGTCCGTCGCGCCGGTGTCCTTGGGCGTGGACGGCAGCGCCGCGCACGTGTGGATGGAGAGGACGAAGTCGGGGTCGGGGTTCACCGACCAGCCGTCGAAGGCAAGGTCGTACTCGCCTGCCAGCCAGGGGTCGGAGACGTTGTCGCGGCAGTCGACCTTCAGACCGATGCCGAGATCGCCCCACCACTCCTGCATGTACTTGCCGACGGCCTTGTCGTTCGGGTCGATGGCGTGGCACAGGATGCGGAAGTCGAGCGGCTTGCCGTCCTTGCCGACGCGCTTGCCCGCGCTGTTCCTCTTGTAGCCGGCCTCGTCGAGGAGCGCCGCGGCCTTCTCCGGGTCGTACGGGATCTTCTGACCGGCCGTCGGCTTCCAGTGGTACGCCGAGAAGCGCGGCGGGATGTAGCCCTCGCCCTCGACGGCGTGGCCCTGGAACACCTTGTCGACGATGGTCCTGCGGTCGGTGGCGGCGAAGAGGGCCTGGCGCACCTTCGGGTTCAGCAGCGCGGGGTGGCCGTCGCCGAACTTCCTGCCGTCCTTGGACCTGGCGCCCGGGTTGGTGGCGAGCGCGTAGAAGCGGCGGCCGGGGGCGTCGTTGACCTTGATGTTCTTGGACGCGGCGAGGGAGGCGGCCTGGGCGGGTGTGAGGTTGGCCGCGAAGGACACCTCGCCCTTCTGGAGCGCGGCGACGGCCGCGTCACCGTCCTTGTAGTACTTCAGGACCAGCTCGTCGAACTTCGGGGCGCCGCGCCAGAACTTCTGGTTCGGCCGGAACTTCACGTACTGGTCGACCTTGTAGTCGGTGAGCACGAAGGGCCCGTTGCCGACGGCCGGGAACTTCTTGTCGTTGTTGAACTTCGAGAAGTCGCCGACCTTCTCCCACTCGTGCCTGGGCAGGATCGGCACGTCGAGCGCGGCCATCGTGGCCTGCGGCTTCTTCAGTTCGATGACCAGCCGGGTGGGGGTGGGGGCGGTGACCTTCCTGAAGTTCGCGACAAAGCTGCCGTTGGCGGTGGCCGCGCCCTCGTCCTTCATCATCGTGTTGAACGTCCAGGCGGCGTCCTCGGCGGTGGCCTGCTTGCCGTCGGACCACCTGGAGTTCTCACGGATGGTGTACGTCCACGTCAGCTTGTCGGGGGACGACTCCCACTTGGTGGCGAGGCCCGGGACCGCGTGGTTGTCCCTGGTGTCGTAGTTCGTCAGGTTCTCGTAGATCAGCCGGTGAACGGTGGTGGAGACCAGGCGCTGGGCCAGGAACGGGCTGAGGGAGTCGACGCTCTGCGAGACCGCGACGGTCAGCGTCCGCTTCCCGTCGGCCGCTGCTGTCGCCGCCTTCGCCTGCTGCGGGGCGGGGTTCAGTGGAGTCGCGGCTCCGGCGGCCAGGGCCAGGGCGGTGGCTCCGACGGCGAGCAGGGTTCGGATCCGGGGGGAGGGCCGGGCATTGCGCGGAACTGTGGTGGTGTCCATGGGACGTTTGACCTCGCGTCATCACTCGCACGGAGAGGGCGTTTTGATCACTGATGTCCAGCTGGTGAAGCGAAGGTCTATCAGCGCTGATGGGCCGCGTCAACGATGTCCGAAACCCCGTGTGTACTGCGGGAATGCCGGAGGGGAGGGCGATGGACGGGCGTCACGGACACCAAGCTTGCCCTCATTGGTCTATACCCTTGTTGCCCTCCTGGTGAGGGTCTGGAGGAGACCGGGATCGCCCGTGGGGCGCGGGCGGCCCGGTTTGATAATTTGGGCAGCTCCAGCTTCTGCTTCTCGGGGGACCCCTTCATGAGCCAGCCCTGGCAGCCCCAGTACAACCCGGGCCACCAGCCACCACCCATGCCCCAGCAGGCACCGGGGCCCCCACAGGGGTTCGGCGCCCCGCCGCCCGCGCCGGGGCAGTTCCCGATGCAACCCGGCCCTCCTGGCCCTGCCGGCCAGCCGGGCCACCCCGGCTTTCCCTTCCCGGCGCCGTACGGACAGCCGCAGAAACCACCCGGGAGCCCGGCTGGGGCGTTCTTCCTCGGGCTGCTCGTCTCCGTGGTCGTCGCGACCGTCTACAGCTTCGTCATGTACGCCACGTTCGAAGACCAGTCGAAGAACACGGCGCAGGCCATGTACGTGATCCACGCCCTGCTCAACGGAGCGGCCGTCGGTGCCGTCGTCGGCCTCGTGGGCCGCAGTCGCGGCGGTGCCAGGATCTGCGGTGCCGTCGTGGCCGTGCTCGGAGGCTTCTTCGGCTACACCAACGGCGTGGTGCTCATTGCCTTCGACTCCGGCTGGCTCGAGGACATGGTGCGGTTCGACCTCTTCTTTCCGGCCAAGAACTGGTTCGGAAGCGACGGCGTGACGCAGTTGATCGCCGTGCTGGCTCTCGTGGGAGCCGCGGCAGCCGCCTGGGGACTCGCCTACGCCATTGGCAAAAACCGCCGCTGACACCCTTGGCGCCGTACGGAACCGACTTCGCCCCGCCGGATTACGTCCGGCGGGGCGAAGTGCTGTCACGGCATCAGCGCCGCACTCAGGTCAGGTCGAACTCACCGTCGCGCGCTCCGAGGACGAACGCCCGCCACTCGGCCTCGGTGTACCGCAGGACGGTATCCGGATCCATGGACGACCTCATCGCGACAGCCCCCTCGGGCAGGTACGCGATCTCGACCCGCTCCTCGTTCTCGCTGGTGCCGGGGGCGCTGTGCCACTCGACCCCGGAGATGTCGAGGGCGTACAGCTCTTCCTTCTCCTGTGCGCTCCCCATCAGTCAAACTCCCTTTCGGCCCAACGGCAGGACGTCGTTCCGGCATCTTAGGCCGACACAACGTGCCTTGCGCATAAGCACCTTGTAGTAACTCACCCGCACGAGGGACGAGCCCCGGCGGCTACTGCGTCCAGCCAGGGCCGGGCTGGTCAGGGTTCTGCGGCGGTGCCGGCTGCTGCTGCCAGCCCTGGCCCTGCGGGGGCTGCTGATGACCCGGCTGCTGCCAGCCCTGACCCGGCGGGGGCGCGGCGCCGGGGTGCTGCTGCGGCGCGTATCCCTGCGGGGGCTGCTGCTGCGGGATCTGCTGCGGGGCCTGCTGCTGCGGGGCGAAGCCCTGGCCCTGCTGGGTGCGGGCGATGTCCTCGGCGACGAGGGCCGCGATGTGGAAGTACGCCTCGCGGGTCTTCGGACGCATCATGTTGAGATCGACCTCGGCGCCGGCCGCGAGGTGTTCGTCGAAGGGTACGACCACGACGCCGCGGCAGCGGGTCTCGAAGTGCGCGACGATGTCGTCGACCTTGATCATCTTGCCGGTCTCGCGGACCCCGGAGATCACGGTGAGCGACCGCTGGACGAGGTCGGCGAAACCGTTCGCGGAGAGCCAGTCGAGGGTCGTCGAGGCGCTGCTCGCGCCGTCCACGGACGGGGTGGAGATGATGATCAGCTGGTCGGCGAGGTCGAGGACTCCGCGCATCGCGCTGTAGAGCAGACCGGTGCCCGAGTCGGTCAGGATGATCGGGTACTGCCTGCCCAGGACTTCGAGCGCGCTGCGGTAGTCCTGGTCGTTGAAGGTCGTCGAGACCGCCGGGTCCACGTCGTTGGCGATGATTTCGAGCCCCGACGGCGCCTGCGAGGTGAAGCGGCGGATGTCCATGTAGCTGTTCAGCTGCGGGATCGCCTGCACCAGGTCGCGGATGGTGGCGCCGGTCTCGCGCCGTACGCGTCGGCCCAGCGTGCCGGCGTCCGGGTTGGCGTCGATCGCCAGGATCTTGTCCTGGCGCTCGGAAGCGAGCGTGGCGCCGAGCGACATGGTCGTCGTGGTCTTGCCGACGCCGCCCTTGAGGCTGATCACCGCGATCCGGTAGCACGACATCACCGGCGTACGGATCAGCGCCAGCTTGCGCTGCCGCTCTTCCTCTTCCTTCTTGGCGCCGAGCTTGAAGCGGGACGGACCCGAGTTGTTCTTACGGGCCTTGGGCTGGTTGCGCAGCAGCCGGTCGGAGGAGAGCTCGACGGCGGCGTTGTAGCCGAGCGGCGTGCCGGGCGCGGCCTGCTGCTGGGGAGAACCGGCCTGCGGACCTGCCGGGGCGGTCCAGCCCTGTGAGCCGTAGGCGGGGGGCTGCTGCTGGGGTGCCTGTTGTGGTGCCTGCTGCTGAGGTTGCTGCTGGTACTGAGGCGGTTGGGCCTGCGGCTGCTGCTGAGGCTGTGCCTGTGGCTGCGGCTGTGCGGCCTGCTGCGGCGGCACCGGCTGCGCGGGCTGCGGGTAGCCGTAACCAGCCTGCTGGGGCGGGTAGTTGTAGCCGGACTGCGGCTGCTGCGGGGGCTGCTGCTGCGGGTGTACGGGCTGCGGCTGCTGCATCGGCTGCGGCTGTGCGCCCTGCGGTGCCTGCTGCTGGGGCTGCTGCGGGTAGCCGGGTGCCGCCTGTCCGCCCTGCGCGGGGTACCCGGGGTGCTGCTGCGGCGCGGCCTGCTGCTGCGGCAGCGGCTGGGCCGCGCCGAAGGTGCCTTGCTGCGGGGGCTGGTGCTGCGGCTGCGGCTGCTGGGGGAAGGGCTGGGGGTAGCCGTATCCGGCGGCCTGCGCGGCTTGTGCGGCTGCGGCCTGCTGGTCGGGCTGACCTGCTTGCTGCGGTGCGCCCTGGACGGGCTGCTGGGGGTAGCCGTATCCGGCGGCCTGCGCGGCTGCGGCCTGCTGGTCGGGCTGTCCTGCCTGGTGCGGTGCGCCCTGCGCGGGCGGCTGCGCCGCGGGCTGGAAGCCCTGCGGCAGCGGGGGGAGTTCCTGGGAGGTCTGCGGCGCGGGATCACCCTGCGGCTGAACCTGCGCCGCGGGCTGCGGCTGGGCGGCGGCGGGCGCCACCACCGCCGCGGACGCGGCATCGGGCTCGTCGGCAGCTTCGCCACCGCCGTCGCCGTCGACTCCTGCGTCCGTCGTGGAGTCGGAGCCTGACGCAGTCTCGGAGTCGCCCGCCGCCGCCTCGTCGCCGTGCTCCGCCTCCTCCGCGTCGTCGTCCGCACCGCCGAAGAGCGCTGCCGCCTCGGCGTCGGCGGCGGCGTAGTTGGGCTCGGGGATCTGCTGAGCGGGAGCCGCCTGCTGCTCGGGGACGTTCGCCTCGGGAGCAGCAGCCTGCGGCGCGTTGCCCTGCGCGTCGTCCCCGACCGGGCGCAGTACGGGGAAGCCGGGAGCCGGGGCAGGCGCCGGGGCCTGCACCTGGGGCGCGGCGGCCGGGGCCGGCTGCGCCGGTGCCGGTGGCTGCGGATACCCGTAACCACCCGACGGGTCCTGGCCGGGCTGCGGCACTCCGGGAGCGGCCTGCTGCGGCGCGGGCTGCTGGGGGTACCCGTACCCACCCGGCGCGCCTTGCTGGGGATACCCGTACCCAACGGCCTGCTGCGGCGCGCCGGGCCCCGGCTGCTGCGGAAAGCCGTAGCCACCCGTGCCGTACTGATCCGCCTGAGGAGGGGGCGCGCCCTGCGCGTACGGCTGCGCCGGCGCCTGGCCCTGAGGCGCGGGCGGCCCCTGCTGAGCCGGGCCACCCTGCCCCAGCGGCGGTCCGGTCGGCGGCGGGGGAGACGCTGGTCCGGCGTTCCCCTGGCCACCCTGCGCGGAGCCACCCCGCGTGCTGCTCTGGTCGTACCAGGCAGGAGGCTCGTAGACGATTTCGAACTCGCCGGTGAGATCCAGCTCGCGGTCGTCCCCGTCCGAGGACTGGCCGTCGCCGTGGTACTCGGACCGATCCCTGTTCACTGCTTTGCCTCCTGGTCAGCAACTGCTGCTGGCGTCGTCGCGGTCGGGCGGATGGGGTGGCGCGTCCTACGCGGCTGCGACGTTCACCGCATCACCAGAAGACTAATCTTTCGCCCCACGGTACGGAAAAGCGCCCTTGCGTGCGGACCGGCTCCCATGTTCCCCCGGCACCACGCCCGCCCGACGCCCCGCCCACGACGCTCGGCGCGGCCCTCAGTCCAGTCGGCGGGCCATGCCGAGCAGACCCGTCTCCGCGTCCGTGGGCTCGGTCATGACGTACTTGCGGTGCTTGCGCGTGCACCACAGGGCGACGTTGTCGGAGAGCGTCGGCAGCATCTCGAGGTGCTCCGCCGGGATGCCGAGGGTCTCCCGTACGACCTCGGTCTCCTGGGGCGAGATGCGCTGGATTCCGACCAACTGCGCCTGCGCCAGCCAGCGGGGCGCGTGCTCGCCGACGAACGGCAGCACGGTCACCACGGCCTGCCACGGCAGCGAGGTCACCCGCCCGCGCGGCGGACGTACACCGCAGTCGCGGATCAGCACCACCGGGCTGGACACGGAAGGACCCTGCGCGGGCACGCGGCCCACCGGATAGACCGTCATGCACTGCTGACCGCCGCCCGCCGCCTGGGCGAGCTGCTGCCAGGCCTGGGGGCGTCCGGTCTCGACGGCCACGCGCGCACCGGTCGCGGCCGCGCGCAGCGCCAGTACCTGTGCGATCCACAGGCCGCCCACGACGACGACGTCGAAGGGGGTGGGCCGGGCCAGGCCGAGCACCGCGGGCTGGGACTGCGTGTCGGTGCCGATGACGACGCCGTCGTCACCGATCGGCATGCTGATCGCCGCGATCTCCTCGGCGGTGACGACATGACGGTTACGGCGCGGTCCGCGCAGCCCGAACCCCGGGCTGAAGATGCGCCGTTGCTGCTGGGGCGTCTCCGGCCGGATGATCGGGATCAGGCCGGTGTCGGTGGGCGAGGCCACGTGCGCCGGTGTGCGGGCGGGCTCCTGGCCGCGCTGCCCCGGGTTCATGGTCGGCGTCGGGTATGACATCAGTACGTACCTCCGAGCGGCAGGGTGGCGAGTGCTCCGGGGACCTGTTCCCGGTCGAGGCGCACGAGGCCGACCTTGGACGCGCTCGCGGCACGCTCCAACTCACGCCGGACCTGGCCGAGTTCATTCTCGCCGCGGCCGGTGATGCGCACGTGCCCGGTGACGGAGATGCCGCGGTTTCCGGCCTTGCTCAGGGTCATGCTGAACGTCGTGGCGAGTACGGGCAGCGAGGTGAACTGCGTGATGAGCCGCGGCAGTGCGACGCCGCCGTCCCCCAACTGCGGCCAGCGGGAGATCCAGTAGGTGGAGTGCCACCGGTCGTCGACCCGCCAGCTGCGCACCGACTCGACCGTACGCCGCTGAGCCGGCCGCCCGTCCTGACCCTGCTGGCCGTGCTGCGCGTTGGCCCGCGGGTTGAGGCAGCTCGACGTCGCGAGCGCCTGTACGAGCTCGTTCTCGTCCAGGATGGTCGCCTCGAAGCCGGCTCCGGCCAGCCTGCTCGCCAGCTGGTCCGCCACGCGCAGCAGCGCGCGCTGGGCGCCGGGGACGCCGTCGCCGCGCGCCTCCACCGCCTCGGGGCACAGCTCCGGGTCGAGCTTGAGGGCGACCCAGGTGAGCCGGAGCGCGGGGGAACCGGCCTGGGCCTGGAGCGGTCCGTACGACCGTGCGGCGACGGACTGCTGGGGCAGATGCGGCGCGGGCGCCGGCTGGGTGTGCTGCACGATCTGCGCGGAGGCGAGCTTGATGCCGTCGACCTCAAGGGCGTCCTGGATCAGCTGGAGCGGCAGCTGCCGCCCGGCGAACGCGGGGCGCAGCGGCTCGTCGCCCGGCTGCACGAAGAGCACGGCGGTCAGGAAGGACCCGTCGCCGATCATGCCGATCGAACGGTCGTCACGGGAGACGAAGGTGTACGTCCGCAGGGCGGGGTCGCACTCCACGGTCGGGGCCAGCATCGGGTCCGTACCGGGCGGGACGGGCAGCTTGGCCTCGCGCTGGCGGCGCTTGAGGGAGCGGGCCGTCTCGTACCACTCGGGCAGCGGCCGGTGGTGGCGGCGCAGGACCGCCAGGAGCAGCAGCAGCGCGGCGACGGCGCCGGCCGGGGCGAGCAGCCACCGCTCGGCGGTGACCCAGGCGGCCAGCATGACGGCCGCCGCCAGCTCGACCAGAATCAGCTGCTGAAGCCGCAGCGGACCCAGGCCGCCGGGGTGGGGAAGCGTGCGCGGCGCCGCGGAGTTGCCGGTGGCCGCGGGAGCCGGGGCCGGCGCGGCTCTGCGGCCGCGGCCCGGTTGCTGCGGTGCGCGGCGTCCGCGCCGAGTGCTCGTAGCGCTGGTCATCCCCCGGGACATCCCTTTCGCGAAGTGGTGGCCGTCGTCGGCGCGGATCCGGTTGCGCGGATCTCAGCGACGGGGCCAGGGGCCACAATTGCCCACGTCAGTTGTGCGAGTGGTCACGGTACCCGTTGATGAACACGGGGCGACACAGGTGCCGGGCTACGAACATGGCACAGGCCTGTGAAGATGCGGCGGGGACCGCACACCTGGTGGATCACGGTCGCGCGGCGCAGTGCATAGTAGGTGGCCTGTTCGGCAGAAGTCTTCACGTATACGCACGACTACGCACGACCAAACGGGAGAGCCAGGACCATGGCAACGCGTCGGGATGAGCTCGCCGCCTATACGTTCGCTCGCAAGCGCACTGTCGCTGCGTTCCTGGCACCTTCGCCCGGGGGTTCCGACGAAGGTGCGCCGCGTCCTATTCGTACAGTAATGCCCAGCTTGGCGGTGGGTGTTGTCCTGGTGATCGGCTTCATCGCCTGGGGTGTGATCAAGCCCTCGGCGCCCAAGGGCTGGAACACCCCCGGTCAGCACATCATCGTCGACAGCGATTCGACGACGCGCTACGTCGTGATCAACGACAAGGGCGAGGGCGGCAAGAAGGTCGCGACGCTGCACCCCGTCCTCAACTACGCCTCCGCCAAGCTCCTTCTGGACAAGGGCAAGGGCACCGTCATCGAGGTCCCCGGCAAGGAGATCGACAAGAGCGGCATCCCGCACGGCGCGACGCTCGGCATCCCGTACGCCCCCGACCGGCTGCCCACCAAGGAGGACGCCGAGAGGCCGAAGACCTGGGCGGTCTGCGAGCGCCCGGCGCGCGGCTCGAACACGTCGATCGACCGCGCCGTCTTCGTCCTCAACGCCAAGGACGCGAAGTCGGTTTCAGACACGGGCAAGGTCGACGCGCGAGAGGCGCTGTACGTCGTCGACACCAAGACGAAGCTGGAATACCTGATCGACGGCAAGGGCAACGCGTTCCTGCTGGGCGGCACATCGGGTCTTGACGACACCGAGATGGAGCAGCTGAAGGCCGCGGTCATCGGCACGGCGCCCGAGCCGCAGCCGGTGAGCACGGAGTGGCTGCGGACCTTCATCCTGCGCGGCGCCATTACGTTCCCGACGGTGCCGGACGTCGGCACGCAGACGGGGGTCGAAGGGCTTCCGGCCGAGGCGGGGACGGTGGGCCGGGTCCTCAAGGCGCAGGACGCCCAAGGGGACCAGTACTACGTCGTGCTGAAGGACCGGGTCGCGGCCATCACGCCGTTCGTCGCCAATCTGCTCAAGCACTCGCCGTCCGCCGAGGTCGCGTACGGAACCGGCGATCCCGACTACATCAAGGCCAGTACCTCGGAGATCATCAAGGCCAACCAGGGCTCGGCAAAGAACTTCTACGCGGACAAGGGCTGGCCGCAGACCGTCCCGGTGCAGGCCAACCCGGTGGCGACGGCGGCCAGTGCGGCGCGGAACACCTCGTGCAGCGTCTACAGCGGCACCCTCGGAGCGGACAACAAGCCGAAGCTCGCCGCCTGGGCAGGGACGGCGTACCCCAAGAAGGTCATCGCCGACTCGCTGAACGCGTACGTCTCTTCGGGCTCGGGGCTGCTCTTCCAGGAGGTCACCGGCGCGGCGGAGGGCGGTGGCGGCACGTACCTGCTGACGGACACGGGCCTGCGGTACTCGCTGCCGTCGAACAACGACAGCGCGGCGGACAAGAGCGGCGCCGGGTCCTCGTCGGAGGGCGAGGCGAGCGAGACGGACAAGGCGCGCACACGACTGGGATACGAGAAGCTCGTGAACTCCGCGGTCGTTCCGCAGTCGTGGGCGGAGTTCATCCCGAAGGGACCCACGCTCGACACCACCAGCGCGGCGCAGCCGCAGAGCCAGTGAGCCCAACGGGGGCAATGCCGCCGGGACTTGGACGTAATCGATCACAGTGTCGTCGCGCATGTGTGTGAAGTCTGTAACTGATAACCACTACATGTGGATGTGCGACGGACGGGCGATAGAGTGCTTGCAGCGCTCATTGATATGACGCTTATCCGGGGAGTGGCACAGGCTTCCCGGACCATCAACGACATGGGGGAAGGTTCACCATGGCCGGGCAGTTTCGGGTAACAGAAGATGAGCTGACCAGGCTCTCGGGCCAGATCACCACGGTGAATGGTCAGATTCAGGGCGAGATCCGCCGCCTCAGCGGAGTGATCGACCAGGTCGCGGGCGGCTGGCAGGGCCAAGCGGCCAAGTCGTACCACGAGCTCCAGAACAGGTGGAACGAAGAGGCGAAGAGGATGAGCGAGATCCTCGAAGGCATCAAGGAAGCCGTGGACTCCACGCGGAGCAACTACACCGCGTCGGAAGAGCAGCAGAACGCTGAAGTCAGCAAGATCATGTCCGACTTCGGCTGATCCACTCTCTCCCCGCCTCCTCAAGACTTCTTCCTGAAAGGGAGCAACGATGTCGATTCTCGTCAATTACGCCACCATCACCAACGCGTCCACGGACGTGAAGAACACCGCCGGCCGCATCAAGCAGCAGCTCGACGACGTCGAGGCCGCTGTCCGGCGCGTCGCCACCACCTGGGAAGGTGAGGCGCAGGAGGGTTACCAGCGCCGGCAGCGCGACTGGGACAAGACCGCCGCCGCCCTGCACGCGACGCTGATGAAGATCTCCGCGGCGCTGCAGAGCTCGGCCGAGAACTACCAGGCCACTGAGAAGAGCAACGCCAACACCTGGGGCTGATCCAACCCGGGGTGAGACGAGATGGGCCGGCCCGGCCGACGCAATGGCGTCAGCTGGGCCGCCCCACTTCTGCAACAACTAGAGCAACAACCAGAGCAACACCTATCGCAACAACTAGACCTTCGACGAAGCAAGAAAGCCTGGGGAGCCTGAACATGGGGGTCCTGACACCCCGTCCGCGTACGCGCACGAGTGGAACCCGCGCACTGCAGCGGGCATTTGGCGTTCTCGCGGTCACCGGGGTGTGTCTCACGACCGCCCCGCCCGCAGTAGCCACGGCAGCTCCCGCCGCTCCCACCCGCCTCGCAGCCGATGACAACCCGTCCTTCGGCCTGTCCTCGAGCTCCGAGTGCGACTTCGGTGGCGACGTCATCAAGGCCACGCCGTGGTCGCTCCAGCGCGTACTGCTGGACCAGCTGCGCGAGCAGGCCACGGGCAAGGGCGTGACGGTCGCCGTGATCGACACCGGCGTCGACGACTCGAACCCGCAGTTGCGAGGCGCGATGGCCGCCGGAGGCAAGGACTACGTCGGCAACTCGAAGGACGGCACAGCGGACATCGAGGGTCACGGCACCCGGGTGGCCGGCATCATCGCGGCCCGCGAGATGCCGGGCACCGGCTTCGCGGGCATAGCCTCGGAGGCCAAGATCCTCTCCCTCCGCTACACGGGCGGCGAGGAGAAGCAGGGCGACTCGGGAACGATGTCCGCCGCGATCGAGGACGCGGTCGCCAAGGGCGTGAAGATCATCAACATTTCGTCGGACACGGCGAACAAGAAGGACAACGCGATACTGCGCAACACGGTGGCGAAGGCCGTGAAGGCCGGCGCCCTGATCATCGCGGCATCCGGCAACGACGGCGCCGACGGCAAGTCGGCAGACACGTACCCGGCGTCGTACCCGGGCGTCCTGGCGGTGGCGGCCTCCGACCGCAACAACGAACGCGCCTTCTTCTCGCAGGCGGGCGACTTCGTGGACGTGGCGGCCCCGGGCGTCGGCATGGTCTCGACCGTCCCGAAGGGCGGCCAGTGCGCGGCGGACGGCACGAGCTTCGCGGCCCCGTACGTAGCGGGCGTAGCGGCTCTGCTCAAGCAAAAGCACCCGGACTGGAACGCGGCCCAGATCACCACCCGCATCCAGGAATCCGCCCAACGCCCGGGCCGCGAGGCGAACCGCTACCTGGGCTGGGGCGTAGTGGACCCAGTAGCCGCCCTCTCGGACGACTCCGACCCAGGCACCCGCCCCCAACCGGACCCACCGGTGGCCCAGGGCGCGGGCGAGGTCATCCCCATGGCAGTAACGATGGGCGAGACGGAGGCGGAACAGGAGCGCCGGGTCGCGATGTACGTGGTGGGCGCGGGACTGCTGCTGGTACTTCTGGTGAGCGGCAGCGGCGTGGCGGTACGGGACTGGCAGAGCAAGCGGGCTGGACAGTCAAGGTAGTTCAGGGCACTTGAGCGCGAGCGGGCGCTGGAAAATTGGAAAACAGGGGAGAGGACACGGGGAATGAGTGACGGAATGCGGGTCGATCTGAGTGCGCTGGATGAGGTCATCAGGCGGCTTTGGGCGCTGCTGGACCAAATGGACGAGGTGGGTAAGAAGTCAACGTATGGGACGAATATCCCGCTCTCCGCGTTCGGCTCCGACCACAGATTCAAGGAGGCCAGAGACCTCTTTGATGCTCATAACGACACAAAGGCTGACCTTGAAACCGCGATCGCTTCACTCCATCGGTTGATCAATCAATTTGGTAAGAGCACTTCCAAGGTCAGAGACAAGTACAGCGAGCAGGAGTACGCAAACGAGCAGCAATACGGTGGCGGAGACAAGGGTCCAGGCAAGAAGTTCGAGTCGTAGTCCGATCGTAAATCACTGACTGAGGGAGGGGCCGCCATGACTGACGGTAAAGAGCAGTCGAAGCCGGTACTTGAGGGGGAGGCCTGCATTGCTGGGCGCCCCGAGACTAAGACTGATTTCATCGATTATCCGCTCAAGGAACTCAAGCGGATGCTCGAAGGGGTTAATCATGGTCTGATCCACGACACGAGCGTTAACTGGGGCGAGGTCTATAAGTTCCTTGTCGGAGGTGAGGGAGGCGGGATCGCTGGTCTGCTCGACAAGCACGTCAAAGATGTTCAGGAGCACTGGGGCGGGGAAGCCTCCACGGCCTTCGGGAAGGAGGCAGCGAAGATCTCGACGAGCATCAGGAATACGGCATGGCATGCCGACCTGAACCGTTCGCAGATGGCTGATGCTTCGGAGCAGCTGCGTCAGGCCAAGACGGATCTGGACGCGATCCAAGAACCCGGTAACGGGGAGAAGTTTGGCGACTGGTTTACTGAAGACATCGGCCGTGATGGGGAGGGGGCAGACAAGGCGCTAGCAAGAGGCGACAAGAGCGCTGAACAGATTGCTCAAGAGAACGAGAGTGATATCAGCAGCAGTAGATTTGAGCACCTGAAGGCAGTCACCGTGATGGAGACTCTCGGGGCTAACTACATGCGGGTCACGCGGAATTTGAAGAATAATCCCCCGAAAATTGGGGACGACGGCACCGTCGGGGAGCCGGACCGTAACGTTGAGTACCCGCCGCCCGTCTCCGGCGGCGGTGTAGCTGGCGGCGCCCGGCCAGGAGCCTCAGGTGCAGCCACCAAGCCGTGGAGTGCGGGCCCACCCAAGGGTGTTGGCCAGGCGCCTGAGGTTCCCCGCCCCAAGGGCATCACGGGGGGTGCGCAGCTCCCGCCCACGACCGGAACCAACGTGGACAGCATCAAGCCCGGACTGACAGGACCGGGCCCCAGCCACCCGGGGCCCATCAGTGGCGGTGGCGGCGGCGGTGGCGGCGGAGGAACCCCAGGCCCTGGCCTCGTGGTCCCCAGCGGCTCCGGAGGAGGCCCTCGCCCGGCCGGTACTCGCGGCGGAATCAGCCCCGTTCGTGGCGGTGGCGGTCGGGTCGGCGGCCCGAGTGTCGCCGGAGGTGCGGGCCGTAGCGCCGGAGGCCGCCCCGGCATGGGCGGCATGGGTGGTGGCGCCGGAGCCGGCGCGGCTGGCCGCGCGGGCGCCGGAACCGGCGGCCGTGGGCCCCTCGCCAAGGCTCGCGGCGGCGTAGTCGGCGCGGCCCAGGGCATCACCGCCAAGGGAGCCGGCGGCGGCGCGGGCCTGCACGGCAGCCGCGGCGGCATGGCGGGTGGCATGGCTGGAGGCGGCATGGGCGGTCGCAACGGCCGTCGCTCCGGAGAAGAGAATGAGCGGGGTGACCGTCCCGACTACCTGGTCGAGGACGAAGAGACCTGGATCTCGGAAGAGGACCGCAACCGGAACGTGCCGCGCAACATCGAGTAGGCACACACACGCGAGCCGCGCGGAACCTCCGCGCGGCTCGCCTGTATGAAGACTGGCGGAACCAGTCGAAGTTGAGTGAGGAGCAAGGAATTGGGTGCCAAGCGAGTCTGGTCCACGACGGGCGTTGTGGCGCTGACGGGAGCCTTGCTCCTCACATCAGCACCGACCGCGTCAGCTGACTATGTCCGGGACCAGCAGTGGGTCTTGGACGCGTTTCGAATGCAGGACACATGGGCTGTGACTCAGGGGGAGGGTGTCACCGTCGCTGTCGTGGATTCCGGTGTCGATGCCTCGCATCCTGATCTGACCGGCCAGGTTCTTGAAGGGAAAGATTTCACCGGCGGCGGGAATGCCCAAGAGGATCTATTTGGGCATGGCACCAGCATGGCCAGCATTATTGCTGGTCACGGCCACGGTGCGAAGAATGAATCCGGCATGGTGGGATTCGCGCCAAAGGCGAAGATCTTGCCGTTGCGTGCGATCCAGAAGAAGAGTGATGATTTTGAGGATGAAACTTGGGCAGAGGCTGTTCACTATGCCGTGGACAAGGGTGCCAAGGTCATCAACCTGTCTTTTGGTGACAGCCACTCCAGGACTCTGAGTGAGGGGCGTGAAGCAATTGCATATGCTCAGGCCCACGATGTCGTGGTAGTAGCGAGTTCCGGAAACGAAGGCATCCTTGCCCTCAACGAACCCGCAGGGTTGCCAGGTGTGGTCTCTGTCGGTGCCGTGGACAAGTATGCAAACGTGTGGGAGAAATCTAATTCCGGAAAAGGGCTGACACTTGTGGCTCCCGGTGTAGACATCGTCGCCGCAAATAAACACAAGTCGAATGGGTACTCCTTGGCGGACGGTACCTCCGCTGCCACCGCCTACGTATCTGCCACAGCCGCTCTGGTCCGGGCCAAGTACCCGGATCTGACCGCAGGTCAGGTGATCAACCGCCTAATCAAGTCGGCTTCCTTCCTTGACCACAAGGGTCTCAAAGCCCCTGATAGAGAATACGGCTACGGCATCATCCGCCCCAACAAGGCGCTCACGATGGACATCCCCGAGGGCCCGAAGGAAGGCCCCCTCGGTAAGGTCCAGCAGCAGTCCTCCACCTCGAACTCTGGCAACGCATCCGATGGCAACAACAGCAGCGCGCCCCAGGCCAAGCAGAAGTCTTCGTCCGGCAGCATCTTCGTCATCGCCGGCATCGCAGCCGTAGTCGTCATCGCCGGGATCGCTATCGCGGTAATCCGCAGCCGCCGAAACCGCGGCAACGGAGGCCCCGGGAGGCCTGGCGGCGGTTACCCGAACCACTCGTCGTGTCCACCCGCCGGAACACCCCACAACCCAGGTAACGCCAACTCGTACCAGCGGCCGTAGAGCTCTAGAGGACCGCAAGCGCAACGTGCCGCGCAACATCGAGTAGGTACATAAGCGGTCGGGTTGGCATGCTTCCGACGGTTCGCTTATGCAGCCTGGCGTAACCAGGCGTAGTTGAGGAGCAGGGAATGGGTGTCAAGCGAGTCTGGTCCACGGCAGGAGTCGTGGCCCTGGCAGGGGCCTTGCTCCTCACTTCAGTCTCCTTGGCGTCAGCAGATTCCATCAGGGATCAGCAGTGGCCGCTTCGGGTGTTCGATGCGGAGAGGGTATGGAAGACATCTCAGGGCGAAGGAGTGACTGTTGCTGTTGTCGACCCCGGCGTGGATGCTACTGAACTTGATTGAGTGATGTCGGGACGGTTCGCCTGACAGCGGCCTGCTTGCTCCGGTAGCTCCTGGGGAGTGAGATACGCGCAGGGTGGTGGGCTGACCGACGCCGGGAGGGCCGCGCGGGAGCGGATCCGGTTGCAGGCTGTCGTCCGTTTCGAGGGTGGGGAGACAAGCCGGGAGATCGCCGCCGCTTTGCGGGTGAGCGAGCGGTGGGTGGAGCGGTGGCGCCGGGCCTGGCGCGAGCGTGGCGAGGCCGGGGTGCTTTCGCAGGGCTCTCCGGGGCGGTCTCGGCTCAGTGATATCCAGATCGCCAGGTTGGAGCGTGAGTTGGAGCGTGGTCCACTGGTCCACGGCTGGGCGGACCAGCGGTGGACGCTGGCGCGGATCAAGACGTTGATCGGTCGGCTGTTCCAGGTCTCTTACACCGTCGAGGGCACGTGGCGGTTGCTGAGGCGGCACGGGTGGAGCTGGCAGCAGCCGACCAGGCGGGCCATCGAACGGGACGATGAGGCGGTTGAGGTGTGGAAGAAGGAGACCTGGCCGCGGGTAAGAGCATCGCGGCGGAGCGCGGGGCCTGGATCGTCTTCGAGGACGAGGCCGGGCAGTCGATGGCTCCGCCGCGTCCCAGGTCCTGGGGGCGGATCGGTCAGACCCCGATCGTGCGGGTTCGAGGCCGCGGTTCGGGACGGGTGTCGATGGCGGGCATGGCCTGCTTCAAGCCGGGCCGGCGGTCCCGGCTCATCTATGCGATCCGCGAGTATCGGGGCCGTAAGGACGAGCCGAAGGGCTTCGGCTGGCGGGACTTCCGCGACCTTGTCGTTCGCGCCCGTCTCCAGCTCGGGGGTCCGATCGTGCTGGTTTGGGACAACGTCCGCCTCCACCTGACTGCCGGTATGAAAGAGTTCATCGACGCGAATGCCGAGTGGCTGACTGTGTTCCAACTCCCGGCTTACGCTCCTGACCTCAATCCGACCGAGGGCATCTGGGCGCTGGTCAAGCGAGACTTGGGCAACCTGGCCGCCGCGGACCTCGGTGAGATCACCAGAGCCGTGAAGCGTCAGCTCAAGGGGATCCAGTACCGCCCTGGCCTCGTCGACGGCTGCATCGCTGCCACCGGCCTGAGCCTGGACGGCTGACCGAAGCCGGGGACCGGCCCCGGATCATGCATCCCAGTTCGCATAGTCCCCGATCGCCACATCGTCGCAGAAGGTATCCCAGAACCCGTTGTGCGCGAGAGCGGTCTCGTCGATGGCGGAGATGAGATCGCGCAGCTCTTCCGCCACCTCCTCGAATCTCTCCTCGTCGTCCTCCGCGTAGAACGGGAAGCGTGCGATCACGGCAGCGGCGCATCGGTTGAAGGAGTCGAGGTCGCTGTTTACGTGATTGGCCATCGCTGACTTGATCTTGGGGATCTGCACCAAGTGACCAGTGGCCACGTCGACGGCGGTGCGTCCGAACAGGCCACTCGTCGCGATGACGACAAGCCCCCGCTCACCGAACCCCCCGAAGTACACCGGCTCGCTCAGCGGCCGGTACTCGTATCCGATCAACCCGCCTGGGATGCCAGTCTCGCCGAGATCCACAGCGATCTGGGTGGGCACGTCGGGTGGGGCCTCGATGGGGATCAAGACGAACTCGGGCTTGCAACTGCGGCAGGGGCTGGCTCACCACAGGATCCTCTCCCAATGGACTGCCCGGCAACACCCACCGGCCCGCGAGACAGGCGACTCACACATCGGGCGGCCGGTCCCGACATCACCCAATCAAGTTCAGTAGTGGGTGAGCTAGTAGGAAATGTCGGGGATGGAGTCGCTGTTGACGGAGTCTCCAAGGCCACGGGCAGTGACAAGTCGGAGTGACTGAAGAGGGGGTGTGACCGAGATACGGGCCAAAGGGGCAACGAGATGATCTTGAAGCCTTGATGCGCTCGGACTCACCTGTGACGGCGGGCGGCAGGGTCCCGCTCGGCGACGTGCCGGGCGACCGAGTCGACGCCGGGGCGGGCGTACCGCTCCAGGGAGCGCACGGAGGCGTGGCGGGAGCGGGCCAGCAGCATCGGGGTGGATGTGCCGCTCTCGGCGTCGTGTGTCAGGGCACTGTGCCGGAGCCGGTGAAGTGTCCAGCCGTCCAGGTCCTCGATGTCCTCGGGTGAGGCGAGCGGGTTGGCCAGCAGCCGGGTGTTCTCCTCGAAGATCTCCTCAGCCCGGCGGTAGGAGAGCCGGGCCCGGCTGGTCTCCGGGCACACGTCGAGCGTCGGCGTTCCGGCCGGGGCTTTGCGGTCGGTGAGGAACAGCGGGCCGCGAGTGCGGCGGGCAATCAGACGTGGCAACAGCTGGGCGGTCCCGGACTGCCAGTGAATCCACTCCGTCGCCCCGCCCTTGGCGGTGATCCTGCCGCGCTTGTCCTGCGGGTACAGGTCTTCCACGTTCAGGCACAGCACTTCGTCGGCCCGTGCGGCGGACTCGTAGAGCATCTTCCACTGCGTCTTCTCCCGGAGTCCGACGTCCAGGCACCACAGGGCGGCGATCTGGTTCTCGGCCAGGGCCTTGGTCCGGTCCGGCGGGGCCGGCCGCCGCTCGATGCCGATCGTCGGATCGCGTTCGATCCAGCCCTGGCGCTGCCACCAGCCGATCGCCTTGCGCGCGATGGACAGCTCCCGGTTGACGGTGTCGGCGTCCATCTCATCCGCCCGTGCCGCCGCCAGCTCGGACAGCAGCTCCGGCAGCGCCGGGTCGTCGATCGCGGCGACGGGGAAGAGAGGCGGCTTCGCGCCCCGGCGGGCTGGTCCGGTCGGCGCGGGTTCGCCGGTGAGCATCCATCCCCATGTCGTCAGCGAGATCCGGTAGATCCGCGCGGAGGACTTCGCGATGCCCGCACCCGTCAAGTACCGGTCGACCGCCGCGGTGTACGACGCGGGAGGGGCGGACATGGGCACGATGCGGGCGCGCGGCAGCCGCAACACGCCCCCGCTCCCAATCTCGGTCACTGGTTCGATCGACATGCCCGCCCCACCTCTCTAGCGCTGCCGCAGTAAATGCGTACACCTCGTCCCGGCGGCCGGAACGGCCCGCCGCAGGTCGCGATGATCACGGTAGGGGCTCCGTCGCGGTAAATCCGGCATTTACTGCGACAGGCGCCGACTGCTCACGCCAAGGTCGCCCTCATGGTGTACCCAACTAGAGAAATGATCTTTAAGCGTGCGCTACTTTCTAAAGGTTCTTTACTTCAGGGGCAATTGGCCCGCACCACGGGGAGGAAAGCAATGGTGGAGCTTGGGATCCTGGCGGCGGCAGCGGTGGGCATCGCAGGGGACTTCCTATCCGGAGTCGTCCAGAACATGGCTGCCAGCGCCGTGTCGGACCTGGTGAGGCAGCGTCTGCGGACGACTGATGACGGCACAAGAGCCCTGGAACGGTTCGAGGAGACTCCGCAGGATTCCGGGCGGCGGATGGAGGCCGCGAGCATTCTCGCCGGTGCCGCTCAGAGTGACCCCTCGTACGCACAGGCCCTAAATGATGCGGTCAACCTCTACCACCAGGCCACGAGCCAGGGCACCGCCACCTCCGGCTCGCCGCACCACCAGGTCAACATCAGCGGTGGAGGCATCAGCGGGAAGCGCCACCAGGTCGCCGGCGGCAACATCGACAACAGCAAGAAGCGCAACATCCGCATCGGCATCGGCGCATTCGCCGTCCTGGCCGTTGTGCTTGGCGGCTACGGCGTCACGCGGTGGTTTGGCGGCGACAGCGGTTCGGAAGGAGGTGACCAGTCATCTGTCACCGGAGACACGGGCGGCGTGCACGGCTCCGGTATTGGCGAGTCCGAAGCGCCAGAGTCCAAGACAGTCAACTTCGACATCACGGGCAGTTCCACCAACCTTGCGGGCGAGAAAACCCTCTACCGCGCCCGGGGGGTGGTTACCGCCACAGTTGGCGAGGCCACGCAAAATTATGCCGCGTGCGGATTAAAGGCTCTTCCTGGTACATCGATCGTTCCCGTAACAATCGAGCTGACCAATACCAACGATCCAGGTTGGGAGGATTCAATCAAATTCTCCCCGGACTCCGCCTTGGTTTCCACTAAGAACGTCCCCAGCGGCATCGATGATTACTTCCAATGGGATGAAGGTTCCTGTACGGGATACGACCTTGGCGGTCGGAACGCGCCCGGAGCGACCGACACAGCGACCCTCGTCCTGGTCGGAGTCCCCACGAACAAATTGACCAAGATTACCCTAGATGTCCGCGGTCCTGACAGTGTTCGCCAGGAGAGGACCAATGAGGGAGACCAGGAAGCGCACAAGCTCTTCTCGATCTCGATTCAAGGCTGACCTCCAACGAAATTTGGCCGTGGGGCTCACCCGCCACCCAGCGGACTTCTGAGCCGCCGCCGCGCGGCGGGTCAAGCGCTGGTTCATCAGAGCGATGAGGGCCAATTCAGGCGGAGCTCGCAGGTAAACCCGACGAAGTCCGAATGGCTTTCATGGCCCCGGCGAATCTACGCAAACGACTACCGCACTGATTTATCCGAGAAACGACGACGTAGCGTGCTCCCTGAATGAGGCCAGGTTGTAAGGAGGGGCGGCAGATGGCGACACCGGGGCGACGTGAGCGGATGCGCGCTGAGATGTCCGCAGAAGTGCGGTCCGCCGCCCGTAACATCATCACGCACCAGGGCATCGATGCCCTCACCCTTGCCGCGATTGCAAGGCGTGTCGGCGTGACCTCTGCCGCCCTCTATCACCACTTCAAAGGAGGGCTCCCAGAGATCGTGTACCGGGTCGCCGAGGACATCGTCGACGACCTGGTCCAAGGCCTCCAGGCCGCTGTCGATTCACAGCCCGACAACAACTTCGCGATGCGCATGATTGAACCCACGCGCGTGTTCCGAGAGTGGTTCATAACGCGACCGCGTGAGTTCAACCTGCTCTTCGGCACACCCTCGGCAGCTGCCGGTGACGTCCACGCCGAGCTGACTAGTGCCTGGGTGCGGCGACTTGCCGCCGTCTGGGGTCAGGTCTTCGTGCAGCTGTGGACGACGCGTCCGTTTCCGATTCTCGCCGAGGATGAGATGGATCCGTGTCTGCGGCAGCAGATGCAGGACTACCGGGAAGACACCGGCGTGGACCTTCCGCCCGGCGCGATGGTGGTGATGCTGAGCTGTTGGCGGTCGATCTACGGCCAGGTCGCGCTGGAGGTCTTTGCACACTTCGCCCCTCTCTTTTCCGACCAAGAGCCCATGTTCGAGCTGCTGATGCAAGACCTGATGCGTGGCATGGGGCTAGAAGAGCAGTACCAGCCGCCGACCCGATAAGCCCGCTGGAGGGACATGGCACCATCGGGAGCGAGGCCAGGATGTGATCAGGCCGCCTGACTGAGGCCGGCAGCGGTCAGGTCCTGCTCGCGCAACGGGGTGAAGTCGACGTCCAGCTTCGGGTCATACGCCTCGGGCTGGATGCCGAGTTCGTGCGTGCTGTACTCGCCGAACCGGTTGATGTGCTCGGTCAGGTACGGCGAGATGTGCGCCAGGTCCTCCGGGTCGATCTCCCATCCCTCCTCCAACAACTGCCGCACGATCTCCGCGATGTCCAGGGCGTTGTGGAAGATCACCGCGTTCGTGAGTAGCGCGTTGAACTTCATCGCCTTCTCCTGCTCGATCGGGTCGTTGTCCGCGATCACGCCGCGGTTGCCGAACCCGATCCACTGGGAGAACCGGTTGAACGACTCCACCTTGTTCGTCGCCGCGGTCACCCGCCGGCGCAGCGGCGCGTCGGAAAGGTAGCGCAGGAGCTGGACGGTGCGGATCACGCGGCCGACCTCGCGGAAGGCCGCATAGGTGGCGTTCTTCCTCGACCCCGACCGCAGCCGCTTGAGCAGTGTGGAGGAGGAGATGGTGCCCTCGCGTACGGAGACGGCCACGCGCATCAGGTGGCGGAACTGGGACTCGATCAGGTCGAAGTCGATGACGTGCTTGCCCGGCTCGCCGAACAGGGCGTCGATGTGAACGTACTCGCTCTGCTTGCTCGGCCGGTAGAAGGTCAGTTCCTTCCAGTTTCTGATCCTGGGCATCAGATCGAAGCCCAGCAGGTGGGCGAGCGCGAAGACGGGGAAGCTCTGGCCTTGGGTATCCGCGTGCACGGTGGTCGGCTGCACCTCGGAGGTGTTCTTCAGCAGGCCCTCGATGATGTAGACGGCCTCCCACACCCCGCACGGGATGAAGTGCGTGAACAGCGCGATATAGGTGTCCGAGACATGGTGGTAGGCGATTCCCCCCGGCTTGCCATACCTGACGCTCGTCTCGGAGAGCAGGTTGTCGAGATATGTGTCCATGTGGGTGCCGTCCGCCGCAACTGTGGTCCCGTCGCCCCACGCTTGCGAGATGTCCAGGCGGGCGTGCGCGTTCACCAGGTCGGCGACCGCCTCGTTCAGCAGCACGATCGAGAAGTGCTTGTTGGCGACGTACGACAGCTCGTGCCCGCTCACCCCGGGGATGTGCCGGGCGGCCTCGTACGGGCCCATGTTGGTGCCCTTGACGAACGTGACGATCACGTAGCGGCCCAGGGGGTCGGTGAGCTTGGGCTCGTTGCCGGAAGGCGGGCCGAAACGGCGCCACCACTCCACCCAGTACGCGGTCCGGGCCACGATCCCCATCAGGGAACGCTCCGGCATCCTCGCCTTGATCTCCTGCTCCAGCCGCTTCGCCGAGGGCCGCTGACCGTCCGCCCTAAACGCCTTCAGTGAGGGGATGCCCGTCTCGGGGTCGATGACCAGGCCGTCGTTCTCCGGGTACCCGGCGTCTGCCGCCGCAGCAGCGTTCCGCAGCTTGTCCTCCAGCTGCCGACGGAAGAACTTCGCGTCGAACTCGGTGCTCTCGCCCGCCTCGCACAGGCCGACCTCCACCAGATAGGACCCCAGCGTCTCCTGGACGACCTCCCAAGCCAGCAGCTGTTCGGACCAGTCCGCGTATTCCTCCGAGCCGACCACCGCAACGTCGCCGGTGCGCAGTTCCTCGGCGAGGGCAGTGAAGACCATCGCCTCGAAGTGCTTGCGGACGAACTGCCCGGTCCGGGTCTTGTCGACCACAGCCTTGCGCCAGTTCTGGGTGGCGAAGGAGAGGTCGACCTCCTTGCCCTCCTCGTTGAAGGCGGTGATGTACTCGCCACGGGCCGCCTGGTGCCGCTGGGCGTGCGCGAGTGCGTCCAAGACCCGGCTGTCCTCGCTGGTCGCGGTGAACTCCAGCTTGTCGTTGTCGGCCAGGTCGAACATCACCGCCCGGTCCCGGCCGATCTGCCCATACAGCAGCACTTCCCAGAAGTTGCCGTGGTGGGCAGAGACCTTCTCGATCTGCTCGTACTGTTTCGCGAATCCACCGAAGCCGTCCACCGCCTGCGTGACCGCGCCGAACCCGCCGGCCTGCACCACCTGGGCCTTCACCAGGGCGAGGACTGCCGGGGAGACCCTGCCCTCCAACCGCGTCGCGACCTCGTCCACCGACGCCTCCTCGTCCAGACCCTGAAGGGCCTGGCGTACCTCGGCGGTCATGGCCGCGGCCTTCTCCAACGCCTCCTGTGCCGGGCCGCCCTCGTCGATGTGCTTGAGCACCGTGCGGTAGTTCCCGATCAGAGCCTCGACGATCTCCCGCTCGGAGAGCCGGATCTCCTCCAGCTCCACCTTGGCCTTCTTGATCTTCGTCGCCACGCGCTTGCAGAACATCGTCGCCAGGTCGTCCCGCACCCGCATCCTCGCCTTGTGCGTCAGGGCCGCGACCAGCGCGATGCGTTTGACGGAGACGAAGTCCCGCAGCTCCGAGGCATCCGCCGCGTCCGCCTCTCCGGCAAAGTCGGTGATCTTCCCCGCGGCGACTCCGTCCATCCATACATCGGTGTCGCCCAGCTCGTCCAGCCATTCCAGACGCTTGGTCAGGTTCTTGAAGTGCGACCAGGTCGGGCCCTGCGCGGGCTTCTTCAGCCGGTTGAACAGCGTCGTCCCGTCGCTGTCGCGCTCCTCCAGCAGCCGCATGAGCCCCGCCCGCTGAGCGCCGCTCATGCGATCGTGGATACCTGCGCGGATCGAGGCGTTCACCTCGGTGCGGATTTTCGAGGCCATCTTGTCGAAGGTGGAGAACCCCGGCAGCTCCAGCCCGGCCTCCACCACCTTCTCCAGCGCGATGTTGATCAGATCCGCCGGGCGGTTCTTCGCCGCGGCTTCCTTGCGGATCGACTGCTCGACGATCCCCCGGGCCTTGGCCTGGTCGTACGTCACGCCGGCCTGCTTGCGGACCAGGCCCCGGTGGTGCTTGGCGGTCCGCTCCGCCCGGTACACCGGCAGCGTGCCATCCGGCAGCCCCACCGCCCGGCGCACGAAGTCCACCACCATCTCCGGGACGTCCTCCAGCGCGGGGAAACACCCCATACGCCGGTACGACTTCAGCATCAGCAGCAGGGCCAGCAGATGCTCATCGCAGTCCGTAGCATCGGCCGCCCACTCCAGCTCATCGCGGCTCGGCGAGAAGAACAGATGCAGCTCATGCGCGGTGATCAGCCGCTTGAACCGCGGATACGCGGTCCGTTCAATCGATGTCACAACCCACCCCAGGCCCCAGACGACGCTCAACATCACCACCAACGACACTGAGCCGAATGGGTGACGGGCGACGGGCGTCAGGGCTTCAAGATCATCTCGTTGCCCCTTTGGCGCGTATCTCGGTCACACCCCAAGAGCGCCGTGGTCAATGCGGTAGGCGGTGGTGTCGGCGGCGCCGACGGGGGGTGTCTCTATGTCTTTC
>NZ_JAGGPC010000004.1:0-141114 GCF_018614005.1 Streptomyces sp. ISL-99
CCCCGCAGGGCGTTGAACGCAAGCCCCGCGAACGAACCAACACCTACCCGAACGTTCGACGCCCGAGGAGACGCCCCGGCACGGCACCGACCCCGAAGCCCAGGGCCTCCCCACACCCCGACCCCGCTACGCGTCCCGCACCGCCCCCCGCCAAGCCCCCTCCCGCAGCAACCGCAAGCCGTTCAGCCCCACCAGCACCGTCGACCCCTCATGCCCCGCCACCCCCAACGGCAGCGGCAAATGGCCCGCCAGATCCCAGATCACCAGCACCCCGATACAAACCGACGCGACAACAAGGTTCTGCACAACCAACCGCCGCGCCCGCCGCGAAAGCGCCACAACCGCCGGCACCGTCGCCAACTCGTCGCGCACCACCACCGCGTCAGCCGTCTCCAGGGCCAGATCCGACCCGGCCCTCCCCATGGCGATGCCACTGTGCGCGGCGGCCAGCGCGGGCGCGTCGTTGACCCCGTCACCGACCACCAGCACCTTCTCCCCCGCCGCCTCCCACTCCCGTACGGCGGCGACCTTGTCCTGCGGCAACAGCCCGGCCCGTACCTCCGTAATGCCAACCCCACCGGCGAGCTGCTCGGCGGCACGTTCGTTGTCCCCGGTCAGCAGCACCGGCGCGGAACCGGTGAGCGACGACAGCGGTACGCCCAGCCCCCTCCACCTCACGCACAGCACTACACAGCACCCACCTCACCCACCGCCGACGTCACACCGCCGCCCAGCAACGCCAACGGGCTCCCCACCCGGACGTCCCGCCCAGCTCCTCGACGAGGCCGTGTACCACATCGAGCACCTGCGCCTCGGCGGCCGAGACGCGTAACCACGCCCGGCCGGCCCGTCAGTTCGCCCCCCGTCAGTTCGCCACTCCGTCACTTCGCCACACGCAAAGGGGCCTCGCGGAGTCCATCCGCAAGGCCCCGTGCGACCGCACCGCCGAATGACGTACGCCCGGCCTTTCCGCACCGCGGAGAAGCACGGGCGTTGCCTCAGCCGCCGATCGGCAGACCGTCGGCCACCGCGCCCTTCGTGGCGGAGCCCGCGACGTCTTTCAGCAGCTTCTTCGGCACGCCGTTCTTGGCGTTCTGGAGTTCCTGAGCGGCGCCGACCGCCGTGCGCGGGATGCCTTCGACGACACGGCCGCCGTCGAGAGGCTGGTTGTTCAGGGAGTGGGTCAGACCGTGCGCAGGGGAGTTCCACGGGTGGTGGTCGGCGGCCATGGCCGGAGACGCCGCTCCCGCCGCAGCGCCAGCAGCGATCATCGAAACGGCAATAGCGGAAGCGGCCTTCATGTACTTCATCTCAGTAATCCCTCTTCACGCGACGTAAATCAGCGAACAGCGAACCCGTGACATTTCGACCGCTGCTGGCCCATGTCACTTACACCGGGAACAACGAGTGCCTGGACGGAGAGAAACTCAGCCTTGCAGCGCCTCTTGCCGATTCACCCGGATGCCTGGAACCAAAAAGCAGCCGGTCACGAAGATGGAGCGATCTCCACGGGATCGCGTGGAAATCGCTCCATCAACGCGTCGGCTTGCTGTTCCTGCGGCTCAGACTTGGGCGGCCCTGGCCCTGGCCCTGGTACGACGGAACACCAGCGCACCGCCACCGATCAGCAGGGCACCCAATGCGCCGGCGATCCCGACCTCGCCCGCACCCGTCTCGGCCAGCACCGCGCCCTCGTCCGTGGCCGGCCTGTCGGCAACGACCGGAACCGTGGACGAAGGGCCGTCCGTGGCCGGCAGCACCTCGACAGGGGGCTTGCCCCGGGGCGCCTCCGAAGGCCCACCACTGGGCGGTACGTCGACGGGGGGCTTACCGGCGGGCGGCTTGTCGACGGGCGGCTTACCGACCGGCGGCTTCTCCTCCTCGTCGCACGGCTCCTCACCCTGGTGCCCATCTCCCGACCCGGCGCCACCGGACCCGCCCATGCCGGAGTCGCCGATACCGGACTCCGCCATGCCCGGGTAGTCCTTACCGGAGTCGCCCATGCCGGAGTCACCGATACCGGACTCGGCCATGCCGGGGTAGCCCTTACCGGGGTCGCCCATGCCGGGATAGCCCATATCGGAGTGGTCCGTCTCGGGCACCGAGCTCGACGCGATGTTGGCGCAGTCATTGCCCACAGCGGGGTTGAAGGCGCCGACGACGTCGACGGTGTTGCCGCACACGTTCACCGGAACCTGTACGGGGCTCTGGGCGTTGTGGCCGGACAGGCTGCCCGACGCGTTAGTGGTCTCGTCATAGGAGGCCGTATGCGCGTGAGCGTAGCCGCCGGCCATGGCGAGCATTCCGGAGGCAGCCGCCGCAGCGAACACGCCTTTACTCAAAACCTGTCGCTTTGCCATTCCCTGTCTTTCATGCTTGCGGACGAGCCGATTACCTGGGCTTCGGCCTGGGAACTACTTGTTGACACAGACGTTGTCGACGGCGGGGTTGAGGAGGCCGATGACGTTGACGGTGTCGCCGCAGACGTTCATCGGATCCTGTACTTTTTTCCCGGAGAAGGCGCCCCTGGCATAGCCGGCCTTTCCCTCCGATGTGGCCTCCGCAAGTGCCGGGGAGGCGAAACCGACGGCGATGAGCGAGCCGGCGACAAAGGTGGCGCTTTTCATATATTTCATCGAGAACCTTTCCGGCAGCGACACCTGCACGGGACTGTCAGTCACCTGCGCAAGTCGCCGTCGACATCGGTAACGACCCGCCCGTGCCGAGGAAACTCAATAAAAGAATTTGGCTTTCCACTGTCACCCGAACGCCCGAATGCCCGGCCTTCCCGCGGGGAAGAACCGGGCACTCGTGGAACCATCAGCCATCAGCCGTCCGCGGACGACCCCGGAACCTTGGGCTGCGCGGGCATCCCCGCGAGGTCGGGCTTCGGGAGGCCGCCGCCCATGACGATGCCGGCGACCAGGTTGGTGGTGGCCTTGAGCGTGGCCTCGACGGCCGGTGTCACGGCCTTCGCCTCCCCCTTCACCGCCGCCTTGAGCAATACGTCGACACTGGCCCGCAGGTCGGCGACCGCCTTCACCTGGAGGTCCATGGCCGGGTCGGCCGCGGCAGCGTCGGACCACCGCGCGGGCATGCCGGGCGCCGGCGCCCCGGCGGCCGGGGTGTCGGGTGAGACGGGGGCCGCGTGTTCCGGCGGGGCGAGCGGAGTTGCCGGGGATGCCGGGGATGCCTTCGGGAAGGTCTTCAGGGCCTCCTCCATCGCCTTCGCGTGCTTGGTGGCCTCCTCCCGAGACAGCTTTCCACCCCCCGCGATGACGGCGTTGAGCATGTTGGTGGTGGGAGTCAGCACACCGGCCATCTGACCGAGCAGCTTCACCGGGGCGGCGAGCTTCTCGGCGTTGGGAAGCGGGTCTGCGACGACGGAGCTGTTCGAGGTGGGCGGAGCCGGTATCGGGGCCGCCACTGCGGCCCCGGCCGAGCCGAACGCCAGCGCCCCGCACACCGCGCAGGAGACAACGAGGCCAGCTGTTCGGGAGATGCGCATGCGAGTGTCCTTACGTGAGGTCGTTGGAGAGTGGGGACAACGCCACCGTGCAACCCGCGGCAACGCTCCGCAACTTTTCACGCACGCTGGGTAAACAGGAGCCGTCAGGCGGGAGGCTGCTCAGGCCTTACTGCGGCCGGACACGCGCTCCTGCTGCGGACCCGAAGTCAGGTAGCCGCCAGGCTCCAGCGGACGGTCCGTGAAGAAGCGCAGCGCCAAGTCCGCGACCTCTTCGGCCTTTTCGAGTACGACCCAGTGATCGGTGTCCCGGACGGTGGTGAACCGGCTCCCCCGGATCGTGGCGGCGAAGGCCCGCTGACGTTCGGCCGATGTCACCGTGTCGTGTTCCCCGGTGAACACCAGCGCCGGTACTCCGGACAGACCACCCGAGAAGTCCGGCCGGTCGCCGAGGGAGCGGTACACGGAATCCGCGGCGTGCGGCGAGTGCGTGACGGCGTGGAGCATGGACCGCTTGACGTACCGGTACGCGAGGTCCCTGCGGGCGACGTAACGCTCCGGGTCGAGACACATCAGCGCTTCCGTCACCAGGGTGGCGAACCCGTCCGTGTCCCCGGCGGCGAGCCGGTCCGTGGCCCGCTGCCAGTGGGCCCGCTGGGCGTCCGTGATGTGCGCAGGGACCCCGCCGAGGAGGAGGCGCGCGATGCGCCCCGGATTGCGCTGGGCACAGCGGAAGGCGGGTGCGGCGCCGTAGGAGAAACCGAAGAGGTTGACGCGGGGTACGTCGAGATCGTCGATGATCCGGGTGACGGCGGCGCACAGCATGTCCGCGCTGGGTCCGGGCGGCAGCGGCGCCGCAGTGCCCATGCCCGGCAGGTCGGCGGTCACGACGCTCGCCACCGGGCCCAGCCGCCCTTCCATCTGGGGCCAGCCGAGCATCCCCTGCAGGGCGCCGCCGAGGACGACGACGGGTTCGGTGACCGGGCCGGTGACGGGGCCGGTCCGCTCCAGCAGGCGGTAGGAGTAGCGAACCCCGTTCACCGACAGCGAGCGGACGGTTCCCTCGGCCATGCTCCTTCTCCTTCCCCTTCTCCTTCTCGACTAGCTGCGGGTGAGGACCAGCGCGGCGTTGTGGCCGCCGAAGCCGAGCGATGTCTTGACCGCGCAGTCGAACGTCGCGGGACGGCTCGCCTTGGCGACCACCTCGACGGGGACGCGCGGGTCGAGCGACTCCAGGTTGGCTGTCGGCGGTACGAGCTGGTGCTCCAGCGCGAGCACGGTCAGGGCGGTCTCGATACCCCCGGCGGCTCCCAGGGTGTGGCCGGTCATGGCCTTGGTCGAGGTGACCAGCGGGTCCGCGCCCAGCAGCCGGTGCAGCATGGTCGCCTCGATGAGGTCGTTGAACACCGTCGACGTGCCGTGCGCGTTGACGTGGCCGATGTCCGACGGGGTGACCCCCGCGTCCGTCAGCGCGGTACGCAGCGCGTTTTCGATGCCCTTGCCCTCGGGGTCGGGGGCGACGGCCGAGTACGAGTCGCTGGACGCGCCGTATCCGGCGATGCCGGCCCGGATCCGGGCGCCGCGCGCCTTGGCGTGCTCGGGGCGTTCCATGACGAGGAGCCCGGAGCCTTCGCCGACAACGAACCCGTCACGGTCCGCGTCGAACGGGCGGCAGGCCGCGGCGGGATCGTCGCGGCGGGTGGACACCGCCTTCATCTGGCAGGCGCTGGCGATCAGCAACCGCGAGCAGACCGACTCGGCGCCGCCGGCGATGGCGATGTCGCAGGCGCCGGTACGCAGCATCTGGTGCGCGGTTCCGATCGCCACGGTCCCCGACGAGCAGGCGGTGGAGACCGCCATGCTCGGCCCACGGACCCCGAGGTCCATGCAGACGCTGCTGGCCGCGCTGTTGACGACGGTCAGCGGGGCGAGCTTGGGGGAGACCCGGCGCGGGCCCTTGGTGGTCAGCGCGGTGTGCTGCTCGTCGTAGAAGGGGAGGCCTCCATGGGCGGAACCGATGACGACCGCGACCCGGCCGCTGTCCCAGACCGCCGGATCGAGGCCGGCGTCCGCGACGGCTTCGCGCGCGGCCAGTACGGCGAGCTGCGCGAACCGGTCCATCAGCCGCTGGGTCGCCACGCCGAGGAGCTGCGCGGTGTCGAGGAGGTCCGGTCCGATGGCGTACATGAAGTCGCAGGGAAGGTCCCGGAGTTCCTCGCGCGGGCCCACGGAGGAGGCCGCGACCACACCTCGCGTGACGTTTCGCCACACGCTGTCGGTCCCGGCCCCCGCCGCGGTGACCAGGCCGAGTCCTGTCACCGCCGCCGTGAAGGGCGGGTTCACCGGCCTGCTCATCCGAGTGTCCTGCTGTGTACGAGTTCGACGAGTTCGGCCAGCTCACCCACGGTGTTCCGGGAGGTCAGCGCGGCGTCCTCAAGGTCGATTTCCAGCTGCTCCTCGATGAGGATGCGGAATTCCTCCAGGGCGAGTGAATCCATGCGCAATTCGTAGAGTGGGATCTCGGGACGGACGGCCGCTGGGTCTACTCCGAATTTCTGCACCATCAGTGTGCTGACGGCATCTGTCGCACTGGGCACTCGTCGCTCCTCCGAGTTCGTCCGGCAACCTTTATACGCGCCCACTCGGACGGCCCCTTACAACGTTCGCCCGTGCTGATGAGGGTTAGCGCGCGCGTACGGAATTCCGTTGGCACCCGGCGGAGTTCGCGGGGATGGCGAGTGCGGCCGGGGACAGCAGGGCCGCGCCCACGCCTTGGGCCGTGCGTCCGGTGAGGAGGATGGGCGCGGTTTCGGCCAGGCCGGTGACCAGGGAGGCGGCGGTGAAGACGGTCAGGCCGGCGACGAGGGTGCGGCGGGCACCGAGGGCGTCGGCGAGTCGGCCGCCGAGGAGCATGAGGCCGCCGAAGCAGAGGGTGTACGCGGGCGGCGGGCAGGAAGCGGTGCTGCCTGCCCGCCTTTCATCCCGTTAATGCTGTTCCCGTTACTGTTGTTCGCCGCCGCTGCCGTACGGGCGGGTGATCGCTTCCAGGCCGTGGCCCGACGGATCCATGAAGTACATGCCGCGGCCGCCGTCATTGCGGTTGATCTCGCCCGGCTGCTTGCCGTGCGGGTCGGCGTAGTACGTGATTCCGGCGTCCTGGACGCGCTGGAAGATCCCGTCGAACTCTTCCTCCGTGACGAGGAAGGCGTAGTGCTGGACGGCGATCGACTCCGCGGGGATGGTCGCGAAGTCGAGGGTGACGCCGTTGCTCAGCTCGACGGCGATGAACGGGCCCCATTCGGCCGAGATCTCCAGGCCCATGATGTGGGTGAAGAACTCGGCGGACTCCCGCTTGTCCCGGGCGTGAACGATGGTGTGATTCAGCTGCACTGACACTGTGGAATGCCTCCGTAAGGCAAACTCACGGGCACCTCCATGCCTCACCCGGCCGGTGACCGACACGCGATGCCGTGCGGCGATCCTAGGACGGGCCCCCGCCCCTGTCACACGGTTTGGTACCCGGGGAGCGTGCTGGTAGTGGTGCGCTCCGTTCGGGTGTCGTTGCGCGACTTCGGGTACGGGTACTCAACTTCGTCCGCTATCCCTAGGGTTGCGGAGGCGAGAAGGGACCCCCAGAAGCGATGCATGAACGGGCAGACGTCCGCCCCACACTGACGGAGGCGGTCCGGGCATGGTGAGGGACGGGGTGCACCTCGACAACGGGGGCGGGCCGCAGGAGCGGCTGCTGGAGCTCGATTTCAGCCGGGAGGACATGCCCCGGCTGCGCGTACTGGTCGACCAGTACGCCGCCTGGGCGGGGCTGGCGGAGCCCCGGCGGGGTGACTTCGTCCTCGCGGCGAACGCGGTGGCGACGAACGCGGTGGAGCACGGTGGCGGGGGCGGCCGACTGCTGCTGCACCGTTGCGCCGGCTCCCCGCGCGCGCTCGAATGCGCGATCAGCGACTCGGGGCCCGGCTTCGCCTCCTCGGTGATCCCGGAGCTGGCGCCGGGCCTGGCCGGCAGCCATTGCGGGCGGGGGCTGTGGCTCACCCGGCTCATCACGGACCGGCTGGTGATCACGGGTGGGGCGGACGGTGCGCGGGGCAGTGTCGTGGCGTTCGCCATGTGGCTGCCGGGCTGAGACGGACGGTCATGCCGGGACGGCGGCGAGTTCGGCGGCGCCGAATGACACGTCGAATCGGTCGCACCAGATGCTGACGCTCGTCAGTCCCTTCAGGTCCAGGTCGGCGGGCAGCACGTAGTTCTGGTCGCCCTTGTTGCCCTTGAGCTTGCCCAGGCTGACGTACTTCCCGTCGTCGAAGACGTGCCAGCCCGCCTTGCCTTCCTTCACCGGGGCGTCGGTGAGCCAGACGCGCAGGTCGGGGCCGTTGCTGGTGTCGAGGTTCTCCAGACGGAGGGTGCGGGTGCCGTCGGGGAGCCGGATGATCTTCGCCGTGCCGGTGGTGCTGTGCTCGTGGCTGATCAGGGTGCCGGCGGCCAGGGTGCGGAGGGCGGGCGGGGTGGACGGGGCGGGCAGGGTGGAGGGGGCGTCGGGTTCGGAGTCGGGGGTGGCGTCGGGTTCGGTGGTGGCGGGGGCCGCGACCGGGAGTTCGTCCCGCACCGTGTCGTCCACCCACAGCTTCCACGGCTGGAACCAGTACAGGCCCACGCCGGCCACAACCATGCCGACGAGCAGTACTCCGATGACCACGGGCTTGCCGAGTGTGCGCCTCATGCCCCCCATTCAACGCCCGGAAGACGGCTCCGACCTCGGCATTCGCGTGACGAAAGTCTTACGGCGCTAGACCGGAGGAGGGGACTTGGCCGTCGTACGGCTACGAACCGGCCCGCCCGTGGGACGAGAGGCACATGTCTGCCATGTGCCATGTCCCGCGCGCGGCGCGCGGCGGTGCGGTGCGCGGCCGTGCGGTGACGGTGCTGCTGATGCTGGTGCTGGTGCTCACCGCGGTTGTCGCGGCGGTACTGGGGGAGGGCGGGTTCGGACAGGCCCGGCTGCCGGTGTCACTGGCTGCCGAGACACTTCCTTCCGGAACCGGTAGTGGCAGCAGTAGCGGTTCCGGGGCCGAGGGGCAGCCGTCGGACGCCGCCGACAGTGAAGTGCGCGGGGCCGGACACAGCGCCCGGGGCGCCCGGCGGGGGCGCGTGCGTAACGGCGGCAGAGGCCGGGCGGCGGGGGCGGTGGCGTCGTACCGGCGTACAGGGACACGGCGGCGGCACCTGTGCCCGGCCCGGCCGCCGGGAGTGCCGGTCGATGCGCCGCCGTCGCGGCTCGCGGTGCGGCGGTGCGTGGTTCTGCGCTGCTGAGAGGGCCGCGCGCGGCCGGCCGACCAGGGCCGCCGTCGCCGCTCCAGCGCCGGACCACCCCCGACCGTAAGGACGTTCATCATGCCCATCGACCCGTACGCCGCCCTGAACGCCATGGTGCGCGCCGAAGTCGCCCGCTCGTCCGAACCGCACGTCGCCGCCACGTCCCCCGGGCGGCACGAGCCGCAGCAGTCCGGCGCGGGCCGTGAGGCCGGCGACCCGGACCACGCCGGTGACGCCGACCACGGGAGCGGAGAGGACCCGACGGTCACTCACCGCCCCTGACAGCTGCTGCGCGGCATCGGCGGCGGCGCTCCCGGAATGCGGGACGCCGCCGCCTTCGCCATGTGCCTGAGCTGCGCGTACGTCCAACAGGAGCCCCACGCAGGTCCGGAGTAGGGTAATGGCAAGGCAAAGTCGCCGGTCGCCCAGTCGTCACTTTCGGCCGCTGTGCCTGGAAGTCCGCACGTGCCGCGGCCGGGCAGCAGATCGGCGGGGAGACCGGGAGGCGGCAGGGAGACCGGGAGGCAGACCATGGGCACGCGCCGGACCACCTTGCCGGGAGTCGGTACGCAGTACGACTTCGCCACCGAAGGCGGCCAGCACATCTCGGTGGTCGTACACAAGGACGGCCGGCGCTTCATCGGCTTCTACGATCGCGACGACCCCGACGCCTGTCTGCTCTCCGTACCCCTGTCGTCCGAGGAAGCGACGGCCCTCGCCCACCTGATCGACGCGGCGCCCATCGACGCCGTACGCACGGACGGGATCGACCTCGTCACCGAGCACATCCACGTGACCAGCAAGTCGCCGTACGCCGGACGGACGCTCGGCGACACCCGGGCCCGTTCGCGTACGGGCGCCTCCATCGTGGCCGTACTCCAGCGGACCGCCGCGACGCCGTCACCGGGACCGGACTTCCGCCTGTCCATCGGGGACACGCTGGTCGTCGTCGGCACCCGTGAGGGCGTCGACGCGCTCGTCGAGATCATCGCGGGGGGCTGAGCCGTGCACAACACCACCGCTCTGCTGATCGAACTCGGCTCGCTCATCCTCGCCCTCGGCCTCGTGGGCAGACTGGCGGGCCGGGTCGGTCTCTCCCCCATTCCGCTCTATCTGCTGGCAGGGCTCGCGTTCGGCCATGGAGGGCTGCTGCCGCTCGACGCGAGCGAGGACTTCGTGGCCGTCGGCGCCGACATCGGCGTCATCCTGCTGCTGCTCCTGCTGGGCCTGGAGTACAGCGCGTCCGAGCTGGTCAACAGCCTCAGGACGCAATACCCGTCGGGAGCGGTCGACTTCGTCCTCAACGCGACACCCGGCGCGGTCGCCGCGCTCATCCTCGGGTGGGGGCCGGTGGCGGCGGTCGCGCTGGCCGGTGTCACCTGGATTTCGTCGTCGGGTGTCATCGCCAAGGTACTCACGGATCTCGGGCGCCTGGGTAACCGCGAGACGCCGGTCGTGCTCGGCGTACTGGTGATGGAAGACCTGTCGATGGCGGTCTACCTGCCGCTGCTGACGGCGCTGCTCGCGGGCGTCGGCCTGGCGGGCGGCAGTGTGGCGCTGCTGATCGCGCTGGGTACGGTCGGCCTCGTCCTGTACGTCGTGCTGCGGCACGGACGCCTGATCAGCCGGGCGGTGTCGTCGGACGACCCGGAGATGCTGCTGCTGGTCGTGCTGGGGCTGACGGTGCTGGTGGCCGGGGTGGCGCAGCAGCTGCAGGTCTCGGCGGCGGTCGGGGCGTTCCTGGTCGGCATCGCGCTGTCGGGGGAGGTGGCGGAGGGCGCGCGCAGGCTGCTGACGCCGCTGCGGGACCTCTTCGCGGCCGTCTTCTTCGTCTTCTTCGGCCTGTCGACCGATCCGGCGGACATTCCGCCGGTGCTGCTGCCCGCGCTGCTGCTGGCGGTCGTGACGGCGTTCACGAAGATCGCCACCGGCTGGTACGCCGCGCGGCGGGCCGGCATCGGCCGGCGCGGCCGGTTGCGGGCGGGCGGGGCGCTGGTGGCCCGCGGGGAGTTCTCGGTCGTGATCGCGGGCCTGACGGTGGCGACGGAGCCCCGGATCGGCCCGATCGCCGCGGCGTACGTACTGATCCTGGTCCTCCTGGGCCCCCTGGCGGCGCGGTGGACCGAGCCACTGGTTTCGCGCCTGCGACGAGGGAAGGGGGCAGGCGGGACGCCCGTGACGCGGGCGTCCGGCCTACCGGCCACTGACGAGACGCTGGATGCGGCGACGGGGGTGAGGGGGTAGGGCCCCCCGGGGGGTGAGCGGGTTACGGAACTTTCGTCCAAGACAGGGCCACCGAAGTCGGCGACGGTAGAGGCATGCGCACACACGAAGTGGGGGCCGCACCCATGGATCGCGATGCCGAGAACGGCTGGGAGGTCGCCCGCCCCCTCCGCGGCACGTCCCTCGACGGCGTCCGGATGGCCGGATTCCGTGACCGCGTCGCCGCCGGGCTGGATATGCAGGTGCTCCCCCAGCCCGCCGTGATCGTCGTCATCGGGCTAGGGGGCGACCCGTTCACGGTGGAGAGTGCCACGGGGCACCAGCCCACGAGGAGCCTCGTCGCCTCGTTGTCGCCCGGTCCGGCCCGCATCCGCAGCGAGCGCGTCGAGTGCGTCGAAGTGTGCTTGTCGCCTCGGGCCGCCTATGCGGTGCTGGGCGTCTCCCCGCGCGAACTGGACGGTTCCGTCACCGCTCTTGAGGACCTGTGGGGGCGGCACGAACGACGCCTCCGCGAGCAGATGACCGACGCCAGGACGTGGCAGGAACGCCTCGCGCTGACGGATGAGTTCCTCACGAAGCGGGCTGCGGGGGCACCGCCGATGTCGCCCGAGGTCACCGCTGCCTGGGACACCATCGTGGCCCGTCGAGGCCGGATACGGGTCGGTGACCTCGCCGCGTCCTGCGGATGGAGCCGCAAGCGGCTGTGGTCCAGGTTCAGTGCCCAGATCGGCCTCACCCCCAAGCGTGCCGCCATGCTGGTCCGCTTCCACCACGCTGCCCGGGCACTCTGCGCGGGGGAGAGCGCCAGCAACGTCGCCCTGGCGTGCGGATACGCCGACCAGGCCCACCTCCATCGCGACGTACAGGCCCTCGCCGGGTGCACGCCGGGCGCCCTGGCCCGTAGGACTTCGTCCGCCGGCTAGCCCGTGCCTACGCCGTTTCACGCACGTACCACCACACGAAGGAAGGAAAGCACCTGTGGCGAACACCGATGTCCCAGCAGCAGGCATGGCCGACCGCGATCTGATCGTCCGTCTCGCGTTCGGGAGCATGGCCGCGCAAACCCTGCGCGCAGCGGTCCGGCTGAGGGTGGTGGAGCTGGTCGGCGATACGCCACGCCGGGCCGCCGAGGTGGCCGTCGACGCCGGAGCCGAACCCCAGCCCATGACGCGGCTGCTGCGCGCCCTGGCCGGCCTCGGCCTGCTGAAGGAACACGCCCCCGATTCCTTCTCGGTGACCCCCGCGGGCGCACTCCTCGACCCCTGCCACCCCGACTCCCTCACGTCGTTCGTGCGGATGTTCACCGAACCGGCGATCGTACGCGCCTGGGAGCACCTGGACGGCAGTGTCCGCACCGGCGACATCGCGTTCGACGCCGTCTTCGGCACGGACTTCTTCAGCCACCTCGCCCAGCACCCCGAACTGTCCGCGGAGTTCAACGCGGCGATGAGCCAAGCCGTCTCGGAGACCGCCGCCGCGCTGCCGCGCACCTTTGACTTCGGCCGGTTCACCACGGTCACGGACGTCGGTGGGGGCGACGGAACCCTCCTGGCCGGTGTACTCGACGCGCATCCGGGCGTCACCGGCGTGGTCTTCGACACGGCTCAGGGCCTGGCCGAGGCGCCGAAGACGCTGGAGCGGCACGGGCTGGAGGGGCGCTGCTCTCTGGTCGCCGGGGACTTCTTCCGTTCCGTCCCCAAGGGCTCGGATCTCTACCTGATGAAGAGCATCCTGCACGACTGGACGGACGACCAGGCGGTCACGATCCTCAGCCACTGCCGCGAGGTGCTGCCGCCCGGCGGTCTCATCCTGATCGTGGAGCCCGTGCTTCCCGAAGTCGTCGACACCAACACCGAAGCCGACGTCACCGACGGCGGAATCACCTATCTGAGCGACCTCAACATGCTGGTGAACGTGGGCGGCAGAGAGCGCACCCGCAAGGACTTCGAGGACGTGTGCCACCGCGCGGGCCTGTCCCTCACATCGGTCACCCCGCTCACGGAGGCAGCACCGTTCTCCCTCATCGAGGCCGTGGCCGACTGACCGCTGTGACGGTGAGGTCCGCCCACACGACCTTGCCGACGTTACGTTCCGTCACACCCCACGCCTCCGCCAGCGCCTCCACCACGAGCAGCCCGCGCCCGCCCTCGCCGTCCCCGCCGGGGCGAGCACGCGGCCACCGCTCACCGCGCGTGTCCGCCACTTCGACACGGACCCGTCCTCCCCGCAGCAGGAGACGCACCTCGAAATCCCGGCCGGGGACGTGCCCGTGCGTCACCGCGTTCGCGGCCAGCTCGGCGACGACGTGGGCGACGGCGTCGGAAGGGGCGGTCCCGAAGGGCACGCCCCAGGCGTCGAGCTGCTGTACGGCGAGGACGCGCGCGAGCCGGGCCCCGCGACGGGTGGAACTGAAGCGCTGGACGAACTCGGCGGTGACGGAAGCGATTTCGGCATTCATGTGACAGAGCGTGTCGGCCCCGCCGTACCCTGACCAGGAGTGACCGTTGGACGCTGGGTAACTGTACGAGTACGCACGGCACGATGTACGGCACGTCGGCCGTGACCGAGAGAGCGGTACGGCATGACGGAATCCGCGAACCAGGAATCACGCCCCGAGCTGCCCTCGGAGGCGGACGGCACCGCGCACTTGTTCCGCGCGATCGGCAAACAGATCCGGGTACTGCGCGAGAACCTCGCCATGAGCCAGAAGGAACTCGCCACGGCGACCCACTGCGGGCTCGACCTCATCTCCGCGATGGAACGCGGCGTACGGACCCCGCAGCCCGAATTCCTGGACCGCGCGGACGACGCGCTGAAGGCGGGCGGAGTGCTGCGGGCGGCGATTCCGGACGTACGGGAGGCGCAGAAAAAGGCTCGAACGCGACACCCTGATTGGTACCGGAACTACGCGAAACTGGAGGCGGAGGCGGTCCAACTCCTCCACTACGGCAACCAGGTCGTGCACGGCCTGCTTCAGATCGAGGAGTACGCGAGGGCGATCTTCACCCAGCGGCGGCCGCTGCTGAGCGAAGAGACCGTGGAGAAGCGGGTCGCGGACCGGCTGTCGAGGCAGCAGGTCTTCGAGCAGTGGCCTTCGCCGACGTTCAGTTTCGTCTTCGAGGAGGCGGTGCTGTGCCGTCCCATCGGCGGGCGGGCGGTGCACGAAGGGCAGTTGCGACAACTGTTGCGGTTCGGTCGCCTGCGGGCCGTGGAGCTTCAGGTGATGCCTACGGACCGCGAGGAACACCCCAACATGGACACGGCGTTCAGCCTCTTGACCACCAAGGGGGAGCAGCAGGTCGGATACACAGAAGCCCAGGGCCACCCGCACTTGTTCACCGACGCCCGGGAGGTCCGCGAACTCGCGGATCGCTATGCGATGATCCGGGCGGAGGCTCTTACGTCCCGGGAGTCGCTGGCCCTGATCGAGAAGATGCTGGGAGACCGATGAACACCGACGAGCTCACCTGGTTCAAGTCCAGCTACAGCGGCGGCGAAGGCGGCAACTGCCTCGAAGTCGCTTACGACTGGCGTAAGTCGAGCTACAGCAGCGGCGAGGGCGGCGAATGCGTAGAGGTCGCCGCGCACCCCACCACCATCCACGTCCGCGACTCCAAGGTCGCCGACGGCCCGCAGTTGGCCGTCGCCCCCGACTCCTGGGCCACGTTCGTCTCGTACGCCCGCGCCTGACGCACGTACAGCACCGCAGCGCAGTGCCCTCACCCTCCGGTGGGGGCATTTCGCTGGGCATATGCGGGAGTTGGGCGCGGTGCTGTACGGTGACCGCATCATCACGCTTCGTGTCCGTCCGGACGCGGGGCGGTCCCCGGCGGTGCTACCAACACCAATCCGAGGACCTTCACCATCGAGGACTGATCAAGGAGTCCCGAGGATGCTTCGGCATGCTATCGCGCCCCTTCGGCGCTACACCAAGGCTTCGCACGACGTCGTGCAGCACCCGCGTCTCAACAGCGACGCGAAGATCCTGCTTCTGTACGTACAGGGGCTCCCCGAGGGCGCGGCCGAGAGGCCGCTGAGCGCGCACGCGGAGCGGCTCGGGATCAAGGGCCGGGCGTACCAGAAGGTCAAGCAACTCCTCACCGCTTGTGGGTTCTTGCACGAGTGGCGGCACCAGAACGAGCGCGGCCGGTGGGTGACGGATCAGCTCCTCGCCAACGTCCACCTCACCACCGAGGAGGCGGCGGCCGTCCGCGACGGCGGCGTACCGAGTACGCACATGCGGACGGTCGGTGAACCGGCACCTCAGGTGGTCGGTGACTCCCCTTCAGGGGATAACAACAGAGAGAAGAACGCTCCCAACCCACCCCCCGAGCCTCCGCAGGACGATCCGGAACGGGCCGCCGCCGAGGACGTCTTGCTGTCTCTGCGGCAGTCGCGCCGCGAACTGCACCTGGGGGAGAGCGAGGCCCGTACGCTCTCCACGATCGCGGCCGACTGGCTGCGCAGAGGCATCAGCCCAGCCGACCTGCGTTACGCGCTGACCAGCGCGCTGCCGCCGAACGGTGTCCGGTCCGCCGTCGGGTTCCTGCGGCACCGCCTGACGGTGAAGATGCCGCAGGAGCGGGCCCTCGTACCCCGGACGCCCGACGGACCCCCGCGGACGGACCGCCTGCCGAGGCCGCTCATCACCTGCGAGGGGCCCGGCCCCGAACACGTCTTCCGCCCCCTGGCCGACGAGACGCAGTGCGGCCACTGCCGCCAGGAAGCGGCCTGGCAGACCCACCTCGCGAAGTACCCGCCCCTCGTCCCGGCCCCGGCCACAAGCTGATGTCCACTGTGGACGTGATCGACCGGAGGCTGTCGCCCAGGCACACGCCGACGACCCCTGACGTCGGGCGGGAATCAGGGGCCGTGGCAGTTGGGATCCTGGGCTGTCCGGCGTTATCGGATGGGGCGGCGGCCGGAGCGCCGGGACCAGCGCACCGCGATGAAGGCCACAGCGGCCACGAGGACCACGATGCCGATGATCAGCAGGTAGAACAGCCCCTCCACCACCACGCCGACGATTCCCAGCACGACGGCGACCAGAACGAGAAACAGGAACAGAGCCATGGCACGAACCCTTCCTTCGGGATGAGCGCGGGGCGGTCAGCGGCGCGCGAGTTGCCTCTCGCCGCCCGCGCCCGGCTGGTAGGTCAGGTCGTAGTGCTGGAAGATCGCTTCCTCGGCCTCGGCGGGCAGGATGTCGTCCATGCCGAGCGTGGGCGCCTTCTTCACCAGCGCCTTGTCGTAGGAGACCTTGACGTAGTCCGGTCCCAGGATCGCCTCGTCGAGGGGCACGAAAGCCAGCTGATGACGGGTGGGAAGTCCGATACGGACCGTGGCCATGGCCGGTTCGTCGGTGGTGGTGTCCACGTAGATGGCTTCGAGCACGCCGATCTTGCGGCCCTTGGGGTCGACGACGATGTGGTTGCGCCACTCACGGATATCGGCCGCATGGATCATGGTCTGTCCTTCTCACTCTGCTCTGTCGTCCGGTTCCTTCAGCCCTATCAGGATGCCCCTGGGGAAACGGATCACGGTGATTGCTTCGGCGAGCTGGTCGCGGCTGAGAAGGCTCAGTTATGCCGGATCCTCAGCAGTCACCGGGCGTTTGGTGAATCGGTGCCACCAGGGGCGGCGCCGGGGATGCACTGCACGGCCCAACCGGAGGCCGATCAGCAGGTAACCCAGAAGAGCACCTGTGGTGTTGAGCAGAACGTCATCGATGTCGAAGGTACGCCCGATGATAAGGGCGCCTTGGACGAGTTCCACGAGGAGCATCACGAGAGCAGTGACCACCGCTACCCGGACCAGCCCTCGCGTTCGGGGCACCAGCACCGGCAGCAGGACACCGAACGGCACGCCCATCACGATATTGCCGCCGAGCTGCTTGACCGTGTCAAGGGACGCGGGCTGGGCGAGATAGGCCCGGATGGAGTCACCAGGGCGCAGATTACTGTGCGTCAACGGTACGGATGCCGCCGACGGTTCCAGCGTCAGCCGGGCCAGCACCACCGCGAATCCCACCATCGCTGCGAAGGCCAGCAGCATGGCCAGTACCCGGCCGAGCACGGACATGGGGGATTTTCCGGAAACCCGGTCTTCGGGTTCCGTCGCGGTCTTATCACGCAGGATCGTCCGCGCCATTACAAGCTCCTAGCCACATTGGTTTGCTTGGACGTTCCGATATCCGCGACGTGAAGCGGCAGGCGCTGCGCGGGGGTCCGTCCCGGTCCGAAGATGTCAGCGTGCACGCAGGCAGAGCATGCGGCGTAGCAGCGCGTCGTCAGTCTCCTCAACGACCGGGGGGGGCACTGGTCACCGGCAGACCAGTTGAGTGTGTCATGCTCTCAGCCTTTTCCAACCTCACAAGTGCCGATGCGGGTCTTCTGTGGCATGCGGCGTGACGGGATGGGCAGCGGTTGTCAGTGGCACTGGCTACGGTGCCTGGCGTACTGGTCGTCGCTTTGCCTATGCCCTGCTGGTCACTGACGGCGGAGTTTGGCCAGTTCGGCGTTGAACTGGGCGCCGGTGAGGAGAGCCAGGTTGGACAGCCACAGCCACACCAGGAAGACGATGATCCCGGCGAGCGACCCGTACAGCCGGTTGTAAGTGCCGACGTGCGAGACGTAGAGGGCGAAGCTGGCGGAGGCGGCGAGCCACAGGGCCACGGCCAGAGCGTCTCCCACAAGCCTCTGCCGCACCCCGCGTGTCCCGGCCGGGCCCGAGCGGAACAGCACCAGCACCAAGATGGCGACCAGGCACAGCAGGAGCGGCCATTTCAGCGCGTTCCATGCGGTGCCGGCCATGCTGCGCATGCCTACGAGCCGGCCGACGGTGTGGGCCGCTTCGCCGGACAGGATGAGCACCAGGGCGCTGGAAACCAGAAGCATCAGCAGCACCACGGCGGTCATCACCAGCCGTGGTCCCGTCCTCCACGCCGGGCGCAGGTCCTCAACGCCGTGCATGACGTGCAGGGCTCGGCGGAAGACCCCCAGATAGCTGGAGGCGGACCACAGGGCGCCGATCGTGCCGAAGACGGCCAGCGTCCAAGCGGCTGTGTGCTGCTCCGCCATGCCCCGCAACGTGCTCTGCATGGCGGGGCGGGACTCGGTCGGCACGAGAGCGATCATGTTACTGATCAGGTTGTCGGTGGTCGAGGCGCCGACGATTCCCAACAGTGAGACCGTGACGAGGAACGTCGGGAAGAGCGCGAGCACCGCGTAATACGTGAGGGCGGCGGCGAAGTCGGTCACGTTGTCGTTCCACACCGAGGCGGGGGTCCGGCGGAGCGCGGTACCGATGTGCTGCCAGCCCGGCAGGTCGCGCGCGTACGTCGGGGGCGGCAAGGGCGGTGTGGTTGCCTGGCGTGTCTGCACGTGGTGTGCAGGGTTCTCTGTACTGGAGCGGGGCAGCGGTGCGCGGTCGGCACCGCCCGGCTCGGGCGCAGGCGTTGGCGAGCTGCTCATCAGGCGGGCGCCTCCCCCTCATGCCATGTGCCGTCGTCCGGCTCCTGTGGGCACGGTTCCCCGGCATCTGTTCGTTCCGCGGAACTTATCCGCTGCTCCGCCGGACAGCCAACTCCCTCACCTTTCAGGGCTTCAAGATCAACAACTGGCGGCACTACGAACAACGACTGGTACGACGCCGGCGTCGAGTGGCAGCTCGTGCGGTCGGCCGATCCGGGGCGCGTCGTCTACGAGGACGCGCACCAGATCGTCGTCGTCCCGCACGGCTGAGGGGAGCCAACCGGCAACCTGGCCGGTGGCGCGTACCGCTCAGATGCCGAACTCCGTGGGCGGCACACCGAGAGCGGCGCAGGCCTCGCGGATGGCGTACTGCTCGGACGGCTCGAAGTGCCCGTCCGCGCCGGCGACCACGATGCCGGTCTGGATGACCGCGCGGGCCTCCGCGGGCTTCTTGGCGGCCTTGCCGATCACCTTCAGCGCCTCGGCCTTGCCCAGGTCGAAGTTGGCCAGGAGCTGATCCACATGCTGGTTGAAGCGCTGGCGGAGCTGGTCCGCCGGGAAGTTCTGCAGGACCTCGTTGGAGACGATCAGCTCCTCCACGCGCTGCCGCTCCGCCGGCTCCACCTGCCCGTCGGCCGCCGCCACCAGTGCGCACATCGCCATGCTGGCGTCCCGGTAGGCGCCGCTCTTGAGCTCGGACTTGACCGACGCGAGCTGGGTCTTGAACAGCCCGACGAGCTGGGCCTTGGACCCGCCGGAAGCCGAGCCCGAGCCCGAGCCGTGGGTCCCGCTCTGCCCGTGCCCCCCGCCCGTGCCCCGCGCGCTCTGGGACTGCTGGAAGCTCTTGGCCTGGTCCTTGATCCGGTCCCACATCACCATTGGTGCCACCTCGGCTTGTACGGCTGTCGATTGCCTTCGCGATCTGTCAGGTGAACGTCCAACGAAGCGACCGGGTTCCCGGATGGCAAAGGTGGAGTAAAGAAGGCCGTCACTTGCGGTTGTAGAGCCGCATCGTCACCGTGCCGAAGACGGCCAGCAGCACCGCCGACCAGCCCAGCGTCCAGCCGATGTCGGCGGCCGGCCAGTTGCCCGCCATCAGTTCCCGCACCGCCGTCGCCACATGGGTCACCGGACTGTTGTTGACGAACGCCTGGAGCCAGCCCGGCATCGTCCTCGGGTCGACGAAGACATTGCTCAGGAACGTCAGCGGGAAGATCACCATCATGCTGACGCCCATCACCGACTTCTCGGTGCGCAGCAGCAGGCCGAACATCGTCCAGATCCACGAGAACGCGAACGAGAAAATCATCAGCAGCGCGACGCCCGCGACGACGCCCAGTGCGCCGCCGTGCGGGCGGTAGCCGATGAGCAGGCCGACCGCCAGCATCACGACGGACGCGATCAGATAGCGGATCACGTCACCGAGCAGGTAGCCGACCATCGGCGCCGGGCGCCAGATCGGCAGGGTACGGAAGCGGTCGAAGACACCTTTGGCGATGTCGGTGTTGACGGCGACACCCGTGTACATCGTGATCATCACGATGCTCATGGTGAGGATGCCGGGCAGCAGGAACTGGATGTACTCCGCGACCGACCCGGCCAGCGCCCCGCCGAAGAGGTACGCGTACATCAGCACCATCATGATCGGGAAAGCCGTGACGTCGAAGAGCTGCTCCGGCACATGCTTGATCTTGAGCATGGCGCGCCAGCCGAAGGTCAGGGACGCGGAGAGCGCGCTCGGGCGCGGCGGGCGGTCCTTGCTCACGAGCAGTGCGGCGAGCTCCTGCGCCTTCGGAGCCCGGAAAGTGAGTTCGTCGGGGCCCTGGCCCTTGTCCTTGGTCGCGACGGTGCTCATGCCCGCACTCCTGTCGTCGGGTCGTTCGTCTTGTCGCTCTTCTTGCTCCGGTCGGTCAGCGCCAGGAAGACCTCGTCCAGGCTGGGCTGCCCCAGGGCGAAGTTGTCGACCGTGATGCCCGACGAAGCGAGCTCCGACAGCGCCCGCGCCGCCTGTTCCGCCGCGCCGAGGTCGCTCGCGTGCCCGTTGACTGTCGCCGTCAGGGCGACGGGGTCCGGATCGAGCTGTACGGCGGCGTTCAGCGCCCGCCGCAGGACTTGCTCGGCCTGCGTGCGCTGTGCGGGATCGCGCAGGCGCAGGTGTACGGAGCCGGAGCCGACCGACGCCTTGAGCTCGCCCTTCGTTCCCTCGGCGATGACCTTGCCGTGGTCGATCACGGCGATACGGGACGCCAGGTGGTCGGCCTCGTCCAGGTACTGCGTGGTCAGCAGCACCGTCGTGCCCTGGGCCACCACCGCCCGGACGATGTCCCAGACCTGGTTGCGGCTGCGCGGGTCGAGGCCGGTCGTCGGTTCGTCGAGGAAGAGCAGGTCGGGGGTGTTGAGGATGCTGGCGGCGATGTCGATACGGCGCCGCATGCCGCCCGAGTAGTTCTTGATCTGCCGGTCGGCCGCCTCGGCGAGTCCGAAGGCCTCCAGGAGCTGGGCCGACCTGGCGCGTGCGGCGGGCTTGGAGTGGCCGAGGAGGCGGCCGAGGAGCACGAGGTTCTCCGTACCGGTCAGGTCCTCGTCGACCGACGCGTACTGGCCGGTGAGGCTGACTCTGCCGCGTACCGCGTCGGCTTCCCGCACCACGTCCTTGCCGAACACGTGGGCCTCGCCGCCGTCGGGGCGCAGCAGCGTCGCGAGCATCTTCACGGCGGTGGTCTTGCCGGCGCCGTTGGGCCCCAGTACGCCGTACACGGTGCCGGCCGGCACGGCCAGGTCTATGCCGTCGACGGCCCGGTTCTCACCGAACACTTTGACCAGGCCCGCTGTCTCGATGGCGAGCTCCGGGCCGGGGTGTCCACTCATGTCTTCCGCCCCTCCGAGGGGTCGTCGGATCGTCTTACCCAGTGTTGACCGCCCCGGGGCCCGGAAGTAATCGTCCTTTTGTCCTACGGCTCACTCCCGCGTGTAGAAGACGTAGAACGCCGCCGCCCCCAGCCCGGCCCCGGCCGCCCCTCCGACGATCACGGAGTCGAGGATGCTGTTGCCGGCCAGGCTGTGGAGAAAGCCGAGCGCGACGCCGAAAAGCGCTCCGTAGGCGGCGGCGCGGACCAGGGGGATCAGCGCGCCCCCGGTGCGTCCGAGGAGGAAGCACAGGGCCGCCACGACCACGGCGCACAGCACACCGAAACCGACGTTCCAGCCGGTGATCGGGCCGGCGTCGCGGGCGAGGAAGGACGCGTAGATTCCGTACACCACGCCGAGTACCACCGGCACGATGCCCCGGTGGCGTCGTACGCCGGAGCCGGCGCCGGATCCGGTCGGTTCGGTTGATTCCGGTTCTGACGACCTGACCGGCCTGCGTGACCGGCCCGGGATCGCCGCATGTCCAGCCATCGCAGCACTCCTTCCGCAGCGCACACACACCGCCCTCGCTACCAGGTCACACCCGTGGGAGGTGGTCGGCAAGTGGATCTACGGGCCGCCGGGCGGGCCCTGTGCCGCCAGCTCCGCGAGTGTTTCCAGCGCGTACGACAGGACGTCGCGCGGCGGCGACGCCAGGCCGATCCGCACCGCGTCCGCAGCGGTGTGCGGCGGTACGGCGAAGGCCTGGCCGGGGGTGATCGCGATGCCGCGTGCCGCGGCCGCCGCGACGAAGGTGTCCGTACGCCAGGAAGCGGGCAGCTCCCACCAGCAGTAGTACGCGCGGAGGTCCGTGCGGATGCGGAAGCCGCCGAGGTGGCGCTGTACGAGGCGGTGGCGGGCCGCGGTGTCCGCGCGCTTGGCGGCGGTGACGGTGGCCACCGTGCCGTCCGTGATCCAGCGGGTGGCGGCCTCCAGGTTGAAGCGGGCGGCGGTCCAGGCGCCGGAGCGCAGGGCGTCCGCCAGCAGGCCGGTGTGGTCGGTGGGGGCGACCAGGAAGCCGGTCGTCAGGCCGGGGGCCAGGCGCTTGGAGAGGCTGTCGACGAGGACCGTGCGGGCGGGTGCGTGGGCGGCCAGGGGAGCGGGGGCTTCGGCGGCGAGGAAGGCCCAGGTGGTGTCCTCGACCGCGCCGATGTCCAAGTGCGCGCAGGCTTGGGCCAGTTCGGCCCTTCGTTCCTCGCTCATCGTCACCGACGTCGGATTGTGCAGGGTCGGCTGTACGTACACCGCGCTGAGCGGCGCGCTCCGGTGCGCGGCGTACAGCGCCTCGGGGCACAGGCCGTCACCGTCCGCCGCGATCGCGACCAGACTCACCCCGAGCCGCTCCGCGACCGCCTTGACCAGCGGATACGTCAGCGCCTCGACGCCGAGCCGACCCCCCGGGCGTACGAACGAGGCAATGGCCGCGGCGATGGCCTGCCGGCCGTTGCCCGCGAAGAGCAACTGTCCGGCGTCCGGCCGCCAGCCGCCCCTGGCCAACAGGGACGCCGCCGCCTCCCGTGCCTGGGGGGTGCCGTCGGCGGCGGCCGGGCGGGTGGCCGCTTCGAGTACGTCGGGGCGCAGGAGGCCGGCGAGCGACTGCGCCATGAGCTGCGACTGGCCTTCCGCCACGGGGTAGTTGAGCTCCAGGTTGACCGTGGGGCGGGCGGCGGGGCTCCCCGTTGCCGCCGGCTCCTCCGCGAGCGCGTGTCCGGGTGACGGCGGCGCGGCCCGTACGAACGTGCCGCGGCCCACCTCGCCGACCGCGAGGCCCCGCCGCACCAGTTCGCCGTACACCCGGATCGCGGTGGAATTCGCGATCCGGCGGCTGCGGGCGAAGGCGCGCTGCGTGGGCAGCCGGTCGCCGGGCCGCAGCCGGCCCGCGGCGATCTCGGCGGCCACCTGATCGGCCACCCGCCGGAAGTCCTGCGCCACGGCCACCACTCCCCAGTCCCCGCTTGCCGTCCATATCCAGCACATTGCACCGAGAGCAAAGATCCTATTGCACCGAGCAGTTGACCGCGCCTAGCCTCCTCGACATGGCAACCGCACAGCTTGCAGCAGCCGGCGGCATCACCGTCGGCTACACCGATGAGGGCAGCGGCTCTCCTCTCGTCCTCGTCCACGGCCACCCCTTCGACCGCACCATGTGGGCCCCCCAGATCGACGCCTTCGCCGCCACCCACCGCGTGATCGCCCCCGACCTGCGCGGTTACGGCGAGAGTGAGGTCGTCGCGGGCCTCACCCCGCTCTCCACCTTCGCCGCGGACATCGCGGCCCTCCTCGACCACCTCGGCGTCGAGCGCGCCGTACTCGGCGGGCTCTCCATGGGCGGCCAGATCGTGATGGAGTACTACCGCCTCTTTCCCGGGCGCGTCACCGGCCTGGTCCTCGCCGACACCTTCCCCGCCGCCGAGACGGAGGACGGAAAGCGGTCGCGCAACGCCGCCGCCGACCGCCTCCTCGCCGAGGGCATGAAGGGGTACGCCGACGAGGTGCTGGACAAGATGGTCGCCCCGTACAACACCGAGGCGGCGGACCGCGTCCACCGCATGATGACCGCCACCTCCCCCGAGGGCGCGGCGGCCGCCCTGCGCGGGCGGGCCGAGCGGCCCGACTACCGCGACCTGTTGACCCGCGTGCGCGTCCCCACCCTGGTCGTCGTGGGGCGTGACGACACGTACACGCCCGTGGCGGACGCCGAGGCGATGCATGCAGCGATCCCCGGCTCGACGCTCGCCGTCATCGAGTCGGCGGCCCATCTGCCCAACCTGGAGCGTCCTGAGGCCTTCAACGCCGCGCTCCGCGCCCACCTCGCGGGACAGGACCACTGATCGCCGTGCCGCTGAGCTGCACAGCGGCCCCAGGTGTGCTGGGGTGGGTGAGAGGTGGACCCGAACGATCCGACGGAGGCGAGTCCGCCATGGAGAACATGGACGACAGGAAAGACGCCAACCAGAAGATTCTCGACAACATCAACAGTCTGGTCGGTGAGGAGCGCGAACTGCGCGAGCGTTCCACCCGGCAGCTGGGACTCGACGACGCCGAGCGCGCCCGGCTGAAGGCGGTGGAGGTGCAGCTGGACCAGTGCTGGGACCTGCTGCGCCAGCGGCGCGCGAAGTCGGAGTTCGGCGAGGACCCGGGCGAGGCGCGGGTGCGGCCGGCGGACGAGGTGGAGAACTACAAGAGCTGAGCCCCGCATCTTGAGTCCCGCATCTCTGAGTCCCGCATCTCTGAGTCCCGCATCTTGTCCACAGCCTGTGGAGAAGTTTCGGATCAGGCGGAGACTTGCATAAGGAGATCAGTTTCGATCTGTTTAGGGCATGGCTGAGCAGAGAGCAGGGGGTCGGCTGACGCCGCCCGAGTGGCTGACACAGGGGCTGCGGCCCCAGTCGGCGCCCGTGCCGTGGGCCGCCGTCGTGCGGGCCGGGATCGCGATGTCCGCTCCGCTCGCCGTCGGATTCGCCGTCGACGAGCCGACGTACGGCGCGCTCGTGTCGATGGGCGCGCTCGCCGGCGTCATCGGCGACACCGCCGACGCGTACCGGATGCGCCTGCTCAACATCGCCGTACCGCAGCTCTTCGGCGCGATCGGCGTCACGCTGGGAACGCTCGCGTACGGGCACGGGTGGCTCGCCGTCGGAGTCCTGACGTTCGTCGCCCTCGTGTCCGGGATGATCTCGACGATCGGCGCGGTCGCGTCCGTGTCCGGGCTGCTGCTCCTGCTCCAGGCGGTCGTCGGAGCGGGGCTGCCGATGCCGGACCCCTGGTGGACGGCGCCCCTGCTGCTGACCCTGGGCGGCCTTTTCGTCCTCGTACTGACGCTGATCGCCTGGCCGCTGCGGGGCGGGGTGCCGGAGCGGGACGCGGTCGCGGACACGTACCGGGCGGTTGCCGGGCTGCTGGAGGCGGCGGGGCGGGACACGCAGACGTACGACGCGAGCCGTCAGGCCGTCACCCAGGCCCTGAACACGGCGTACGACCTGGTCCTGGCCCGGCGGGCCCGCGACCACGGGCGGCGGAGTCCGCTCGTACGGCTGCTCGCGCAGCTCAACGTCGTCGTACCGCTCGTCGAGTCGGCGCCCGCCGCGCATCTGCGGGGACGGCCGCTGCCGCCCGAGATCCCGGCCGCCGTACGGGAGCTGGCCGACGCGGTCGCGCAGAGCCGCACGGGCGGCGTTTCCGAGCTGGAACTGCACCTGCCCGAGCCGACGTCGCAGTCCGGGCGCGCCGTCGACCACGCGCTGCGGCACGCGGCCGCCGTCGTACTGAGCGCGGACCCCGACGCCGGCACCCTCGACGACCGGCTCGGCCGTCCGGCGGCGCTCGGCGCACGGGTCCGCCGCGCCACCCGGAACGTGCTGCTGTCCAAGGCGTCCTGGCGCTACGGGCTGCGGCTCGCCCTGTGCATCGGCCTGGCGCAGGCGCTGGTCTCGCTGATCGCCGTGCCGCGCTCGTACTGGGTGGCGCTGACAGTGGTGTTCGTACTGAAGCCGGACTTCGGGTCGGTGTTCTCGCGGGCCGTGCAGCGGGCGTTCGGGACGGCGCTGGGGCTGGTGGTCGCGGCGGCGGTTCTGGCGGAGCTGGAGCGGGGGTGGTGGGACGTACCGGTGATGCTGGTGCTCGCGGCGCTCATCCCCGCGTTCACGGCGAAGGGGTACGCGTTCCAGACGGCGGCCATCACGCCGGTCATCCTGCTGCTGTCGGACATTCTGAACCACCAGGGGTTCGGGCTGGTCCTGCCGCGTCTGTACGACAGCCTCATCGGATGCGCGATCGCGCTGCTGGCCGGGTATCTGCTGTGGCCGGAGAGCTGGAACACGCGGGTGGGGGCGCGGCTCGCGGACACGGTGGCGGACACGGCGGGCTACGTGGAGTGCGCGTTCGGTCCCCCGGACCCGCTGGGCGAACGCCAGCGGCAGCGGCTGCGGCGCCGGCTCTACCGGGACCTGTCCGTCGTACGCTCCGAATTCCAGCGGGCGCTGACCGAGCCCCCGCCGACCGGGCCCCGGGCGGCGGCGTGGTGGCCGCTGGTGGTCGCGACCGAGCGGATCGTGGACGCGACGACGGCGGCGCGGGTCCGGATCAACCACGGGGCGCAGCCGCCGGACGAGGCGGAAGTGGCCGACGTGGCACAGGAGCTGCGCGAACTGGCGGCCGGCCTCCGGACGAGCGACACCCTGGTAGAGGTAAGAACGGACCTCCCCCGCGACGACGAATCAGTCCTGGCCCCCCTGCGCCAGGAGGTAGCGGCGGCAAGGGCGGTAGCTTCACCGGCGCGGCCGCGGGGGTAGTGGCCGGGGCCAGAGGCCCTGGGCTTCGGGGTCGGTGCCGCGCCGGGGCGTCTCCTCGGGCGTCGAACGTTCGGGTAGGTGTGGGTTCGTTCGCGGGGGTTGCGTTCAACGCCCTGCGGGGAGCGCCCCGGCACGTCCCCTCACCGGTGACGTGGCAGGTGAGCCGGGGCCGGGCGTGCCCGCCGGCGGTTGCCGCAATCGCGGCAACTCCAGCCCCTCCGGCGTTTGAGAAGCGGGGTCTGGGGCCGTGCCCCGACTGGTCGCCCACCCCCGCCACTCCAGCCCCTCCGGCGTTTGAGGAGCGGGGTCTGGGGCGGAGTCCCTCACGCGGCGGAGCCGCAAAGTGTCACAGCGGGAAGGGGCGGGGCGGGGAAAGGCCCGCGCAGCGGATCGCGCCCGCACCGACTAGAACAGCGGGAGCTGGCCGGGGAACGGGGGTAGTTCGTAGCCGTCCAGGGTGCGCTGCGTCGCAGCGGGTGGCGCGGGGCGTTTCGATCCCGCGCACAGCGTCAGTTCCGCCGCGGCGGCCCGCGTGCGCGGATCGTGGCGTACGAAACGGCCCGCGACGACCGCGACCTCACGGCCACAGACCGGGCACGGACGGCGCGGAGAAGTCGACGACATGTGCCTCACTCTGCCAGCCGTCAGCCGGCCGCCGGCTTCGGCCCCTGAAGCCGTTCCATCTCGCGCCGGTCGCGCTTCGTCGGGCGCCCCGCACCCCGGTCCCGCACCGCGACCGGTGCGACGAACTCGCGGGGCGGAGGCGGCGGGCTGTTGTCGACGTAGCACTCGGCCGCCGCGGGGGCGCCCACGCGCTTGCGGATGATCCGCGAGACGACGACGATCCGCTCCCGCCCGGCGTGGAACAGCCGCACCTCGTCGCCCGCCTTCAGCGCGTGCGCCGGCTTGACCCGCTCGCCGCCGACGCGGACGTGGCCCGCCTTGCAGGCCGCCGCCGCCTGGGCGCGGGTCTTGGTGAGCCGTACGGACCAGATCCAGACGTCGATACGTACGGTCCCGGTATTCACGTCGTCCGAAGCCATGCCACCGAGGGTACGACCGCCGGAAGCTCCGTGCCCGCTTCCCCGCCGACCGCACTACTATGCGCACCATCTCCCGCCCGGAGGGGGCTCCTCCGCTCCGGGCCCACATCTCTGACTTGTCGCCAAATGTCGTGCCGTACAACGAGGACAGAGGATTCCCGTTGTGCCCGGCACACCTCCGGAAGTTGAGAACAGCATGATCCGCAACTCCGGCAGAGGGCTCCAGCCCAACGCCCTCGGCACCTTCGAAACGATCGTGATGGCCGTCGCGGGCAGCGCCCCCGCCTACTCCCTCGCCGCCACCACCGCCGTGCTCGTCGGAGCCGTCGGCCTCGCCAGTCCGGCCGCGCTGCTGTACTGCGCGATACCCATGCTCGGCATCGTCCTGGCCTTCGGCCGCCTCGGCCGCATCGACGTGAACGCGGGCGCCACCTACTCGTGGGTGGGCCGGACCCTGCACCCGTTCCTCGGCTTCATCAGCGGCTGGGCGCTCGTCGTCGCCGCCACCATCTTCATGGTCGCCGGATCGCTTCCCGCAGGTCAGATGACCCTTTCCCTGTTCGACCCGGACCTCGCGTCCAACACCGCGCTCGCCACCACGGCCGGCGCCGGCTGGTTCCTGCTGATGCTCGCCGTCGTACTCGGCGGCGCCCGCCTCTCCGCCCGCGCCCAGTTGCTGGTGTCCGGTGTCGAGCTCCTGATCCTCGTCCTCTTCCTGGTCGGCGCCCTCTTCCACCGGGGTTCAGCAGCCGCCTTCGAATGGTCGTGGCTCGGCTTCAGCCACTTCGACGGCCTCACCGGCTTCGCCGCCGGCACCCTGATCGCCGCCTTCTACTACTGGGGCTGGGACGTCACCAGCAACCTCAGCGAGGAGACCCGCAACAGCCGCCGCACCGCCGGGCTCGCCTCGCTCGTGGGCGTAGGCGTCGTCTTTGTTCTCTTCGTCGTCTTCACGATCGCCATCAACATCATCCTGACGACCGAGCAGATCTCGGCCCACGACACCAACGTGCTCGCGGTCCTCGGCGACGCGATCTGGCCGGGCATCGGCGGCAAGCTGATGGTCCTGGCCGTGGTGCTCTCCACCATCGCCACCCTCGAAACCACCCTGATCCAGGTCACGCGCTCGCTCTTCGCGATGGGCCGCGACCGTACGATGCCGGCCGCGCTCGGCCTCGTACACCGCCGGTGGAACACCCCGTGGGTCGCCGTCGCGGTTGTGGGGACGGTCGCGCTCGTTCTTTTCGTCGCCTCGAACGCGCTCGGCTCGACCGAGGAGATCATGTCCGACGCGCTCGCGGCGATCGGCCTCCAGACCACGCTGTATTACGGGCTCGCGGGGCTCGCCGCCGTCGTCGCCTACCGCAAGACGCTGCTCGCCTCACCGAAGGACTTCCTCCTCGGCGGGGCCTGGCCGCTGCTCGGCTCGCTGTTCATGTTCTGCGTCTTCGCGGCCTCCCTCACCGAGCTCAGCGCGGCGGCGATCGCGATCGGCCTCGGCGCCCTGGCGGTCGGCGTCGTCCCGATGCTCTGGTACTGGCGGCAGGGCAGCACGTACTACAGCCCCGCGCGGCTCGACGCCACCCGCGCCATCGAGATCGAGGCGGTGCACGTCAACTCCGGTGCGGAACGCGGCGATTACGCGGACGCCGGCCTCCCCACCGACTTCTGACCGTCTCTTCTCTCCGAGCAGGAGGTGTCCCGATGGCCGCACTCCGCCGCCGCTTCTCTTCCGGCTCCGGCTCCGGCTCCGGTCCCCGTGCCGGTTCCGCACCCGACTTCGACCCGGACTTCGGCGACCGGCCGCTGACCGCGGCCCGGCAGGACATCGTCATCGGCCGCTGGCAGGGCGTACGCGATCTGCTGCACGCGACCGGCGACAACTGGCCCCTGCGCACCCACCGGCTGCGCCTGCTCTCGTACGCGGCGGCGGCGAGCTCCGTGGTCGAGGCGTGGCGGGCGGCCGAACCGGACAACCCGGACGCCGCCGTGCTGCGGGCCGCCACCGAGGTCGTACGCGTCTTCAACCAGGCCATCGAGGCGGGACGCGGCACCGAGGTCGACCGCACTCGTATCGACGTGGCTGTGATGGCCTGTCTGAGCGCCGCCGACGCCCGGCCCGCCGATCCGATGCCGTGGGTGTCGCTGCTGACGGTCGCGCGGCTGTACGGCGACGGGGTCGGCCGGGCGGAGCTGCGCGAGTGGTGGGAGGAGCTGCGGCGCCGCGACCCGTACAACATCGAGGGCCATGTGCAGCTGCTGCGCTACCACTCGGCGCGCTGGCACGGCACGCACGGCCGGATGTACGACTTCGCCCGCGACGCGGCGGGCGCGGCTCCCGAGGGGTCGCCGCTGCCGGTGCTGGTGCAGATCGCGCGGGTGGAGGAGTACCGGTACATCGCGGCGGCGGCGAAGGGCCGGCCGGTGCGCGGCTTCGACCAGCACTGGCACCACGAGCTGGCGGTGACGGAGGTACGCCGGACGAGGGAGCGGTGGCTGGGCGGGCGGACGCCGGGGCCGGTGGCGCCGGAGGAGGTCGGCGAGCTGAACTATCTCGCGCATGCGGCGTGTTACGCGGGCCTGCCGGGGGAGGCCCGCGAGGTGTTCGCTCTGCTCGGCGGGCGGGCGGCGCTGGTGCCGTGGTCGTACACGGGGGATGCGCGGGAGCAGTACGTGAGGTGGCGGGGGCAGGTGGGGTAGGGGGAGTGCGTGCGGCTGCGCGGGGCGCGCGTGGGCATGCCGCTGCGCGGGGCTTGTTCCCCACCCCGTCCCTTCCCGAACTGGGGGCAAGCCCCCAGACCCGCGGACGCCCTGCGGTCGTGTCCTCAAACGCCGGACGGGCTGGATGGTTGCCGCAACGCGGCACTGTCCAGCCCCTCCGGCGACGCCCGCCCCCGCCCGGCCTACACGCCGATGTCGCGGCCGTCCTTGCGGTAGACCGCCACCACCGACGGGCGGACGAGCTTGCCGGGGCCGTCCGGCCACGCCGACGCCGGCTTCTCGACGCTCGCGCCGTCGACCTCGCCCGGGTGCTGGACCGAGACGAGAACGCGGCGGTCCTGGATGACCGGCCCGCAGGTCTCCGCACCCTTCGGCACGGTCAGGAACTGCTTCAGCTCACCGCGCCGCTCCCCGCGCGTCGCCACGCCGAACAGGCCGTCGTGGGAGCCGAGCTGGTTGCCGTCCGTGGAGAGCCACAGGTTGCCGTGCGGGTCGAAGGCCACGTTGTCCGGGCACGAGATCGGGCTGACTCTGTCCTTCGGGAAGCCCGCGAAGTACGTCGCCGGGTCGTCCGGGTCGCCCGCGACCAGGAAGAGCCGCCAGGCGAAGCCGTCCGAGGCGGGGTCGTCCCAGTGCTCGGCGAGTTCGAGCACCTGGCCGTGCTTGTTGAGGTTGCGCGGGTTGGCCTCGTCGGCACCCGCCTTGCCGGCCTTGCCGCGGTCGGTGTTGTTCGTGAGCGCGACGTACACGCGGCCGGTGCGGGGGCTCGGCTCGACGTCCTCCGGGCGGTCCATCTTGGTCGCCCCGACCTTGTCCCCTGCCACGCGGGTGAAGACGTACACCTCTTCGGCGGTCATGCCGGGGACGTGCGAGGTCTTACCGGTGGCGAGCGGGATCCAGACGCCGCTGCCGTCGAACTCGCCGTCGTTGGGGAGCTTGCCCGTGCCGTCGATCTCGGCGGCTGGGCTGTCGCCGGTGAGCTTGGCGACGTACAGCGTGCCCTCGTCGAGGAGGGTGAGGTTGTGCTCGCGGGCGGCCCGCGAGGTGCCCTTCTTCATCCGCTTCGACGACACGAACTTGTAGAAGTAGTCGAAGCGCTCGTCGTCGCCCATGTAGACGACGGGGCGGCCGTCGGCGGTCAGGCGGGGCTGGGCGGCCTCGTGCTTGAAGCGGCCGAGCGCGGTGTGCTTGCGGGGCGTGGAGTCGGGGTCGTACGGGTCGAGCTCGACGACCCAGCCCTGGCGGTGGGACTCGTTCGGCTCCTGCTTGACGTCGAAGCGCTTGTCGAAGAGCTCCCACTTGCGCTCGGTGGCGCCGGTGGAGATGCCGTAACGCTTGTCGGTGGCGCTGGAGCCGTTGGCGAAGTACTGGTTGAAGTTCTCCTCGCCGTGGAGCGTGGTGCCCCAGGGGGTGGTGCCTCCGGCGCAGTTGTTGAGCGTACCGAGGACCTTCGTGCCGGTCGGGTCGGCGGACGTCTTCAGGAGGTCGCCGCCGGCGGCGGGGCCGGTCAGCCGGAACTCGGAGGTCGTGTGGAGGCGGCGGTTCAGGTGGTGGCGGGTGACCGGCGTGAGCTTGCCGGACTTGCGCTCCTCCTGGACGACGACGACGGACAGGCCGTGCGCGGCCCAGGCGGTCTCGACCTGCTCGCGGGTGGGCTTGGCCGGGTCGTACCCCTTGAACATCAGGATCTCGTCCGTGTACTCGTGGTTGGCCACGAGTACCTGGCGGCCGTGCTCGCCGGGCAGCGGGAGCAGGGAGAGGAAGTCGTTGTTGTAGCCGAACTGGCCGGCCTGCGCCTTGCCGGACTGCTTGTCCGGGTCGAAGGCGGGGGCGCCGCGGAGGATGGGCTCACCCCACCGGATGACGACGTTCTGGGCGTAACCGTCCGGGACGGTGACGGCGTCGGTGGTGTTGGGCGCGACGGCCGCGAAGCGGAGCCCGCGGGCGCCGTCCGTCCTGCCGGCCGGAGGCTTACGCGTGCTGTCGGCGGCCACGGCCCGGTTGGCACCGGGGCCGGCGAGGGCGGAGGTCCCGGCGGCTGCTGCGACAGTCACCACGGCGGCGGCGCGCATCATCGATCGTCTCGACAGAGCGCCGGCTATGACGTCGCCGGCGTACTCGTTGTCGCTGGTGTTCGGGACGTCCTGGAAACAGGCGTCTCCGCACCGGTAGCGGCAGGTCAGCGCGGAGCGCCCACCCGAGTGCGGCGAGTTGAGCAGCGGCAGCAGATTGCGCACGGACCCCTCCATATGGGCTGTGGCTGTACGGGCTGTGGTGCGGCGCGCCCTGCGCCGACACGGTGGTCGGAATGTCTCCGGCCGTGACGTTAGGGGCGTACGTGCGCGGTCCGGCGGCCTTCGGGTGAACGTGAGGTGAATGCGGGACGGCCGGGCGAAAGTTGACTTGACGGCTAGGCTCCGGCCTCATGCGCGACGACGACGCCGATGACCTCACGGACGACCTCAGCGACGACCTCAGCGACGACCTCACCGTGGACCTCACCGTGGACCTGCGAGGCCTGCCGCTCGACTCACTCGACGACTTCTGGGACGCGGTGGCCGGGCCGTGCGGGCTGCCGGAGTGGTTCGGGCGGAATCTCGACGCCTGGTGGGACACGATCGAGACGCGTGGCGTCTCGGAAGTGATCGATGCGCATGAGACTTTGGTGGTACGCGCCGACGCGGCCGGTCTGTTCGCGCCGGGCCGGCCGGAGGGGGCGCGTTTGGCATCGGTGTTCGCCGATGCGAGCCGCGCGCGCCTGGAAGTGGAACGGCACGGCTGACCCTCCCGAAGATCGGCGGGCGGGGCCGCTAACCTTACGTGTCCGCCCTGGCCAGGGATCATCCGCCGGGTGCGGGCGTGCATCGCACCCAACTCATGCGAAAGGCCTCGCCCATGGGCATTCGGAGCTTGCTGCGCAAGGTGTTCGGACGCGATCGAGCGGAGAGCAACGAGCAGCCGCCGGCACGGGAGACCTCGGCGGCAGCTTCCGTTCCGTCCCAGGCCGAACGTAAGCCGGACCCGGCCACCGTGCCGGAACCGGAATCCGCGACCGCCGAGGCCAGGGAGACGGTGGCGTCGGTACCGGCCCCGGCCCAGGCCCCGGCCAATGAGGACGAGGCGTCGGCCACGGCGGAGCAGCCGGCCAGGAAGTCGACGCCGGGTATCGCGTCGGACCTGGTGGCGGCGGCCTTCGACAATCCGTCCGCGTCCCGTACGAAGACCCCCTCGCCGGGACCGAACGTCCCGGCCCAGTCCACCCCGTCCACCCCGAAGCCCTCGGCCCCGGTCCCGTCCCAGCCAACGGGGGAATCCAACACCCCGGCAACGGCTGCCGAGCCGAAGCCTGAGGCAGCCACGGCCCCGGCCCCGGCGGAAGCCAGCACGGCCGAGGCCACGAACGCCCCGGCCGCCGCCGAGGCGGAGGCGGAGCCCACCACCGAGGTCGCGGCCGAGACCGAGCCCGAGGCCACGAACGAGCCGGTCGCCGCCGAGGCGGAGACCAAGCCCGAGCCGATCGCCACCGAGCCGCAGGCCGAGGCCGAGGCCGAGCCAGTCGCGGAATCCACCGCGACCGCCGACGCCACCCCGGAGGCCGAGCCCGCCACGGCGGCCACCGAGACAGAGGCGGAGCCGACCGCCGAGGTCACGGCCGAGCCGGTCGCCGCCGCAGGCGAGGAAGCAGCCACAGAGGTTGCATCTCCGGCCCCGGCGGACACCGAGCCGCAGGCCGAGGCCGAGCCGGAGGCGGAGGCGGAGCCGACCGCCGAGGTCACGGCCGAAGCCGGGCCCGAGGCCACGAACGAGCCGGTCGCCGTCGCGACCGAGGCTCAGCCCGAGCCGACCGCCACCCCGGCCACGACCGGCATCGAGCCGGAGACGGTCACGTCCGAGGCCGCCAAGGCCGAGCCGGTCGTGGAGACCGAGGCCGAGGCCGAGGCTGAGCCGCAGCTCACCGTTGCGGCAGTCGCCGTTCCGGAAGCGTCCGCCGAGCCGGAGGCCGAGCCCACCGCCGAGCCGACCGCCGAGGTCGCGGCCGACCCCGCCCCCGACGCCGACGTACAGGCCGAGCCGGTCGCGGAGACCGAGGCCGAGGCCGAGGCTCACGTACAGGCCGAGCCCGAGGCCGGTGACGCTCAGCCCAAGCCGGAGGCCGCCGTTTCGCTCGGGGACGTCGAGTCGCGCGCGCCCTCGCTCGTCGCGCACTACGCGGCCGCCGGTGCCGCACTCGGTGCCGAGCGACTGCACGGGACGCGGGCGGACGTGTACCTGATCCTCGACCGGTCGGGGTCCATGCGGCCGTTCTACAAGGACGGCAGCGCCCAGCACCTCGCCGACCGGACGCTCGCCCTCGCCGCCCACCTCGACGAGAACGCCGCCGTACACGTCGTCTTCTTCTCGACCGACATCGACGGCACCGTCGACGTCAGCCTCGACGCGTACGAAGGGCTCGTGGACAAGGCGCACGCCGCCATCGGGCACATGGGGCGTACGAGCTACCACCGCGCCGTCGAAGAGGTCGTCGCGCACCACGAGAAGTCCGGCAGCGGCCGCCCCGCTCTGGTCGTGTTCCAGACGGACGGGCCCCCGGACGCCAAGGGACCGGCCAAGCAGGCCCTGGCCGACGCCGCCGGCAAGCCGCTGTTCTGGCAGTTCGTCGCGTTCGGCGAGCACGACGCCAAGGGCTTCGACTTCCTGCGGAAGCTCGACGTCCCGAACGCCGCGTTCTTCCACGCCGGCCCCGCCCCGCGCGAGGTCGCGGACGCCGAGCTGTACGCGCAGCTGGTCACCGGCCTCAAGGCGTAAGCAGCGCGCGCCACGGCGAAGGCGGTGCCGGTCCCCCGGGACCGGCACCGCCTTCGCCGTCTCACCCCCCGGTTAAGCGTGTGAGTGGATCATCCATGGACCGTTAGGATTTCGCCCATGGCGGCCACTGGATCCGAGAAGCAGGGGACGAACGAAGGCGTGAAGGCCTTCTACGTATCGACCCCCATTTACTACGTCAACGACGCTCCTCACCTGGGCCACGCCTACACGACCGTTGCAGGGGACGTGCTCACGCGCTGGCACCGTCAGCGCGGCGAGAAGGTGTGGTACCTCACCGGCACGGACGAGCACGGTCAGAAGATCATGCGCACTGCCGAGGCGAACGGGGTCTCGCCCCAGGAGTGGTGCGACAAGCTCGTGGAGGAGGCCTGGCGGCCCCTCTGGGAGCACCTGAACATCGCGAACGACGACTTCATCCGTACGACGGAGAAGCGGCACACGGACCGTGTGCAGGAGTTCGTGCAGGACCTGTACGACAAGGGCGAGATCTACAAGGGCGGGTACGAAGGCCCGTACTGCGTGGGCTGCGAGGAGTACAAGCTCCCCGGCGACCTCATCGAGGCCGAGGACGGCACCAAGCTGTGCCCCGTCCACAAGAAGCCGGTGGAGATCCTCAAGGAGGAGAACTACTTCTTCAAGCTGAGCGAGTACGGCCCGAAGCTGCTCGACTTCTACGAGCAGAACCCCGGCTTCATCCAGCCCGAGTCCGCCCGCAACGAGGTCCTGAGCTTCGTCAGGCAGGGCCTGCAGGACCTGTCGATCTCCCGTTCCACCTTCGACTGGGGCATCCCGATCCCGTGGGACGACAAGCACGTCATCTACGTGTGGGTGGACGCGCTCCTCAACTACGCGACGGCCGTCGGCTACGGCGCGAACCAGGCGAAGTTCGACGAGACGTTCCCGGCCAACGTGCACCTGGTCGGCAAGGACATCCTGCGCTTCCACGCGGTGATCTGGCCGGCCATGCTGATGGCGCAGGGCCTGCCGGTGCCCGGCAGGGTCGCGGCCAACGGCTGGCTGATGGTCGGCGGCGAGAAGATGTCGAAGTCGAACCTGACCGGCATCAAGCCGCAGGACCTGACCTCCCACTTCGGTGTGGACGCCTACCGCTGGTACTTCCTGCGGGCGATCGCGTTCGGCAGCGACGGCTCCTTCTCGTGGGAGGACTTCACCGCCCGCTACACCTCCGAGCTGGCCAACGACTACGGCAACCTGGCCTCGCGCGTCGCGGCCATGGTCGGCAAGTACTTCGAGGGCGCCCTGCCGGCGGCCACGGCCCCGGGTGACGCCGAGAAGGCCGTCCAGGACGGCCTGAGCAAGGCGGTCGCCGAGGCGGACCGGAAGATCGGCGAGGAGCTGGACTTCCAGGGCGGCATCCTGGCGATCTTCGACTTCGTGAAGCAGGTCAACGGCTACATCACGGAGCAGGAGCCCTGGAAGGTCGCCAAGGACACTTCGGAGGAGGGCCGGGCTCGTCTCGCGACGATCCTCTACACCGCCGCCGAGTCCCTGCGCGGGGTCGCGGTCCTGCTGAACCCGGTCATGCCGGAGACGTCCCAGAAGCTGTGGGACTCCCTCGGCGCGGAGCCCGTACTGGGCGCCCTCGCGGACCAGCCGCTCCAGGAGGCGGCCGACTGGGGCCGGCTCCCGCAGGGCGTGACGGTGACGAAGGGCGCGGTGCTGTTCCCCCGCCTTGAGGACCCGAAGAAGATGTAATCGGAACCGGAGCTTCCGCGCAGCGGGGCCGGTCTGGGACACTCTCCCGGACCGGCCCCGCCGCGTTGTCCGCACATGCGCGCGGACAGGGTGGGCAGGGCGCCCGGATGCGGTTCCCATGCCACTGGCATCTGCCGTGTCTGCGGTGATGGCTGTCCCCGGCGCGTTGTGACGACGCCCGAGCACGGCATACGGTCACCCGCCGGCCCCCCACCGCCGCTGCCGCCCACCCCCACGCGGACGGCCGACGCCGGCTCCCCGGAACGGCTTCCCCGGCCGATCACCTCTCCCCGCCAGGAGTCCACTCACCATGCCCTCCGCCGGATCGTCCCCCCGCCGCGTCAAGCAGCTCGCCGCGCTGCTCGCGATGGCAGCCGCGTTCTGCGCGCAGCTGCTCGGCGCTCTGCTGGCCCAGGTGCCGGTGTTCGTCACCGCTGCCGCCGCCGGCCTCGCCCTCGATCTGTACCTGCGGCACCGGCAGCCCGCGCTGCTCTCGATGCTCAGCAGAATCCGCTTCGACGTCACCGTCCGGCAGCTGCTGCGCGACATGCTGATCCTGCTCGGCCTGCTGCGCATCGACGGCATCGATCCGCTGCGCGAGCAGGCTCCCCTGACCGTCGCGCTGCTCTTCGTCTACGCCCTGCACTTCGTCTGCCAGGCGGTCGCGGTGCTGGTCCGGCGCACCCGCACACTGCCCGTCGTCACCCGCAACATCGACGCCTCGGCGCTGCGGCCCTGCGCCGCTCCGCCGCGCCTCCTGGCCCGCCGCCCGGGTCACCGGCTGCTGACGTTCTCGGTGCCCGCCACGACGGGACTGCTCGTCACCGCCGTGACCGGGGACCTGCACGGCGGCGCCGCCGGCATCGGTGTCTCCCTCGTGCTGATGGCGGCCGGAACCGTCCACCTGGCCACGTGGCTGCTGCCGGGCAAGCGCCCCGCGAACACCGAGCAGACCCTGGAGTGGCTGGACACCTGGCTCGCGGAGTACCGGCCGACCGTGGCGATGTACTTCTCCGGCGGCACCTCGTCGGCGTACCAGGCGAACATGTGGCTCTCCACCCTCTCCGCACTGGACGGCAAGCCGCTGATCGTGCTGCGCGAACGCTTCATGGTGCAGAAGATCCAGGCCACGGACGTGCCGATCCTCTGCATCCCACGGGTCTCGCACCTGTTCGCCCTGGAGAACTCGACGCTGGCGATGATGCTGCACCCGGCGAACTCCGGTAAGACCTCGCAGGTGCTGCGCATCCCCTCCATCAAGCACGCCTTCACCAACCACGGCGAGAGCGACAAGCTGTCCAGCTGCAACCCGTACGCCAAGGCGTACGACGAGGTGTGGGTGGCGGGCCCGGCGGCCCGTGAGCGCTACCGGCTCGCCGAGATAGGCGTCGACGACAAGGACGTGGTGGAGGTGGGCCGCCCGCAGCTTGCCCCGATCCAGCCCTGGACGGGCGCGCCCGAGAGCACGTACACGACGGTGCTGTACGCACCGACCTGGGAGGGCTGGGACGGCAACCCCGGCAACACCTCGGTCGTCCTGGCCGGCGAGAACCTCGTCCGCGCGCTCCTGGACGACGAGGGCGTACGGCTGCTCTACAAGCCGCACCCGATGACCGGCTCCGTCGACCCGGCCGCCGGCGCGGCGGACCGGCGCATCCGGGCGATGATCACCGAGGCCGCCGCCAGGCGCTCCGGTCCCCGCCCCGACCTGGAGGCGGTGGCCGAAGCCGCCCGCCGCAGGGCCGAACTCGACCGGCTCACCAGCAGCGACTTCCGGGCCGGGGCCGACGAGCTGGAGCGGATGATGCTCCAGGGCAGGCCCGAAGAGGGCCGCGCGGCGCTCGTCGCGGCGGCCACGGAGGCCTGGGAGGAGGCGTACTGGGCGTCGTTCCCCGAGTGGGAGCACCAGATCGTCGTCACACCGCAGCTCGGCATCTACAGCTGCTTCAATCAGTCCCACCTGCTGATCAGCGATGTGTCGAGCGTCGTGTCGGACTACCTGCACAGCGAGAAGCCGTACGCCGTGGCCAACACCAGCGGCATGACGGAGGCGGACTTCCGGGCGAGCTTCCCGACCGTGCGCGCCGCCACCGTCCTCACCCCCGACGCGTCCGGCGTCCCGGAACTCCTGGAGTCCGTACGCCACCCGGAGAAGGACCTCCACAAGGAGGCCCGCGCGGAGCTGAAGGCGCACCTCCTCGGCCCCTCCGACCCGCCCTCCCTGGTCCGCTTCAACGCGGCCGCCCTCGCCCTGTGCGCCGAGGCCGACGAACGTCGCGCCCTCATGACGGCCAATCTCATGTCGGTGATCCCGAGTCAGCGCGGGCCCGGCCAGGACACCCCGGCGGAGCCGGCGCCCGGCGCGGGCGGCTCGTCGGAGCCGGCCAACGCGTAGGGCCGGACACCGGTGGGGGCGGGCGGCCGGGGCCGCCCGCCCTCACCTGCTCAGCGACGACTTGTCGCCCATCACCACCACCGGCTTCTTCGCCGGGTCCAGCGTGCGCAGCAGCTGCTTCATCACCGGCCGGCCGAACGACACACAGCCCTGCGTCGGCCCGTCGTGGTCGACATGCAGCCAGATCCCGCCGCCCCTGGACGCGCCCAGGGGCCGGGTCCAGTCCAGCGGGGTCGTGCCGGGCCTGCGGTTGTAGTTGATGGCGATGACGTAGTCGAAGGCGCCCGCCAGGGGCTCCCCCTCGGAGCCCGTGCCGCGGGCGGTGAAGGCGGAGCCCGTGTCGTACGTCAGCTTCGTGCCGGGGTCGGGGAGCAGGCCGCCCGCGTCGGTGAGGGTGAAGACGCCGACAGGGGAGCGCAGGTCCCCCTGGACGTGCCTGTCGGTCCAGCCGCGTACGGCGTTGTGGGTGGGCCAGGGGTTGCCCGGCCGCCAGGCCGCGCCGGGGCGTTCGCGCTCGTACAGGACCGCCGTGCCCCGGTTCTCGTCGCGGCCCTCGCCGGTGACGACCAGCGCCTGGCGGGTGTCGTCCGGGACCTGGCTGAGCGTCTTGGGGCCCAGGCCCGGCAGGCTGAGGAGCGGGCGGGGTGACCTCCGGGGTTCCGGTGCGGCTTTGCCGGCCTTACCGGCCTTGCCCCCGGACGGTCCGGGGGCGGGAGCGCCGGGGTCCGCGACGGCGTCCGAGGCGCGGGGGGTGATCGTGGTGCCGCAGCCCGTTGCCAGGAGTGCGGCGGCCGTCAGCAGCGCGGTCAGCGGAGCCATCGTTCGGTTCCGGCGCTTCATTTCGTCCCCTTCTTCTTGCTGCCGAACGTAAGAGAGCTTGCAGGTGTGTCGCGGCTCCGGCCGCCGGTGCCACCTGGGCATGTTCGTCGGTCCTTCACGACCGTTCAACGCGCCGAGGAACGGATCGGGTTGCCCGCAACCCGAAAGAAGGGGCCCGGAACCAGTCGGTTCCGGGCCCCTTCTCGGCGGCTTTACCCTGCTACTTCTCCGAAACCGGCTTCCGGAGCTGAATGTTGAGCTCCCGCAGCCGCGCCTCGTCCAGCGTCGTCGGCGCGCCCATCATCAGGTCCTGCGCGTTGCCGTTCAGCGGGAAGGCGATCGTCTCGCGGATGTTCGGCTCGTCGGCCAGCAGCATCACGATGCGGTCGATGCCCGGGGCGATGCCGCCGTGCGGCGGGGCGCCGAACTCGAAGGCGCGGAGCATGCCGGCGAACTCGCGCTCGACGGTCTCCTTGTCGTAGCCCGCGATCTCGAACGCCTTGAACATGATCTCGGGCTCGTGGTTCCGGATCGCGCCGGAGGACAGCTCGACGCCGTTGCAGACGATGTCGTACTGCCAGCCCAGGATGTCCAGCGGGTCCTGGGTCTCCAGGGCATCGAGGCCGCCCTGCGGCATCGAGAAGGGGTTGTGCGAGAAGTCGATCTTCCCGGTGAGCTCGTCCTTCTCGTACATCGGGAAGTCGACGATCCAGCAGAAGCGGAAGACGCCCTCTTCGAAGTGCCCGGCGCGCTTCGCCGCTTCGACCCGTACGGCCGACATGATCTTCGAGACCTCGTCGAACTCGCCCGCGCCGAAGAAGACCGCGTGGCCGGGGGCCAGCGACAGGCGCTCGGTGAGGACCTTGACGTTCTCCTCGGTGAGGAACTTCGCGATCGGGCCGCTCAGCGAACCGTCCTCGCCGACCCGCACCCAGGCAAGGCCCTTCGCGCCGTGCTCGACGGCGTAGTCACCGAGCCCGTCGAAGAACTTGCGGGACTGACCCGCCGTGTCCGGCACCGGCAGCGCGCGCACGTGCTTGCCCGCGAAGGCCTTGAACTCCGAGCCGGCGAAGACGTCGGAGATGTCGACGAGCTCCAGCTTGGCCCGCAGGTCGGGCTTGTCGTTGCCGTACTTCAGCATCGCCTCGCGGAACGGGATCCGCGGGAACGGCGACGTGACGTGGCGGCCGCCTCCGAACTCCTCGAAGAGCTCGGTCATCAGCTTCTCGATCGGCTGGAAGACGTCCTCCTGCTCGACGAAGCTCATCTCCACGTCGAGCTGGTAGAACTCGCCCGGCGAGCGGTCCGCGCGGGCGTCCTCGTCGCGGAAGCACGGCGCGATCTGGAAGTACCGGTCGAAGCCCGAGATCATCAGCAGCTGCTTGAACTGCTGCGGCGCCTGCGGCAGCGCGTAGAACTTGCCGGGGTTCAGACGCGACGGGACGACGAAGTCCCTCGCGCCCTCCGGCGAGGTCGCCGCCAGGATCGGCGTCGCCATCTCGTTGAAGCCGAGCGCCGTCATCTTGTGCCGGATGGCCGAGATGACGGCCGTACGCAGCATGATGTTGCGGTGCATGCGCTCGCGGCGCAGGTCGAGGAAGCGGTACTCGAGGCGGCGCTCCTCGCCCACCCCGTCGTCCGTGTTGATCTGGAACGGCAGCTGCTGCGACGCGCCCAGCAGCTCGACCTCCGCGACCTCTACCTCGATCTCGCCGGTCGGCAGGTCCGGGTTGACGTTCTCGGCGCCGCGCGAGACGACCCGGCCGTCGACGCGGACGACCGACTCCTTGTTGAGCTTGTCGAGGGCCTCGTACGCCGGGGTGCCGGGGCGGGCGACGAGCTGCGTGATGCCGTAGTGATCGCGCAGATCGATGAAGAGGATGCCGCCCAGGTCTCGACGATTGTGCAGCCAGCCGCTCAGCCGGACGTCGGTGTCGACGTCAGAGGCGCGGAGCTCGCCGCAGGTGTGGGACCTGTACCGATGCATCGTCGTTCATCCAGCCTTCGGGATTCGGGGTAGTCGGAGCACTCAAGGTTACCGCCCGGCGCGTCCCCTTAAATTTGCCTTTTTATTTGCCGTACGGGACCGGTCCGCAGGGGACTCACCCAGCCGGTCCGGCCGCGACCTGTAAAGATGAAGCAATGCGTACCGAGGACATCCTGGCCGCCATCGCGACCGGCCTGTGGCGCTGGGACAACGCATCCGGGGTCGTCACGCTCGACGCGGAGGCCGCCCGGCTGCTCGGGCTGCCCGCCGAGCCCGTGGCGCTCCCCGAGGCCGCCGTACGCTCCCGTTTCCACCCGGTCGACTGGAACGAGATCAACGGGGTCGTGAACCTCGCGGTCGCCGAAGGCACCCTCGCCGAGGCCCGGCTCCGGATCATGGATACGGAAGGACGGCTGCTCAGGACCGTACGAAGCCGCTCCAAGCCGGTGATCGAAGGCAGCGACTACCAGCTCTTCGGCACCCTCCAGGAAGTCGCCGAGCCGCGGCCGGGCGACGCCGCCCACACCCCCGTCACCGGCGACTGGCGCCGCTCCCGCGAGGCGTTCCTGCTGGACGCGGGGCGGGCGCTCGCGAAGGCGCGCTCCACGGCCGAGGTGCTGCGGGTGGCCGCCTCGCTCTCCATGCCCGGGTTCTCGCCGGACAGCCTCGCCGTCTTCGGCTCGTCGGGCGGCCGCATCACGGTCCTGGGGCACCACGGGTACGGGCCGGAGGATGATCTGCCCTTCACGGACATGCTGCGGGACACCGACCATCCGGCCTCGGAGGTCGTACGGACCGGCCGGGCCATCTATCTCTCCTCCCCGGAGGAGTACAGCCGCCGCTACCCCGCCGGCCGTCCCCTCGCCCGCAACCCCGAGCGCCGCTCCTGGGCCTTCGTGCCGCTGACGGTGGCCGGGCGCACCATGGGCGCCTGGATGGCCGGCTTCGCGCACCCCGTGGCCTTCACCCCCGACGAGCGCTCCGTGCTGACGACGGTCGCCAGGATGCTCGCGCAGGCCCTGGAGCGGGCCTCGGTCGCCGAGAACGAACGCGAGCTCTCGCTGGGCCTCCAGCGCTCGATGATGCCGACGCTGGGACCGGAGATCCCCGGCATGACGGTGGCCGCGCGGTACGTGCCGACCGGCGGCGGGCTCCAGGTCGGCGGCGACTGGTACGACATGATTCCGCTGCCCAGCGGACGAATAGCCCTGGTCATCGGCGACGTACAAGGGCACGACGTACGGGCGGCCGGCCTGATGGGCCAGCTCCGCATCGCCCTGCGCGCGTACGCCTCCGAGGGCCACCGCCCGGACGCGGTCCTCTCCCGCGCGTCCCGCTTCCTGCACGGCATCACTGACACCTACGGCCCCGCCGACTACTCCAGCCCCCGCTTCGCCACCTGCCTCTACATCGAGGCCGACCCGGCCACCGGCCACCTCGACATCGCCCGCGCGGGCCACCCCGAACCGGCGGTGCGCCTCAGCGACGGCACAGTACTGGTCCGGCCGACGGCCGGCGGCCTGCCGCTGGGCATCGTCCCGGACACGGACTACCCCACGACCCGCCTCGTCCTCGAACCGGGCGAGACGATCATGATCTGTACGGACGGCCTGATCGAGACCGGCGGCCACGACCTGGACACCGGCTGGGCCAGGCTCCGCAGCATCATGGAGGAGCACACCGGCGACAGCCTGGAGAAGCTCGCCGACGCCCTCGTCTCGGGCGTGCACGGCCCCTCCTCGCACCACACGACCGGCCCGCTCGTGGACCGCCGCGAGGACGACATCGCGGTCCTGCTGCTGTGCCGCGAGGGCACCGGCTGCGGCTGCGGGCCCGGTACGACGGTGACGCTGGCCCCCGTCCGGCGTACGGCGCTGACCGTGGCCCAGGCCGAGCCCGAACGCATCGCCGCCGCCCGGCAGCAGCTGCGGGACCTGCTGCACGACTGGTCGGACGCGGAGCAGCTCGACGCGGCCGTGCTGATGGTCTCGGAGATGGTCACCAACGTCCTGGTGCACACGGACGGCGACGCGCTGCTGATCGCCGAGGCGAAGGGCGAACCGGGCGTACGACGCCTGAGGGTCGAGGTGACGGACTCCAGCGACGAGCTGCCGCACAAGCGGCGCCCGGGGGAGATGGCGTCCAGCGGGCGCGGCCTGATCCTGATGGAGATGCTCGCGCACACGTGGGGGGTGGACCCGAAGGGCGAGGGCAAGTCGATCTGGTTCGAGCTGTACGAGGACGCCGAGTCGCGCGACCTTTAGACCTTGGGCCGGACGCGCGGGGCGCCTCTCCGCTGCGCGGGGCATTCCCCGACCCGCCCCTTCCCGCTGTGACATTTTGCGGCTCCGCCGCGCGAGGGGCGCTGCCCCAGACCCCGGACGCCCTACGGGCGTGTCCTCAAACGCCGGACGGGCTGGAGTCGGCCAGGGGTGCACTGGGACTCCGCCCCAGACCCCGCTCCTCAAACGCCGGAGGGGCTGAAACTGCCGCGTTGCGGAAACCGCCGACGGGCACGCCCGGCCCCGGCTCACCTGCCACGCCGCCGGTGAGGGGACGTGCCGGGGCGCTCCCCGCAGGGCGTTGAACGCAACCCCCGCGAACGAACCAGCACCTACCCGAACGTTCGACGCCCGAGGAGACGCCCCGGCGCGGCACCGCCCCCTTCGTAGGTCCCGACCAGCAAGCCCTCGAACAGATGCTCGCGACCTTCGAGCCGGGCCCCGACGGCGCCGTCCCGCCGCAGGCCATGTGACAGGACGCGCTACGGCCGGGGTTACCGCGTCACACCGCCCCCACCACCCCCACCGCCGCCGCCACCGGGCGAGGGCCGCTCGTACTCCCCCCGGCGCATCTCCCCGATCACCCCGAAGACCGCTGCCGTCAGCGGCACGGCGAGGAGCATCCCGAGGATGCCGGCGACGGACGCCCCGGCGGTGATCGCGAGCATCACCACGGCCGGATGCATCTGGACGGTCCGGCTCTGGATCACCGGCTGGAGGACGTGCCCCTCCAGCACCTGTACGGCCAGTACGACCCCGAGCGCCCACAGCGCGATCACGACCCCCCGGTCGGCGAGCGCGACGAGCACCGCGACCGCGCCGGAGATGAACGCGCCGAGGTACGGGATGTACGCGCCGACGAACACCAGCGCGCCGAGGCCGACCGCGCCGGGCACCCGCAGGATCAGCAGCCCGATGGTGATGAGGATGGCGTCGATGAGCGCGATGAACGTCGTACCGCGCATGAAGCCCTCGACGGCCTCGAAGGCGCGGCGGCCCATCGCCTCGACGGTGTCGCCGGTCGAGCCGGGCGCGAGCGACTTGAGGGTGTCGGCGGCCTTGTCCGAGTCCCGGAGGAAGAAGAAGATCAGCAGCAGCGCCAGGATGGCGACCGCGGCCATCTCCCCGACGACGCTGAGCCCGGTGATCACCCCGGACGCCGCCGTCCCGCCGAACTTCCCGAGCAGCTCCTTGGCGTTCGTGGCCACGTCGTCCAGCGAGGTGCCGGCCGCCCCGAGGTGCTGGGTCAGGTCCTTGGCGGCACGCCGGAGAGAGTCGAGGATCTGGTCGCCGTTCTCGATGAGCGCGCTGACGACGATGTACGAGGCGCCGCCGACGACGGCGACCACCGCGACACAGGTGAGCAGGGCGGCGAGCGACCGGTGCAGCCGCATCTTGATGAGCCGCCGGTGCAGCGGCCCGAGCAGCGCGGTGCCGAGGATGGCGAGCAGGACGGGCGTGACGGCGGTCTTGAAGGTGACGCACAGCCAGACCCCGACCGCGACGACCCCGGTGACGAGCAGCGCGACGACACACCAGGCGGCGACCCGGCGTGCGAAGTCGGGAAGGAGCGGCTCAGTCGTCTGCACCGCCCCAGCCGATCACGGAGGGCGCGGGACGGCCCGCCGGAGAGACCCGCCCGGGTGACAGACCGTCAGCCGGGCGGGCGCCACGGGCTTGTTTACTCGCCCATGCCGTGGACGGCCGGGATGGTGCCGAGGGCGCCGCGCTGGAAGTCCTCGAAGGCCTGCTTCAGCTCTTCCTGCGTGTTCATCACGAACGGCCCGTAGTGCGCCATCGGCTCCCGGATCGGCTGCCCGCCGAGGAGGACGACCTCCAGGTCGGGGGAGTTGGAGTCCTGGCGCTCGTCCGCCCTTACGGTCAGCGATCCGCCGTCGCCGAAGACCGCGGTCTGGCCCTTGCGGACGGGGCGGCGGTCCGTACCGACGGCGCCGCGCCCGGCCAGGACGTACGCCAGGCCGTTGAAGTCCGCGCGCCAGGGCAGCGTGATCTCCGCACCGGGGCGCAGCGTGGCGTGGATCATGGTGATCGGGGTGTGGGTGATGCCGGGGCCCTCGTGTCCGTCCAGCTCGCCCGCGATGACGCGGAGCAGCGCGCCGCCGTCGGGGGACGTCAGGAGCTGCACCTGGCCGCCGCGGATGTCCTGGTAGCGGGGGGCCATCATCTTGTCGGAGGCAGGCAGGTTGACCCACAGCTGGAGGCCGTGGAAGAGGCCGCCGGACATGACCAGCGACTCCGGCGGCGCCTCGATGTGGAGGATGCCGGCTCCGGCGGTCATCCACTGGGTGTCGCCGTTGCGGATGCTGCCGCCGCCACCGTTGCTGTCCTGGTGGACGAAGGTGCCGTCGATCAGGTACGTGACCGTCTCGAAGCCGCGGTGCGGGTGCCAGGGGGTGCCTTTCGGCTCCCCAGGCTGATACTCCACCTCGCCCATCTGGTCCATCATGATGAACGGGTCGAGGTACGTGTAGTTGATGCCGGCGAAGGCACGGCGTACCGGGAAGCCCTCACCCTCGAAACCGCCCGGAGCGGTCGTGACGGCCAGCACGGGACGCGCTACGGCGTCGGCCGGTGCGGCAACCCTCGGCAGGGTCAGCGGGTTCTCGACGGTTACTGCGGGCATGACGGGCCTCCTTGTACGTCACTTTAGTTGAACGTAGAACTTCCTGCCACCCACAACGACAAACGCCCGGGAGGAATTCCCCCCGGGCGCGAGTGGTACGGCCGCTGTGCGGCGACCAGGCTGCCCCCGTTCGAGGGGGCGCCTTCGCCTTCGTCGGCTGCTACTCCTTGATCTCGTTGATGCAGAGCACGAACTGCTTGCCCGAGCTGCGCCGGCCGCCGGTCTGCTCCCGGTAGCCGATGTCCGACTTGCCCTCGCACCTGGAGGTCTCCAGCGTGTCGGGGATGACCTCGACCACCTTGAACTTGGCGTCGACTCCTCCGCACTCCACCACCTGAAGGTCGGGGGTCACCGTGGAGCCGTTGTTCTTGAGGCAGTCGCCGGCCTCCGCCTTGTCGGCGTCGTCCTTGCTCGCGATGTAGCCCACCACGCACATGATGGCGACGATCACGCCGCCGATGATCTTCAGGATCGTCTTCGCGCCCAGCCCACCCCGCCTGGACGGCCCGGTGGGCGCCGGCGGCGGCCCCGCCCACTGCTGCTGCTGGGGCGGATACGGCTGCTGCTGTTGCTGCGGGTACCCGTATCCCGGCTGGGGCGGGTATCCCTGCGGCGGCTGCTGCTGCGGGTATCCCTGCGGCGGCGGCTGCTGCCCCTGCGGGTAGGGCTGGCTGTACGGGCCGGGGCCTTGCTGCGGCGGGTAGGTCATGCGGGAGTCCCCCGTGAGTGTTACGTCCTATTGACGTGAGCACGCTATGGCATGACACCGACATCCCCCCAGGGGGCCCAGCGTACGGGAATGGCGGTCTCGCTCAGCCGTACATCCGGCGCATCGCGAAGTCGACCATCTGCTCCACGGCCTTCGCGTCGAAGACCATGCGGTGCTCGCCCTCCATGTCGAGGACGAAGCCGTACCCGGTCGGCAGCAGGTCGATGACCTCCGCGCCCGTGATCACGAAGTACTTCGACTCCTTGCCGGCGTACTTCCGCAGCTCCTTGAGCGAGGTGAACATCGGGATCACCGGCTGCTGGGTGTTGTGCAGCGCGAGGAAGCCCGGGTTGTCACCGCGCGGGCAGTAGACCTTCGAGGTCGCGAAGATCTGCTGGAAGTCCTCGGCGGACAGCGATCCGGTCGTGAACGCTCGCACCCCGTCGGCGAGCGAGGGCGGCGACGGCTCCGGGTAGAGCGGCTGCTCGCCGTAGCCGCCCTGGGGCGGGGGCTGCGGCGGCGCGTACTGCTGCTGCCCACCCTGGTTCTGGTCGTAGCCGTACATGCGCGTAAGAGTACTGAGTAAGGAGCCCCCGCGCTCAGCCGTCCAGCCGACCGGTCTTGAGCGCGGCGACGAAGGGGGCCCAGGCGGTGGCGGGGAGGACGAGGGCGGGGCCGTGCGGGAGCTTGGAGTCCCGGACGGGGACGACGCCGGGGAGGTCGTCGGCGACCTCGACGCACTCACCGCCGCCACTGCTGTAGCTGCTCTTACGCCAGCGGGCGCCGGTCAACCCGTCCTGGTTGCATGCCATCTCGGTAGTCCTCAGCCGCTTGTTCGATCATGTCGAGGGACGCCTCCGGTGGGAGCGCGGCGGCCCTGAGCCGATCGTATGCCTTGTGGTACTGCTTCACGAGGGCCGGATCGTCCACGATCTGCCCGTGATACGTGCCCTCCGTATAGACGACCGCCGGTTCGTCATCGAAGTCCAGGAACACCAGCGACAGTTTCATCAGCGGCTGCGTCGCCGCGTTCCACGGCAGGACCTGTGGCACCAGGCACCGGCGCTTCGCCAACGCCACGATGTGGTCCAGTTGTTCGGCCATCTCAGCAGGTGGCAGTAGCGGGTGGCGGATCAGTGACTCGTGCAGGATCGCCCAGTACTCCGGCCTCCTGGGCCCATCGAAAAGCTTGGCGCGCGCCAAGCGAGCCCGAACCTTCGCCTCGGCCTCGTCCGGCGGGTCAAGCGGGTGCGTGGCGTTGTTCGCCACCTCGGCGTACGCCTTCGTCTGGAGCAGGCCAGGAATCAGTGCGTTCGCCCAGTGCTCGATCACGCGCGCCCGGGTCTCCGCCTCCGCGATAGGTGCGAAGTACGAGGCGTGGGCCCCCTGCTTCGCCTTCCGGACATCCTCGCAGCGCCGCTCGAAAAAGCCGTCCGTCTTGAGCACGCCGTCCACGTGCCGTGCCAGATCCAGCGGCATCCGCCGCGTGCCACGCTCGATCTCGCTCAAGTACGTCGCCGCGTAGAAGCTGCCCTCCACCGTCTGCTGGAGTGTCAGCCCGGCTTCCTCCCGGCGCCAGCGCAATTCCTTGCCATAAAAGGAGGCGACGCTCTCCGAGCCGTCGATGTCCTTGCGTGCCGCCACCGTTGACCGCCTTCCACACCGCGCACTGTGGCGCCGAAACCCTTCCACGGTACGCCGCGACACGTCAGCGTGTGACCAGTTCGTCACAGCCCGCAACAGAAGGATGCACCCCCATGGACCTGGACCTCGAAGCCCAGACCACCGTCGAAGAACTCCGCGCCGCGCTCACCGCGCACGGCATCACCCTCCCCTCCCTCGGCAGAGACTTCGGCACGCCGCCGCTCGTCATCCTCGGCAACTGCAACCTCGCCACCGCCCGCGCGCTGACCGCCGTCCTCCGCAAGGCGACGGACCGGTGACGCCGTTCACCGCCGGCCTCCTCGCCACCCCGAAGGCGGTCCCGATGCTCCGCCACGCCGTGCGCGAGCACCTCGGCGGGCAACCGTGCCCCGACCTCCAGCTCTGCGTGAGCGAGCTGCTCAGCAACGTGATCGCGCACCTCGGCGAGGGAACCCCCGTCACCGTCCACATCACCCGCACCGCCGACAACGCCCGCACCCGCGTCGAGGTCACCGACCCCGACCCGCGCGTGTGGCCCGTACTGCGCCAGGCGACCGACCGCGACGAGTCCGGCCGGGGCCTCGCGATACTCGCCGCCGTGTCGCTGCGCTGGGGCGTGAGCCAGGGGCCGGGCAGCAAGACGGTCTGGTGCGAGCTGCCCTCGGTTAGAGACGCGTCACAAATGACGTGATTGGGGTTGCCCTTATTACCGGCGGGTAGCATCATCGTAGTTACTTGCTGGTATGTGTACGAGAGGGCCGTCGCCATGGGGCACTACAAGTCGAATCTCCGCGACATCGAGTTCAACCTCTTCGAGGTACTCGGCCGCGACAAGCTGTACGGCACCGGCCCATTCGCGGAGATGGACGTCGAGACCGCCAAGAGCATCCTCGACGAGATCGCCCGCCTCGCGGAGAACGACCTCGCCGCCTCCTTCGAGGACGCCGACCGCAACCCGCCGGTCTTCGACCCCGCGACGAACACCGCTCCCGTACCGGCGGCGTTCAAGAAGAGCTACCAGGCCTTCATGGACTCCGAGTACTGGCGTCTGGGCCTGCCCGAGGAGATCGGCGGCACCACCTCCCCCCGCTCCCTGATCTGGGCGTACGCGGAACTGCTGCTCGGCGCGAACCCGGCGGTCTGGATGTACTCCTCCGGCCCCGCCTTCGCCGGCGTCCTCTTCGAGGAGGGCAACGACGTACAGAAGAAGATCGCGCAGATCGCCGTCGACAAGCAGTGGGGCTCCACCATGGTGCTCACCGAGCCGGACGCCGGCTCGGACGTCGGCGCGGGCCGGACGAAGGCTGTCGAGCAGCCCGACGGTTCCTGGCACATCGAGGGCGTGAAGCGCTTCATCACGTCCGGTGAGCACGACATGTCGGAGAACATCCTTCACTACGTGCTCGCGCGCCCCGAGGGCCACGGCCCCGGCACCAAGGGCCTGTCCCTCTTCCTCGTCCCGAAGTTCCACTTCGACTGGGAGACCGGCGAGCTGGGCGAGCGCAACGGCGTGTACGCCACGAACGTCGAGCACAAGATGGGCCTCAAGGCGTCCAACACGTGCGAGATGACCTTCGGTGACCAGCACCCCGCCAAGGGCTGGCTGATCGGCGACAAGCACGACGGCATCCGCCAGATGTTCATGATCATCGAGTTCGCGCGGATGATGGTCGGCACGAAGGCCATCGCGACGCTGTCGACGGGCTACCTCAACGCGCTGGAGTACGCCAAGGAGCGCGTCCAGGGTCCCGACCTCGCCAACTTCATGGACAAGACCGCGCCCAAGGTCACCATCACGCACCACCCCGACGTCCGCCGCTCGCTCATGACGCAGAAGGCGTACGCCGAGGGCATGCGCGCCCTGGTCCTGCACACCGCGTCCGTCCAGGACGAGATCACCGCCAAGGAGGCCGCGGGCGAGGACACCTCCGCGCTCGTCGCCATGAACGACCTGCTCCTGCCGATCGTCAAGGGTTACGGCTCCGAGAAGTCGTACGAGCAGCTGGCGCAGTCGCTCCAGACGTTCGGCGGCTCCGGGTACCTCCAGGAGTACCCGATCGAGCAGTACATCCGCGACGCGAAGATCGACACCCTGTACGAGGGCACGACCGCGATCCAGGGCCAGGACTTCTTCTTCCGGAAGATCGTCCGCAACCAGGGCGCGGCGCTGAACTCGCTGGCCGAGGGCATCAAGAAGTTCCTCGCGGTCGGCACCGGCGGCGAGGAGCTCGCCGCGGCCCGCGACCAGCTCGCCAAGGCGGCCGTGGACCTGGAGGCCATCGTCGGCGCCATGCTGACGGACCTCGCGGGCACCGAGAAGGACGTCAAGTCCATCTACAAGGTCGGCCTGAACACCACCCGCCTGCTGATGGCCTCCGGTGACGTCGTCGTCGGCTACCTGCTGCTCCGGGGCGCTGCCGTGGCCGCCGAGAAGCTGCCGACCGCCTCCCCGAAGGACGTCCCGTTCTACACGGGCAAGATCGCGGCGGCGAAGTTCTTCGCCGCGAACGTCCTGCCGGGCGTCGGTGTCGAGCGCGCCCTGGCCGAGTCCGTCGACCAGTCCCTGATGGAGCTGGACGAGGCGGCCTTCTAGTCCACCACTGGAAAACCCTCTGGCATCGGGCCGGGACCTTCCCTGCGGGGACGGACCCGGCCCGTTGTCAGTGGCCCGTGCGACTCTGGTGGGCATGAGTTCCATGGAACCCCGCAGGGGTGGCTATTCCGTCCCGGCCGGCCGGCCGTACGCGCTCAGTGAGCTGCGCGGAAAGCTCGGCTCTGTGGGCGACCAGATCAGTGACCTGTACGACGGCTCCCATCCGCTGGAGTACGAGCCGGTCGCCGACACGCTGTACGTCGCCTTCAAGACAGCTGCGGACCTCGCCCCCGTCAAGAGCTACACCGGCTGCGAGCTGCACCCGAACGGCGCCATCGACCCCGAGGCCCCCACCGGCTGGGGCCGCTGCCTCCTGTGCAACGAACGCCGCCGCCGCGGCGAGCGCAGCGTCCCCGCCCCGGCCGAGCAGCGCCGCCTCGGTTACCCCGTGCCGGACCCGCCGTACACGCTGGACGTGCTCAAGGGGTACGTCCAGCGGGTCAACGACCGTGCCTTCGCCGTCACCGTCTCCTCACCCGGTGAGGAGTTCGTGGAGCTTGCGGACACCCTGCACCGCGCCTTCATCGTGGCGCGCGAGCTGTCCCGGCCGCGCAACGCGTCGGGCTGCGCCGAGCACCCCGGCTCGCCCATCGACCCGACCGCGCCGCCCGGCGAGGGCTGCCTGTTCTGTGTGGGCCGCCGTCGGCAGCAGCAGCGGCCGCCCGGCGCCCCGCGGATGCTGCCGCAGGTGCGCCGCGGGGAGCGCCGGACGATACAGCGGCGGTTCGAGCGGCCTCCGGGGCTCTGAGGCGGGCGCTGGGGCTGCGCCGGGGCGCTGAGGCGGGCGCTGGGGCGCTGAGGCGGGCGCTGCGTACCGGCGGTTAACCCTCGTTATGGTGAACCCCATGCGCGCACCCCTCCGCTTCGACCGCGGCCACACAGACGACCTGATGTCCTTCCTGGCGGACAGCCCGTCGCCGTACCACGCGGTGGCGAACGCCGCCGAGCGACTGGACAAGGCCGGGTTCCGGCAGGTGGCGGAGACCGATGCGTGGGACGCGTCGACGGGCGGCAAGTACGTGCTGCGCGGCGGAGCGATCATTGCCTGGTACGTACCGGAGGGCGCGGAGGCAAGCACTCCGTTCCGGATCATCGGCGGGCACACCGACTCCCCGCACCTGCATGTGAAGCCGCTGCCCGACATGGGCGCCGAGGGCTGGCGCCAGATCGCCATCGAGATCTACGGCGGGACGCTCCTCAACACCTGGCTCGACCGCGACCTGGGCATCGCGGGCCGGCTGACGCTGCGCGACGGATCGCACCGCCTGGTCAACATCGACCGGGCACTGCTGCGCGTGCCCCAGCTGGCCGTGCACCTGGACCGCTCCGTCAACACCGAGGGCCTCAGGCTCGACAAGCAGCGGCACATGCAGCCCATCTGGGGCCTCGGCGACGTACACGAAGGGGACCTGATCCGGTTCCTGGAGGAGGAAGAGGGCCTGGCCGAGGGTGAGGTCGCCGGCTGGGACCTGATGGCGCACAGCATCGACCCGCCGTCCTACCTCGGCCGCGACCGCGAGCTGGTGGCCGGGCCGCGCATGGACAACCTGATCTCCGTGCACGCGGGGGTCGCGGCGCTGGCGGCCGTCAGCGCGGCGTCGGACGGGCCGGAGGGGCCCCTTCCGTACATTCCGGTGCTCGCCGGCTTCGACCACGAGGAGAACGGGTCGCAGTCCGACACGGGAGCCGACGGTCCGCTGCTCGGCAACGTACTGGAGCGCTCGGTCTTCGCGCGCGGCGGCAGTTACGACGACAAGGCGCGCGCCTTCGCCGGCACGATCTGCCTGTCGTCCGACACGGGGCACGCCGTGCACCCCAACTACAGCGAGCGCCACGACCCGACGCACCACCCGCGCGCCAACGGCGGACCGATCCTCAAGGTCAACGTCAACATGCGGTACGCGACGGACGGCAGCGGCCAGGCGGTGTTCGCGGCGGCGTGCGAGAAGGCGGGCGTGCCGTGGCAGGTCTTCGTGTCGAACAACTCGATGCCGTGCGGCACGACGATCGGCCCGATCACCTCGGCCCGGCACGGCATCCAGACCGTCGACATCGGCGTCGCGATCCTGTCGATGCACAGTGCGCGTGAGCTGTGCGGGGCGGACGACCCGTACCTGCTGGCGAACGCGATGACGGCGTTCCTGGAAGGCTGACTCCCGAATCCCGAATCCCGAATCCCGTCCGGAGGCTTGTCCGTTGAAGGGCCGGGTACGCGAAGGACGTACACCGGCCCGGAACTGCCGGGCCGACAGGGAGGCGGAACTCATGGGACTGGGAGGATTCATTCTCCTCATCGCCGGCGGAGCGATACTCGCCTTCGCCACCGACTGGGAGATGGAGAGCGTCAACCTCACCCTCGTCGGGGTCATCATGATGCTCGTCGGGATCATCGGGGTCGCGGTCTACGCCAGCGTCGCCAGGCGCCGCCGCATGGTCGTCCCCCCGACCACCACCGTCGTGTCCGACGACCAGCACCACCACCACAACCCCTGAGGCCCGGCAGCGGCCGTTCGCAGCGCCGGGCCCCCGGGAGAGACCGGCCCCTGGAGGGACCGGACCCCGGGGCCCCGGCCGCTCAGCCGTCCATACCGGCGAGCACGAGCGGCAACCGGGGCGTTCCTTCCGCGGTGACGCGGACGGGCACGCCCCAGTCCTGCTGGTGGACGTGGCACGCCGGGTACTCATTGGCCGGATCGTCGTCGCAGGAAGCGGCCATCGCCGAGACGTGCAGCACGCCCTCGGTGACCTCGGGGTTCAGTTCCAGCTCGCGGCTCAGGTCGGTCCCGGCCCCCTCGCCGGCGTTCAGCAGCTCGGGCGGGGTCGAGGAAACCAGCAGCCGCGTCGAAGGCCCGTACCGCGTGTCCAGCTTCTGACCGCTCGGCGCCTGGAAGACGATGTCCAACCGCAGCTTCCCCGGCGCCACTTCGGTCGCCGCACGCTGCGTCCGGTGCGCGACGGCCTCCACGCGTACCGCCTCGTCGGGCAGCCGCAGCCGGGTCAGCCGGTGCCGGGCGGACTCGACGACGACGATGTCGTCACCGACGAGCACGGCGTCGCTGGGCTCCCTCAAGTCGGTTGCGAGCGTGGTTACTTCACCGATCGCCGGGTCGTAGCGCCGCAGGGCGTGGTTGTACGTGTCGCTGATCGCCACCGAACCGTCGGGCAGCGCCGTCACCCCGAGCGGATGCTGGAGCAGCGCCTGACCCGCCGCGCCGTCCCGGTGGCCGAAGTCGAAGAGCCCGGTCCCGACGGCGGTGTGCACCACCAGCTCACGGTCGACGTACCGCAGCGCGCTCGTCTCCGAGTCCGCGACCCACAGCCGGTCGCCGTCCGGCGACACCGCGAGCCCCGACGGCTGCGCGAACCAGGCCTCGGCGGCGGGCCCGTCCACCAGCCCTTCGTTGGTCGTCCCGGCCGCGACCTGGACCGTGCCCGCCTCGGGGTCGTACGTCCACAGCTGGTGTACGCCGGCCATGGCGATCCACACCTTGCCCTGCCACCAGGCCACGTCCCACGGCGAGGACAGATCGACGTCGCGGGCGGGCCCCGAGGTGGGCGAGCCCTGCCACCACTGCTTTCCGGTACCGGCGACGGTCTGGATCGCGCCGCTCGCGGGGTCGTACGTACGCAGCCGGTGATTGACGGTGTCGGCTACGACGACCCGCCCGTCCGGCAGCAGCGCGAGCCCCTGCGGCTCCTTGAACTCGCCGTCCCCGCCGATGCGCCGTACGACGGTCTCGCCGTCCGCCTCCAGTTCGACGAGCTGATGCCTGGTGGTGTCCGAGACGAGGAAGTTCCCGCTGCCCGTCCCGGTGCCGGGCAGCACCAGCGCCTTCCCGGGGAAGCGCAGGTCGGTCGCCTCCGGCTCGGGCGCGACGTACGGCCCGTCCCCGCGCCGCAGCGTCCCCTTGGCCTCATGAGCCGCTTCCAGCTCCTCGACGAGCTTCTCGATGGCGTGCGCGTGCCCCTCGCCGGCGTGCTGGGCGACGACGTACCCCTCGGGATCGATGACGACGAGCGTCGGCCAGGCCCGTACGGCGTACTGCTTCCAGGTCGCGAGCTCGGGGTCGTCGAGGACCGGGTGATGCACGCCGTAGCGCTCGACGGCGTCGACGACGGCCTCGTGCTCGGCCTCGTGCACGAACTTCGGGGAATGGACCCCGATGATCACCACGGTGTCCCGGTGCTTCTCCTCCAGCTCCCGCAGCTCGTCCAGGACATGCAGGCAGTTAACACAGCAAAAGGTCCAAAAATCGAGCAGAACGATCTTTCCTCGCAGACCGGAGAGGGTCAGATCGTCTCCGCCGGTGTTCAGCCAACCCCCCTTGCCGATGAGCTCGGGGGCACGGACACGGGCACGGCGGGGACTGGGGGCGGCTGCATCGTTCATGGATCCAGGGTGCCATCCCCGCTCTGTCGCTCAGTCGTGGGGCGAGCGCCTGGCCACGTTGATGTTGAACGTGTGGGACCCGATGCTGTTGGCCACGCCCATGAAGAGCAGAGCACCGCAACGGGCCAGGACAGGAAGGGGCGGCGGTGGGAGTCCGGGGAAGGGTTGACGCAGCCCAGGGCGCCATCCCCGTCGTACACACTGACGAGTGACGGTGGGCTGCGGCGAGGGCGCGGGAGGCCCTGTCGTGGGACCGTGGACACACGTCGGCAGCGAAGGAGGGACCGGGATGGCCACCGCGCCCGAGTACAACGAGGGCATCGACCCCGAGCGCGCTTTGAAGTTCGCCGTTCAGCGAGTCCATGGCGACCGCGCCGAGATCATCGAGGGAGTTATCGGCTTCATGCCACCTGCCTGGGACCACGAGAACGCGGCGGAAGCGGTCCGCGACCAGATCAAGGGGCGTGTGCGAGAGCTCGGCTGCCTCACAGGATCCGGCAACCTCGACCTGCCGGGCTCTCCCAACTGGTACGTCCCGGATCTCGCCGTCGTTCCCAAGGACCTGGCCAAGAGGGCGAACGCCCTACTCCCCGACCAGACGCTCCTGATCGTGGAGGTCACGTCGGAGTCCAACGCCGAGACCGACCGGGTCGTCAAGCGAAAGCGGTACGCCGAGTACGGGGCGCCGCTCTACCTCCTCGTCGACCGCGTCGAGAAGAGCATCACCCTGTTCTCCGAGCCTGGTCCTCTCGGCTACACCGGGGCCGAAGGCCCCCACCCCTTCGGCACTCCCCTGCACCTGCCGGCCCCGTTCGACCTCGACCTCGACACCAGCGACCTCTGAGCCGGAGTCCTACCGCAGGCGCCGGTCCTTCAGGGCCGGGAACTGTTCCCGCGTCGACGCCACCTTCGCCGGGTCGAGGTCCACCACCAGCGTCTCCTCCGCCACTCCCGCCTCGGCCAGCACCTCGCCCCACGGGTCCACGACGATGCTGTGCCCCGCCTGCTCCACCCCCGCGTGCGTGCCGGCGGTGCCGCAGGCCAGGACGTACGCCTGGTTCTCGACCGCGCGGGCACGCGCCAGCAGCGTCCAGTGTTCGCGGCGCCTGGCGGGCCAGCCGGCCGGGACGACGAAGGCCTGCGCACCGGCGTCGACGAGGCCGCGGAAAAGCTCCGGGAAGCGCAGGTCGTAGCAGGTGCCCAGGCCGAACGTGAGGCCCGCGGCCGCGACCGTCACGAGCTCCTCGCCCGCGCCCATCATCACGGCCTCGCCCTTGTCGAAGCCGAAGCGGTGGATCTTGCGGTACGTACGGACGAGCTCGCCGTCGGGGGCGAAGACGAGGGAGGTGTTGTAGAGGGGGCCCTCGGGGTCGCGCTCGACGATCGACCCGGCGTGCAGCCACACCCCGGCGTCGGCCGCCGCCTTCGACATCACGTCGTACGTCGGACCCTCCAGCGGCTCGGCCTCCTCGACGAAGGATTCGTACGCGAAGGCTCCGGTCGGCCACAGTTCGGGAAGGACCACGAGATCCGCACCGCGCCGCTCACGCTGCTCGCGCACGAGCGAAGCGACGCGCTGCCGACGGGAATTGACCGTTTCGTCCGGGTCTACTGCGATCTGGATGAGGGAGGCGCGCACACTACCACCGTCCTGGCATTCGAGCCGTCAACACGGGCCTACGATCGTCACACCAAAGCACTGCCAGGGTGCCACGGGGCAGCGTAACTTAGCGTGCGAGCCTCCCACGCAGTCCGGCACGCACCGTCAAGTCCAGCCCGCCCGCAAGTGAACCGCACGAGGGGTCCCGTGACCGTCCATCCCAGCCTCCAGACATACGCCGAAGCCTGGACCCACTCCATCGAAGCGATATCCGAGCTGGTGACGCCGCTCGTCGAAGCGGAGTGGAACCGCCGCACGCCGTGCCCAGGCTGGTCGGTGCGCGACATCGTCTCGCACATCATCGGCATGGAGAGCGAGATGCTCGGCGACCCCCGGCCGATCCACTCGCTGCCGCGCGACCTGTACCACGTGACCTCGGAGTTCGCCCGGTACATGGAAATGCAGGTCGACGTACGACGCCACCACACGGCGCCGGAGATGACCTCGGAGCTCGAGTACACGATCATCCGCCGCCAGCGTCAGCTCCGCAACGAGACCCGGTCCCCCGACACCATGGTCCGCGCCCCCCTCGGCGCCGAGCAGACGCTGGAACTGGCGCTGCGGATGCGGGCCTTCGACACCTGGGTGCACGAGCAGGACCTGCGTACGACCCTCGGCCAACCCGGCAACCTCGACTCGCCCGGCGCGATCGTCGCCCGTGACATCCTCGTCCACGGCCTGCCGAAGGTCGTCGCGAAGGAGGCGGGCGCGCCCGCGAACTCCGCGGTCGTCTTCGACGTACACGGCCCGGTCGAGTTCATGCGCACGGTCCGCGTGGACGCGGACGGCCACGGCACGGTCGACGGCACGCCGTCGCTGGGCCCGCTCGCGACGATCGCCCTGGACTGGGAGACGTACGTACGCCTGGCCTGCGGCCGGGTCCGCCACGAGGCGGTCGCCGACCGCATCAAGGTCGAGGGCGACCAGGGGCTGGCGGACGCGATCCTGCGCAACTTCGCGGTCACGCCGTAACTGTTACGCCGTAGTCACGGTCTCGCAGTCACCCCTGCCGAACCCTCACCGCGGTCCCCCTCACGCCGGGACGTGCACCGCCTCGACGCGGCTGGCGACCAGGTGGTCGCGCTCCCGGCGGGCGGTCCGCTTGCGCAGGCGCAGGATCTGGACGATCCCGACGGTCTCCAGCACGAAGACCGAGGCGAACGCGATCCGGTAGTTGTCGCCGGTCGCGTCGAGCAGCACGCCCACCGCGAGCAGCGTCGTCATCGAGGCGACGAAGCCGCCCATGTTGACGATGCCGGATGCCGTGCCCTGACGCTCCGGCGGGTTGGCGGGCCGGGCGAAGTCGAAGCCGATCATCGACGCGGGACCGCAGGCGCCGAGCACCGCGCAGAGCGTCACCAGCAGCCACATGGGGGCGTGGTCGCCCGGGTACGCGATGGTCGCCGCCCACAGCAGGCCGGTGGTCCCGACGGTGCCGAGGGCGAGCGGCGCGCGGGCGGCGCCGTGGCGGGCGATGACCTGCCCGTACACGAGCCCCAGCGCCATGTTGGACAGCACGACGAGCGTCAGCAGCTCACCGGCGGTCCCGCGCGAGAGCCCCTGCGCCTCGACCAGGAACGGCATCCCCCACAGCAGCAGGAACACCATCGCGGGGAACTGCGTCGTGAAGTGCACCCACAGCCCGAGCCGCGTCCCGGGCTCGCGCCAGGCGGCGGCGATCTGCTTGCGGACGTAGGCCGCACCCGCGTGCTCGGCGGGCGCCGGCTCGTGGCCCTCGGGGTGGTCCTTGAGGAACAGCAGCAGCAGTACGAGCACGAGCACGCCGGCGAGCGAGCTGCCCGCGAAGGTGGCGGTCCAGCCGACGCCGTGCAGCAGGCGCGCGATGACGAGCGTCGAGACGAGGTTGCCCGCCATCCCGCACAGACCTGCGAGCTGGGCGATCAGCGGTCCGTGGCGGGCGGGGAACCAGCGGGCGCCGAGGCGCAGTACGGCGATGAACGTCATCGCGTCGCCGCAGCCGAGGAGGGCGCGGGCGGCGAGGGCCATGCCGTACGAGGGGGAGAAGGCGAAGGCGGCCTGCCCGAGGGTGAAGAGCACGACGCCCAGGGTCAGAACCCTTTTGGTCCCGAGGCGGTCGACGAGGAGACCGACGGGTATCTGCATGCCCGCGTACACGAGGAGCTGGAGGATCGAGAACGTCGACAGCGCGGAGGCGTTGACGTCGAACCGGTCAGCGGCGTCGAGGCCCGCGACGCCCAGGCTCGTACGGAAGATGACGGCGACGAAGTAGACGGCGACGCCTATCCCCCAGACGGCGGCGGCACGCCGGCCGCCGGGCGGATCGCCGGGCAGGGAGACGGCGGGAGCGGCGAACCCCTTCCTGGAACCCGGCCTGGAACCCCACCTCACCGGTCCTCACCCCGGACGAGCACCCTGACGCGGCTGACGTGGCGGCGTACACACTGGGCGGCGCCTTCGACGTCACCGGCCCTGATGGCTTCGAGCATCTCGGCGTGCTCGGTGATGTTCTTGGCGATGCGGTCGGGGTGCGCCTCCATGATGGTGACGCCCATGCGCAACTGGCGGTCGCGGAGCTGGTCGTAGAGGCGGGAGAGGATCTGGTTCCCGGCGTTGCGGACGATCTCGGCGTGGAAGCACCGGTCGGTGACGGCGACTTCGGCGAGGTCCCCTTCGAGGGCGCGCTGCTTCTGCTCCTCCAGCAGCTCTTCGAGCCGGGCGATGAGGGCGGGGGACGCCGGTACGGCGCGACGTACCGCGAACTCCTCCACGAGCAGCCGGGTTTCGACGACGTCGGCGATCTCCTGGGCGGAGACGGCGAGGACGAGGGCGCCCTTCTTCGGATACAGCTTGATGAGCCCCTCGACTTCGAGCCGCAGCAACGCTTCGCGCACCGGCGTCCTGGACACCCCGACGGCGTCGGCGAGGTCGCCCTCGGTGAGGAGGGTGCCGCCTTCGTAGTGGCGGTCGAGTACGCCCTTCTTGACATGGGCGTAGACGCGCTCGGCGGCGGGGGGCTGCTTGATGGCGGTGAGAGCGGGCGCGGCAGGCATGCGCACAGCATAGATACAACAGGGTTCAACAGAAAGCCGCGTCCGCATCCCGGAACGGGGACGACGGGGAGAGCGCGATGAAATTGCCGGCCGGGCGCGTACATCCTTTCGACGTGCTCGCGAGTCTCTTGTCGGGACCCCTATTCCAGGGCGGTCCGCTTTCAACGCATTCGCGAACTTCGGAGCGTTCTTTGATCACCAGCCTCCCGGCCGTCCGCAGAGCCGCCGCGGTCCTCGTCACCACCGGCGCGCTGCTGACCGTCTCACCCCTGGCCGCGCCCGCGCAGGCGGCCACCGCGCCGCCGGTCACCGCAAAGGGCGCGTTCATGCTGAACAACGCGACCGGCGCCACGGTCTACAGCAAGGGCGCGGACACCAAGCGCCAGATGGCCAGCACGACGAAGATCATGACGGCCGCCGTGGTGCTCAGCACGACCAACGTCGACCTCAACCGCAAGGTGACCGTCAAGCAGGTCTACCGCGACTACGTCACCGCGCAGGGCGCGAGCACCGCCGACCTGAGGACCGGCGACAAGGTGACCGTCCGTCAGCTGCTGTACGGCACGATGCTGCCCTCCGGCTGCGACGCGGCGTACGCCCTGGCCGACACCTTCGGCACCGGCACCACCGTCGCGGAGCGCAAGAAGTCCTTCATCTCGAAGATGAACGCGAAGGCCGGCTCTCTCGGGCTGACGAACACCAAGTTCGACTCCTTCGACGGCATCTCGACGACGGGCAACAACTACACGACCCCGCGCGACCTGGCCAAGCTCGCCCGCTACGCCATGAAGAACAGCAACTTCCGCGCCGTCGTGAAGGCGACGTCGTACAAGAGCACCGCGACGACCAGCACGGGCGGCACCCGGACGTACACCTGGTACAACACCAACAAGCTGCTGGGTTCCTACAGCGGCGCCATCGGGATCAAGACCGGCACCGGCTCGACGGCCGGCCCCTGCCTGGTCTTCGCCGCCACGCGCGACAGCAAGACCCTCATCGGCGTCGTCCTGAACAGCGCCACTGTGACCGACCGCTACAACGACGCCGGCAAGATGCTGAACTACGGCTTCGGCACCAGCACCACGTCGTCGACCATGAAGCTGCGCACCCTCCCCTCGGGCGCACAGCAGGACTGATCACGGACCGTACGCACGAGTGCCCCGCCGGGATTCCCGGCGGGGCACTCGTGCGTAACCGCTTCCGGCCGGATCAGGCCCAGGTAATCAGGCGTTTCGGCTGTTCCAGTATGGCCGCCACGTCCGCCAGGACCCTTGAGCCCAGTTCGCCGTCGACCAGGCGGTGGTCGAAGGAGAGTGCCAGGGTGGTGACCTGACGGGGCTTTACCTTGCCCTTGTGCACCCACGGCTGGAGCTTGATCGCGCCGACCGCGAGGATCGCGGACTCTCCCGGGTTGAGGATCGGCGTACCGGTGTCGACGCCGAAGACGCCGACGTTGGTGATGGTCACCGTGCCGCCCTGCATCGCCGCCGGTGACGTCCTGCCCTCGCGGGCCGTCGCCACCAGCTCGCCCAGCGCCGCCGCCAGTTCCGGCAGGGTCTTGGCCTGGGCGTCCTTGATGTTCGGGACGATCAGGCCGCGCGGCGTGGCCGCCGCGATGCCCAGGTTCACGTACTCCTTGTGCACGATCTCCTGGTTGGCCTCGTCCCAGGCCGCGTTGACGTCCGGGTTGCGCTTGATGGCGACCAGGAACGCCTTGGCGACCAGGAGGAGCGGGTTGACGCGCAGGCCCGCCATGTCCTTGTCGGACTTCAGCTCTTCGACGAGCTTCATCGTGCGCGTAATGTCGAAGGTGATGAATTCCGTGACATGCGGCGCGGTGAACGCGCTGTTCACCATGGCCGACGCGATCGCCTTCCGTACGCCCTTGATGGGGGTACGGGTCTCACGGGCCGCACCGGCGGCGGGAGCCGGTGCCGGGACCGGGACCGCGGCCGGCTCGGGCTCGGGCGCCGGCGCGGGCTGCGCCGGCTCCACGCCCGCCGGAGTCGCGGCCGCCGCGTGGACGTCCTCGCGGGTGATGATCCCGTCGGGGCCGGTCGGCGTGATCGTGGCCAGGTCGAGGCCCAGGTCCTTGGCGAGCTTGCGGACCGGAGGCTTGGCCAGCGGGCGCGACGCGGGCACCGCCGTGGCGGCGGCGGCGCCGGGCCCGTGGCCGTTGAGCTCGGTCTGGACCGCCGCCACCGCGGCCGCCGGAGCCGCCGTCCCCTTGCGGGCACGGCGCTTGGTGGAGGCTTCGGAGACGCCGTAGCCGACGAGCACCGGCTGGCGGGCGGCGGGCTTGGCCTCCTCGGGTTCCGGAGCGGGTTCCGGAGCGGGCTCCGCCACCGGTACCTGCGCGGGGGCCTCAGGTGCGGCGGCCGGCGTCCCCGGCGCCACGTCCACGGTGATGATCACCTGGCCGACGTCGACCGTCACGCCCTCGCCGAAGCGAAGCTCGTGCACCACGCCGTCGTACGGGATGGGCAGCTCGACGGCGGCCTTCGCCGTCTCGACCTCGCACACCACCTGGCCGTCGGTGACCGTGTCGCCCGGCTGGACGTACCACTTGAGGATTTCGGCCTCCGTGAGCCCCTCGCCCACGTCGGGCATCTTGAACTCGCGGAAACGCTGGGAAGTCTCAGTCATCGTCACGGCTCTCCTCAGTACGCAAGCGAGCGGTCGACGGCGTCGAGTACCCGGTCAAGCCCCGGCAAGTACTCCTCCTCCAGGCGCGCCGGCGGGTACGGCGCGTGGAAGCCGCCCACCCTCAGCACCGGCGCCTCCAGGTGGTAGAAGCACCGCTCCGTGATGCGAGCGGCGATCTCGGCGCCCGAGCCGTAGAAGACCGGGGCCTCGTGGACCACGACCAGGCGGCGGGTCTTCTCCACCGACGTCTGGATCGTGTCGAAGTCGATCGGGGACATCGACCGCAGGTCGACGACTTCGAGGGACTTGCCCTCCTCGGCCGCCGCCGCTGCCGCCTCCGCGCAGACCTTCACCATCGGGCCGTACGCCGCGAGCGTCAGGTCGGAGCCCTCGCGGACGACCCGCGCCGTGTGGAGCGGGCCCGGGATGGCCTCGGTGTCGACCTCGCTCTTGTCCCAGTAGCGCCGCTTCGGCTCGAAGAAGATCACCGGGTCGTCACTCTGGATGGCCTGCTGCATCATCCAGTACGCGTCCGAGGAGTTGGACGGGGAGACGACCTTGAGGCCGGCGACGTGCGCGAACAGCGCCTCCGGCGACTCGCTGTGGTGCTCGACCGCGCCGATGCCGCCGCCGTACGGGATGCGGATGACGACCGGCATCTTGATCTTGCCGAGCGAGCGGGCGTGCATCTTCGCGAGCTGCGTGACGATCTGGTCGTACGCCGGGAAGACGAAGCCGTCGAACTGGATCTCCACGACCGGGCGGTAGCCCCGCAGGGCCAGGCCGATCGCCGTGCCCACGATGCCGGACTCGGCGAGCGGGGTGTCGATGACCCGCTCCTCACCGAAGTCCTTCTGGAGGCCGTCGGTGACGCGGAAGACGCCGCCGAGCTTGCCGACGTCCTCGCCCATGATGAGGACCTTCGGGTCGGTGTCGAGGGCCTTGCGCAGCGACTCGTTGATCGCCTTCGCGAGCGGAAGTTTCTGTACAGACTGTACGGACATGGCTACTTGCCCTCCACTGACTCGGCGAAGGACGCCTGGTACGCGGCGAACTGCGCCCGCTCCTCGTCGACGAGGGCGTGGCCGTCCGCGTAGACGTTCTCGAAGATCGCCATCTGGTCGGGGTCGGGCATCGCCCGCACCGCCTCGCGGACCCGCCTGCCCAGCGACTCCGACTCCGTCTCCAGCTCCTCGAAGAAGGCCGCGTCGGCGAGGCCTGCCTTCTCCAGGTACGTACGCATACGCAGGATCGGGTCCTTCGCCTCCCACGCCTCGCGCTCCTCGTCGGCCCGGTACTTCGTCGGGTCGTCGGAGGTGGTGTGCGCGCCCATGCGGTACGTGAAGGCCTCGACCAGCGTCGGGCCCTCGCCCCGGCGCGCGCGCTCCAGCGCGTCGCGGGTCACGGCCAGGCAGGCGAGTACGTCGTTGCCGTCGACCCGGACGCCCGGGAAGCCGAAGCCCTGCGCGCGCTGGTAGAGCGGGACGCGGGTCTGGCGCTCGGTGGGCTCGGAGATCGCCCACTGGTTGTTCTGGCAGAAGAAGACGACCGGGGCGTTGTAGACCGCGGAGAAGGTGAACGATTCGGCGACATCGCCCTGGCTGGACGCGCCGTCGCCGAAGTACGCGACGACCGCGGAGTCCGCGCCGTCCTTGGCGACACCCATCGCGTAACCGGTCGCGTGCAGCGTCTGCGAGCCGATGACGATCGTGTACAGATGGAAATTGTTGGTGCTGGGGTCCCAGCCACCGTGGTTGACGCCACGGAACATTCCCAGCAAATTGGTCGGGTCGACGCCACGGCACCAGGCGACACCGTGCTCGCGGTACGTCGGAAAGACGTAGTCGTCGTCGCGGAGAGCGCGTCCGGAGCCGATCTGGGCCGCCTCCTGGCCGAGCAGCGAGGCCCACAGGCCCAGCTCGCCCTGGCGCTGGAGCGAGGTGGCCTCGGCGTCGAAGCGGCGGGTGAGGACCATGTCCCGGTACAGGCCGAGCAGTTCGTCCGGGGTGAGATCGATCGAGTAGTCCGGGTGCTCGACCCGCTCGCCCTCGGGGGTCAGCAGCTGTACGAGCTCCGGCTCGGATCGCTGGGGTTTCTTGGCGCTGACGCGCTTGGTGCTGCTGCGTCGCGGCTTACGCGCGGCAGTGCTCTCCACGGTCACGTGCGTGCTCCTCCGTCTGTCCGGCCCCCGGGGTCTGCCGGTGACCAGTGCGGCTCACCTGCTTGCGTCCTCGTGCACGGGGTGGGTGCGACTCGGCCGGGAACAGGTGTGACAGGTGCCCCGGCGAAACGCCCTGCCAAAGGAACGTTACCCAGTGCTCCGCATAACTGCGAAACCCCATTTGACCTGCGATTTTGCTTGGAAATCCAAGTAAATCGAAGAATTCGGGAACAACCACTGGTCACAGCCTTGCGGGCCGCCGGAACAGGGGCACGTTATCCCGGCGACCCACGGCACGGGAAGAGTTCGCATGTAAGGATGACGGCGTGCCCGTAGATGGAAAAATCATCGTATTTCTTGTCGACGACCACGAGGTGGTCCGGCGCGGCGTCCACGAGCTGCTGTCCGTGGAGGACGACATCGAGGTGGTCGGCGAGGCCGGCACGGCCACAGATGCCCTGGTCAGGATCCCTGCGACCCGTCCGGACGTGGCCGTTCTCGATGTACGGCTGCCGGACGGAAGCGGCGTGGAGGTGTGCCGGGAAGTCCGTTCGCAGAATGCGGATATCAAATGCCTGATGCTGACCTCGTTCGCCGACGACGAGGCACTTTTCGACGCCATCATGGCCGGTGCGTCCGGATACGTCCTCAAGGCGATCCGCGGCAACGAACTGCTGGTGGCCGTACGCGACGTGGCGGCGGGCAAGTCGCTGCTCGACCCGGTCGCGACCGCCCGCGTGCTTGAGCGGCTGCGTTCGGGCAACGGCGACGGCAGCGGCGGCGACGGCGCCAAGGGCGACAGCCGGCTCGCGAACCTCACCGAGCAGGAGCGCAAGATCCTCGACCTGATCGGCGAGGGCCTGACCAACCGGGTCATCGGCGAGCGGCTGCATCTCGCGGAGAAGACCATCAAGAACTACGTCTCCAGCCTGCTCTCCAAGCTGGGCATGCAGCGCCGCTCGCAGGCCGCCGCCTATGTGGCGCGCAAGCAGGCGGAGGAGAGACGCTAGCTCGGAGAGACGCCGGCCACACGTACGCCATTCGGGACTTCCGTCCCTTTTACGGCCCTCCCCGGTGCCCGACAGTGAAGGGCATGCCCACCGAGGACCTACGCGCCATCGAACTCCTCCGCCGTGTCCCCTACGGCCGAGTCGCCACGAGCATGCGGGCCCTGCCCTTCCTTGCCGTCGCCCGCCACATCGTCGTCCAGGGGCGCGTGCTGCTGCGCATGCACGCGGGCTTCAACCACCACCAGGCCTGCCACGGCAGTGTGGTCGCGTACGGTGCGGACAACTTCAACGTGCCGGTGTCCGGCGACGAGACCCTGTGGGCCGTCCAGTGCACCGGCACCGCCGAGATCTTCGAGCCGGCCACCGCCGAGCTGGAGCTCTTCGGCCGTGGCCCCCGCTACGTCAGCGGCGAGCTCTTCGACCCCGTCTACATGCGCATCGAGCCGCAGTTCGTCACCGCGCACACCCTCAACAGCGCCCCCGAGCGACGGCGCGAGCACGCTCTGTGATTTCGTGATCTAACATCTGGCGGGTGCCACGCTCATCTGTACTCGCCCCTTCGCCGCCCGTCGGTGACCTGCTGCGCCGCTACCGCGACGCGGGCGACCCACTCTCCTGCGAACCCGTGGCCCAAGGCCTGCTCAACCACGGCTACCGCCTCGTCACCACCCGCGGCGACTACTTCCTCAAGCACCACCTCGACGGCGACCGCGACACGATCAGGCGCCAGCACCGCGCCACCCGCCACCTCCAGGCCTTCGGCGTCCCCGTCGCCCCGCCCGTCGAGGACGCCCATGGCCGCACCGTCACCGTGATCGGCGGCCGCTGTTACGCCCTGCACCCGTGGATCGAGGGCCGCCACCGGGACGGCGCCCAGCTCACGACGGTGGAATCGCGGCGCCTCGGGGCGCTTCTGGGGCTCGTGCACACCTGCCTCGACCGCGTGATGCCCGACCGGGTGCTGGAGGACGCGGACCTGCGCAGGCACGACTGCGCCGACCCCGCCGACACCTTCGCCCTGATCGACGAGCTGCTGACGCTGGCGCGCGGGCAGCGGCCCCGTGACGCCTTCGACGTACTGGCCGAGCACCGCCTGCTGGAGCGGCGCGCGCTCCTGGAGCGGCTCGCACACCGGCGGCCCCCGCCGGTCGCCGAGCCCGCCACGGGATGGGTGCACGGCGACTTCCATCCGCTGAACCTGCTCTACCGGGGCGCCGAGCCCGCCGCGATCGTCGACTGGGACCGGCTCGCGGTGCAGCCGCGCGCGGAGGAGGTGGTACGGGCCGCGGCGATCTTCTTCGTACGGCCGGACGGGGAGCTGGAGCTGGCGAAGGTACGGGCGTACGCGGCGGCGTACCGGCGGGCGGCCGGGGCCGGGGCGCAGGAGCTGGCGGCCGCGGTGCACCGGGTGTGGTGGGAGCGGCTCAACGACTTCTGGATACTGCGCTGGCGCTACCAGCGGCACGACCGAAGGGCCGACCCGCAGTTTCCTGCGGCGTCGGCCCTGGCGGTGTGGTGGACGAAGGAGTACGAGGCGGTGTGCGAGGCGTTCGCCGGGTGAGGCGTGCGGACTCAGGGGGTGGTGGCGCCCGCGTTCGTACCGCCCGCGTCGGTGCCGCCCGCGTCCGTGCCCCCGGCGCCCGTCCCGCCCGCGTCGGTGCCGCCGGCGTCCGTGCCGCCCGGGTCCGTGCCGGGGTCGCCGTTGGTGCCGCCGTCGCTCGTACCGCCGTCGTCCGTGCCGCCCACGTCCGTGCCGCCGTCGTCCGTGCCGCCGTCCGTCGACGTGCCCGGAGCGGTCTGCGTCGGGCTCGACGGCGGATCGCTGGGCGTGTTCGACGGCGTACTGCTCGGGGGCGTCGACGGGATGTCCGTCGGCGTCCAGCTCGGCTGCTGGCCGCCGGTCGAGGAGGTGCCCGGGTCGGTGTCGGGCGAGCTTTCCCCTCCGTCGTCGGTGGGCGACTTGGAGGGCTTCTTCTCCGACTCGGTCGGGCTTTCGGAGACCTTCGGCGGGTCCTTCTTCTCCTCGGTGCCGTTGTCGGCCGCACGGTTCATCGCGAAGGCGACGCCCGCCGTGATCGCGATGATCGCGAGCACCGCGAACATCCACATCTTGCCGCGGCCGCCCCTGTTGCCGCCGTGCCCGCCGTCGTACCCCCCGTCGTCCGGGTTCATCGGCGGCAGCATCGCCCCGCCGGCCCGCATCTGCGAGGTGTCGCCGTGGTGGGGGTGCCCCATCGCCGTCGTCGCGTACGTGCCGCCGCCCGCCGGGGTGTGGCCGCCCTCGTGCAACTCGACGGGGCCGGTGTTCCACACGCCGGTGTGGCTGCCCTGCTCCTGGAGCATGGACAGGCCGTACTGGATGAGACCGCGCATCTCCTCGGCGCTCTGGAACCGGTCGTCCGGGTCCTTGGCCAGCGAGCGCATGACGAGCCCGTCGAGCTCGGGCGGCGCCACGTCCGAGATCTCGGACGGCGGTACGGGGATGTCCTGCACGTGCTGGTAGACCACCGACAGAGGCGTCTCACCGGTGAACGGGGGCCGCTGCGCGAGCAGTTCGTACAGCAGGCAGCCGGTCGCGTACAGGTCGCTGCGGTGGTCGACGGCCTTGCCCAGCGCCTGCTCGGGGGAGAGGTACTGCGGCGTGCCCATGACCATGCCGGTCTGCGTCATGGTCGACTGCGCGCCGTGCAGGGCGCGGGCGATGCCGAAGTCCATGACCTTGACCGCGCCGCTGTGCGTGATGATCACGTTCGCAGGCTTGATGTCGCGGTGCACGATGCCGTGCTGGTGGCTGTACGCGAGCGCTTCGAGTACGCCGGAGACGATGATCAGGGCCTGTTCGGGGCCCGGCGCCTCGGCGTTCTGGAGCAGCTCGCGGATCGTCCGGCCCTCGACGAGCTCCATCACGATGTAGGGGACGACGCTGCCGCCGACCTGGTCCTCGCCGGAGTCGTACACGGCGACCACCGCGTGGTGGTTCAGGCCGGCGACCGACTGTGCCTCACGGGTGAACCGGGCCTTGGATGTCGGGTCTTCCGCAAGGTCGGAGCGCAGCAGCTTCACTGCCACGGTACGGCCGAGCCGTACGTCCTCGGCGGCGAACACTTCCGCCATGCCGCCGCGGCCGAGGCGGTGCGTCAGGCGGTAGCGACCATCGCCGACCAATCCGCCCATACCCCATGATTCCGGGGCGTCCGACACTCCGCCGCCGCTTCCCTCGGGTTCGGGTTCGGGTGCCATCAGTCCTCGCCGTCGTTTCTGTCCGCGTCGCGTCCGCGGTCGTCCTCATGGGCCTCAAGTCTCAAGGTCTGGGCCTCAAGGTGCTCCGCCACGTCACGCTACAGCCTCCGCGCGACGCCCCGGTTCGAGAGAGACCGGCCATCAAACCCGTTGCCGATGTACCCGTGCAAATTCCGGACCCGCGCGGGACCCGTGCCGCACCCCCGCTGTAACGCTTGCGCGACGCTTGTTGCGCGTACGGTCACGGAACGGGCACCGCGCTTGACGTGTCAGTGCCCTCGGGCAGACTTGGCCCGTAAATCTTGCGCTGAGGGGGAAGCACAGTCATGAGCCAGGACGGCGGACAGGGCCGCTACGCAGGCGGCTCGGTCGCGGGCGGGCGCTACCAGCTGCGCGACCTGCTCGGAGAAGGCGGCATGGCGTCGGTGTACCTCGCGTACGACTCCGCGCTCGACCGCCAGGTGGCCATCAAGACGCTGCATACGGAACTGGGGCGCGAACAGTCGTTCCGCGAGCGGTTCCGGCGCGAGGCGCAGGCCGTCGCCAAGCTTTCCCACACCAACATCGTCTCGGTCTTCGACACCGGCGAGGACGAGCTGGACGGCGCGCTGATGCCGTACATCGTCATGGAGTACGTGGAGGGGCAGCCGCTCGGCTCCGTACTCCAGGCGGACATCGCGCAGTACGGCGCCATGCCCACCGACAAAGCGCTCAAGATCACATCGGATGTGCTGGCCGCGCTGGAGACCAGTCACGAAATGGGCCTGGTCCACCGCGACATCAAGCCCGGCAACGTGATGATGAGCAAGCGCAATGTCGTCAAGGTCATGGACTTCGGCATCGCGCGCGCCATGCAGTCCGGTGTCACGTCCATGACGCAGACCGGCATGGTCGTCGGTACGCCGCAGTACCTGTCGCCCGAGCAGGCGCTGGGGCGCGGGGTCGACGCGCGCTCCGACCTGTACTCGGTCGGCATCATGCTGTTCCAGCTGGTGACGGGGCGGCTGCCGTTCGACGCGGATTCGCCGCTCGCCATCGCGTACGCGCACGTCCAGGAGGAGCCGGTGGCTCCTTCGTCGATCAACCGGTCGGTCCCGCCCGGCGTCGACGCCCTGGTCGCGCGGGCGCTGAAGAAGAACCCGAACGAGCGCTTCCCGAGCGCTGCCGCGATGCGTGACGAGTGCGCGCGGGTGTCGGGTTCCGGCCAGGCGGGCGTCGCGCCGGTGATCATCGCCGGCGGCCCCTCGCAGAGCGGGTCCGGGGTCGGATCCGCCGTCTTCCCGCCGGTCGACCAGGCGGGTTACCCGCCGAGCGGCAACGTCCAGACGCCTTACCGGCCGACGCCGCCGCCGGGACCGTACGGACCGCACACGCCCGCCCCCGGCCCCGCGCAGCCTGCCTACGGGTACCCGACGCCGGCTCCGTACGCGACGCACGGCATGCAGCAGGGGGGCCAGCACCAGGGCGGGCAGACGCCGCCGCCGTACACGATGTCGCCCGGTACGTCGCCGAATCCGGGCGGCGGGGGTGGCGGCGGTGGCCGGAACATGCCGGTGATCGTGGGGGCGATCACGGTCGTACTGCTGGCGATCGGCGGCGTGATCACCGCGATCTCCCTCAAGGACGACTCGAAGGGCGGCGACGTGACGACCGACGACCCGCCGCAGAGCGAGGTGGCGGCGAAGCCCGGCTACAAGGGCCCTGACCGCAGCCGGACGATGGAGACCACGGATTGCTCGCCGGGCAGGGAATCGGCGACCGACCCGGAGAAGGTCGAGGTGCCGAGCTTCCTCTACAAGGACCTCCGCTCGGTCAAGCTGTGCCTCCAGGCGGCGAACTGGAAGATCAAGGAGACCAGGGTCGACAGCCCCACCTGGGGCGAGGACACCGTGCTCAACCAATACCCCAAGAGCGGCTCCGACATCGACCCCGAGGACGCCACGATCGAGGTCGAGGTCTCCACCGGCAACCCGCCCTCGGACTAGGCCGAACGGTCGCGCGGTCCGGCTGGGACGCGTGCAGGGGCCCGGTGCGCTCGGTGCGCGCCGGGCCCCTTTCGTGTGACCCGACGTGCCGGAAATGTTGCCGCATGTGACGCTGAGTCCGTTGTCTCAGTTGTCTCAGTGGTCCGGCTCACATCGTGGTCGGGCGCGTTCGGGTCAGGAGGCGGAATCCCATGGCTGTCCGGTTCGCAGCGGTGGGGGTGGGGGTGGCGGTGGTGCTGGTGCTGCCGGTTTCGGGGGCGTACGCCGAGGAGCACCCGCCGGGGCCTGCGCCCGCGTCCACGTCCGGGGGGCCGGCGGCGATCCCGGGCGACGCCGAAGAGGACGAGTTGCTGCCGGGCGTCGGAGCGCCGGACATGCCGGAAGGGCCCTACGCCTCCGCCGCCTCGCCCGCCGAGAGCCTGGCGGGCCGGCCGGCCGGTGAGGGGCGTAAGCGGCCGGGCCGGGCACCGGAGAAGAGCGCGGATCCGGGTGAGGGTGAGGAAACGGGGGAGGAGGCGGCCGGGGAGGCGTCCCCGAGCGGCAGTGCGAGTCCGTCGGGCAGCCCCCGGGGCACGCCCAGCCCGTCCGCGTCCGGCTCCGCCTCCGCGTCGGCGAGCGCCTCGGCCACCCCCCGTAAGTCGTACGCGCCCAAGCCCTGGGACGTACACGAAGAGGCGCTGGAGGACCCCGGGCACGAGCCGGCCGCCTCGCCCCCCGACCCGCCGCCGGGCGGCGCGCACGAGGGGTCCGAGCAGGTCGTGGCGCAGTCCGACCCGCTGGGCGTGCATGTGCTGCCACTGGGAGCGGGGCTCACTCTGGTCGGGCTGGGGCTGGGGTTCCTGGGGCTCCGGCTGCGGCGCGGCTGAGCGGTCGTCGTGCAGCTGTCCGGCGGTCGTCCTTTGCGGCTGTCCCGGGGTCGTCCCTCTCAAGACCTACTCGCGACGTCCCTCTCAGGGCGGTTGCCGCTTCGCCAACATACTCGGTATACATACTCGGTATGTCGATCCGTCACGGGCTGCTTGCCCTCCTTGAGCACGGGCCCCGTTACGGCTCCCAGTTGCGTACCGAGTTCGAGTCGCGCACCGGCGCGACCTGGCCCCTCAACGTCGGCCAGGTCTATACGACTCTGGGCCGCCTCGAACGCGACGGCATGGTCGTCCAGGACGGCGAGGACGGAGCCGGCCACGCGCTCTACGCGATCACGGACGCGGGGCGTGGTGAACTCAGGAGCTGGTTCGAGCGGCCCGTCGACCGTGCCAGCCCGCCTCGCGACGAGCTGGCCATCAAGCTCGCCATGGCCGTCGGCGCCCCGGGAGTCGACATCCGGGCCGTCATCCAGGCCCAGCGCCACGCCACTCTCCGGGCGATGCAGGACTACACCCGCCTCAAGGCCCAGGCCCTCGTCGCCGTCGAGGGCTCGGACGGCGAGAAGGGGCGCGACGACATCGCCTGGCTGCTCGTACTGGAACAGCTGATCTTCCAGACCGAGGCCGAGGCGCGCTGGCTCGACCACTCCGAGTCGCGGCTCGCCCGGCTCTCCGCGACGGCCGCGCGCAGGGCCGGGAGCACTCCCGCGGCCGCGTCACCCGGCACGGCGGCCGGGGAAGACCCGATCGCCCCCGCCGTCAGCACCACCGATACCGGAACCGCTCGTACCACCTCGACGTCTCGCAGCGCACGGCGATAAGCCGCGTCGCACGACCATTCCCGTCCCAGGGGGGACCCTTCATGCCCGAAGCCATGCCCGGACCCATGTCCCAAAAGTCACAGCAGCCCCAAGAGCCGCATGAGTCACAGCAGCCGGTCCTTCGGCTTGAGCAGCTCACCCGCGTCCACGGCAGCGGCGCCACCGAGGTGCACGCGCTGCGCGGCGTCGACCTCTCCGTCTTTCCCGGTGAACTTGTCGCCGTCATGGGCCCGTCCGGCTCCGGCAAGTCCACCCTGCTCACCATCGCGGGCGGCCTCGACAGCCCCACTTCGGGCCGCGTCGTCGTCGAAGGTACGGACATCACGACCGTCGGCCGCAAGGAACTCGCCGCCCTGCGCCGCCGCAGCATCGGCTACGTCTTCCAGGACTACAACCTCATACCGGCCCTGACCGCCGCCGAGAACATCGCCCTGCCCCGCGAACTGGACGGCGTGTCCGCCCGCAAGGCCCGCGTCTCCGCGGTCGCCGCGCTGGAGGAGATGGGCCTCGGCCGGCTCGCCGACCGCTTCCCCGACGAGATGTCCGGCGGCCAGCAGCAGCGCGTGGCCATCGCCCGCGCCCTGGTGGGCGACCGCCGCCTCGTCCTCGCCGACGAGCCGACCGGCGCGCTGGACTCCGAGACGGGCGAGTCCGTACTCGCGCTGCTGCGCGCCCGCTGCGACGCCGGCGCCGCCGGCATCCTCGTCACCCACGAACCGCGCTTCGCGGCCTGGGCCGACCGGGTGGTTTTCCTGCGCGACGGTTCCGTCGTCGACGAGACCCTGCGCAGCCAGGCCGACTCCCTGCTCTCCGGGCAGGCGGCCGCACAGTGAACCGCTGGTACCACTCATGGGTGGCCGCGGTGCGCATCGCCCGCCGCGACGCCTGGCGCTTCAAGGGCCGCAGCTCCCTCGTACTCGCCATGATCGCCCTGCCGATCCTGGGCGTCAGCGCCGCGGATGTGACCCTGCGCAGCGCGGACCTCTCGGCCGAGCAGAAGATGGAACGCGGCCTGGGCACCGCCGACGCCCGCATGAGCGACCCCGGCATGGGCGGCGTGCCGATCCTCCAGACCCCCGACGGCGTCAGCAGCGCGCCGGCGAAGGACTACGGAGAGGGAATCTGGCCCGAGGGCCGCAGTGACATCCGGGCTGCCTTCCCGGCGGGCGCCAAGACGCTCAAGGACTCGAACGGCAGCGGCAAGCTCCGTACCGGGCACGGCCTGCTCAACACCGTGATCCACGAGCTGGACGCGACCGACCCCATGACCAGGGGCATGATGACCCTCGAAGAGGGCCGGTTCCCCGACAAGGCCGGCGAGGTCGCCGCGACCACCCACTTCCTGGAGGCCGGCGGCCTGAAGGTGGGCTCGACGATCGCCGCCCGCGGGCTCGACACCGAGTACCGGATCGTCGGCTCGTACGAACTCCCCGACGCGCTGAAGACCGACGAGGTACTCGCCCCGCCCGGCACGTTCCTGGCGCCGCTCGACAAGGCGCTGAAGGCCGACGACCTGCCCGGCACGGAGACCAGCAGCACGTACCTGGTCTCCGTCGGCGGCGACGGTTTCACGTGGAACATGGTCAAAAAGGCCAACAGCCAAGGCGTTACGGTCATTTCGCGGGCCGTAGCCCTCAACCCGCCCGCCGACTCCGAGGTGCCGCTGTACCAGAAGGACGGCTGGTCCAACTATCAGCAGAGCGCGGCGTCCGAGGCCGCGGCGCTCGCCGTCGTCGCCACCGTCGTCGGCCTCGCCATGCTGGAGATCTGCCTGCTGGCCGGTCCCGCGTTCGCTGTCGGCGCCCGGCGCTCCGCACGCCAGCTCGGCCTCGTCGGCGCGAACGGCGGCGACCGCCGCCACATCCGCGCCATCGTGCTCTCCGGCGGTCTGGTCATCGGCGTCGCCGCGGCGGTCGTCGGCACCGTCCTCGGCCTGCTCCTCACTTTCGCGCTGCGGCCGCTGCTCGAGGACTACATGGGTCAGCGGTTCGGCAGCTTCGATGTCCGCCCGCTGGAGCTGCTCGGCATCGGCCTGCTCGCCGTCCTCACCGGCCTGCTCGCCGCGATCGTCCCGGCCATCACCTCGTCCCGGCAGTCCGTACTGGCCTCGCTGACCGGCCGCCGCGGGGTACGCCGCTCCAGCCGCGTCCTGCCCGTCATCGGCCTGATCGCGGCCGGCCTGGGCATCACCATCACCCTGTACGGCGCCACCGCCACCGACAACGTCGCCGTCGTCGCGGGCGGCAGCGCCCTCGCCGAGCTGGGCATCGTCGCGCTCACCCCCGCCCTGGTCGGCCTCTTCGGCAGGCTCGGCGGGTGGCTGCCGCTGTCCCCGCGCCTCGCCCTGCGCGACGCCGTGCGCAACCGGGGCCGTACGGCCCCCGCCGTCGCCGCCGTGCTGGCCGCCGTCGCGGGCACCGTCGCGGTGGCGACGTACACCGCCAGCGACGACGTCCAGCAGCGCGCCGCGTACGAGGCGCGGCTCCCGCACGGCGTGGTGACCGTGCTGAACGCCGAGGGCGGCGGCCGAGACGTGCCGGCCATCCGCGCGGCCGTCCAGAAGCACTTCCCCGTCGACGTACGCGCCGACGTCGACCGGATCGTCGTCGGCAACGCCGGCTGCGCGCCGTACAGCGACGCCAAGGGCTGCGGACGGTACGAGATCTTCACGCCCAAGGACAACCGCTGCGTCCTGTGGGCGGAGGGCACTCCCGGCTCGAAGGAGCTCACGACGGCCGAGCGCCGCAAGCTGTCGAAGGACTGGCGCTGTGAGGAGAACGGGCAGTACGCCGAGTACGACGTCCTCGTAGCCGACGAGAAGCTGCTGTCGGTCCTCGCGGTCGACGACCCGGCCGCCTTCAGCGCCCTCAAGAGCGGCAAGGCGGTCTCCTTCGACCGGCGCAACGTCGAGAAGGGCCAGGTCGGCATCAAGCTGATCACCGACACCGACCAGGCCGACCTGATGGCGCAGAAGGGCAAGGACGCCCCCGGCGAGATCAAGTCCTTCCCCGTCCATCAGGCCCCGCGGTCCGCCACGGCGTACGGAGTCAAGGTCATCCTGCCCGCTCCGGCGGCACAGGCCGCCGGGCTCATCACCGCACCGGTCGGCGCGTACTTCTCGACCGACGAGCTGCCGAGCAGCACGCAGCAGCAGAAGCTCGAAGCGGCACTCGACGCGCTGGGCACCGACGGCGGGCTGTATGTCGAGAAGGGTTACACCGGCGACAACAGCGTCGTACTGCTGGCCCTGGCCATCTTCGCCGGACTCGTCACCATCGGCGCGGCAGGCATCGCCACGGGCCTCGCCCAGACCGACGCCGAGCCCGACCTCAAGACCCTCGCCGCGGTCGGCGCGCCCCCGCGGGTGCGCAGGACGCTGAGCGGTTTCCAGTGCGGGGTGGTCGCCGCGATGGGCGTGGCGCTCGGCTCGGCGGCGGGCGTACTGCCCGCGATCGGGCTGCGGCTGACCGAGGAACGCCAGCAGCTCAAGTGGTACGAGGAGGCCCTGGACGCCGGTATGGGTGGCGTCAACGAGGCGCCGTACGTCCCGATCGTCGTCCCCTGGGAAACCCTCGCGGCGCTGCTCGTCGCCGTACCCGTGGGCGCGGCGCTCCTCGCCGCACTCGTCACCAGATCCCGCACCGCGGTGGCGCGGCGCGCGGCGGGCTGACACACGCGGTTGCTTCCCGTGCCCCCGTACAGGGTGGATCACCCCTGTACGGGGGCACACCGTGTGGTGAGGCGGGTGTACGAGAGAATGGCTTCATGGAGATGCCGAGGAGTGAACGGTCGCAGGAGAGCCCCCATGTCCTGGTCGTAGGACAGGACGGAATGGCTCTCGGCGGCGCGGACGACGAGTCGCGCGAGGTGCCAGTGACAGACATGGTCGAACAGCCCGCAAAGGTCATGCGCATCGGCAGCATGATCAAGCAACTCCTGGAGGAAGTACGGGCGGCTCCTCTCGACGAGGCGAGCCGGGTACGGCTGAAGGACATCCACGCCAGCTCGGTCAAGGAACTCGAAGACGGCCTCGCGCCCGAGCTCGTCGAGGAGTTGGAGCGGCTCTCCCTGCCGTTCACGGACGAGGCGATTCCGTCCGAGGCGGAACTACGCATCGCGCAGGCCCAGTTGGTCGGGTGGCTCGAAGGCCTCTTCCACGGCATCCAGACGGCACTCTTCGCCCAGCAGATGGCAGCGCGGGCGCAGTTGGAGCAGATGCGGCGCGCGCTTCCGCCGGGCGCGAGCCACGAGGACGACGGCCAGGAGGACGGCCACGGGCCGGTGCGCTCGGGCCCGTACCTCTGATCTCGCACCTCTGAGCTTTTGTCAGGGGTGACCGGAGGCCCGCACTGCCATGACGGCGGTGCGGGCCTCTCTCACGCGTGTCTCACGCGTGCTTTCCCGGCAACCCGGCCGCTCAGCCCGTCGTCAGCAGGATCTTGCCGACATGGTCGCCCGCCTCCAGCGCCCGGTGGGCCTCCGCCGCCTCGGCCATCGGCACGACGCGGTCCACGACCGGGCGCACACGGCCGGTACTGATCAGCGGCCAGACGTGCTCCCGTACGGCGGAGACGATCGCCGCCTTCTCACCCAGCGGACGCGCCCGCAGCGTCGTCGCCGTGATCGCGGCGCGCTTCTTCATCAGCGCGCTCAGGTTGATCTCGCCCTTCACACCGCCCTGCATCCCGATGATCGCGAGGCGGCCGTTGACGGCGAGCGCCTTCACATTCCGGTCCAGGTACTTGGCGCCGATGATGTCGAGGATGACGTCCGCGCCGGCCCCGTCGGTGGCTTTGCGGAGCTCCTGTACGAAGTCCTGCTCGCGGTAGTCGATGAGGATGTCGGCGCCCAGCTCCGCGCACCGTGCCAGCTTCTGCGGACTGCCCGCGGTGACCGCGACCCGCGCGCCGACCGCCTTGGCGAGCTGGATCGCCATCGTGCCGATGCCGCTCGCGCCGCCGTGCAGCAGCAGCGTCTCGCCCGGCCGCAGGTGGGCGATCATGAAGACGTTCGACCAGACCGTCGAGGTCGTCTCGGGCAGGGAAGCCGCCGTAACGAGGTCCACGCCGCCGGGCACCGGCAGCAGTTGCCCCGCCGGTACGACCACCTTCTCGGCGTACCCGCCGCCGGTCAGCAGCGCGCACACCTCGTCGCCGACCGACCAGCCCGAGACACCGGGCCCCAGGGCGGCGATCCGCCCGGAACATTCGAGGCCGGGGTACGGCGACGAGCCGGGCGGCGGGTCGTAGAAGCCCTGGCGTTGCAGCAGGTCGGCGCGGTTGACGGCGCTCGCGACGACCTCGACGAGGACCTCGCCCTCGCCGGGTACGGGATCGGGGACCTGCGCCCATACGAGCGCCTCGGGGCCACCGGGTTCAGGGATCGTGATCGCATACATGGCCGCGAGGCTACTCCGAACCGGTAGGAACCACTCCGGCTCCCCGGTCAGGCCGGCTCTCCGTCACTCCGGTCTCCGGATCTGCGGGCCTCCGTCGCTCCGTCACTCCGGCGCCGTCACCCGCATTTCCCCCGCGCTCGTGGCACCGGGCGAGGCGCGCACGATGGTGATCACCCGGTCCGTCAGCTGGAGCGGGCTGGCCTCGGGGTCGTCGTAACCGAGCAGCCGGTGGCCGCGCAGGACGCTGACCACGAGGTCTTCGGTCTCCCGTACGTTCCGCCCCACCTCGGCCTTTATCACCGGCCGTTCGATGAGATCGAGGCCGCTGCCCTGCTGGATCAGGTCCTCCATCACCGTGCCGGCACTCGGGCTGAGCACGGAAAGGCCGAGGAGACGGCCGGCCGCGCTGGCGCTGGTGATGACGGCGTCGGCGCCCGACTGGCGCAGCAGCGGCGCGTTCTCCTCCTCGCGGACCGCGGCGACGATCTTCGCGCCCCGGTTGAGCTGGCGCGCGGTGAGCGTGACCAGGACCGCCGTGTCGTCGCGCTGGGTCGAGATGACGATCTGGCGCGCCCGCTGGACTTCGGCGCGCAGCAGTACATCGCTGCGGGTCGCGTCGCCGAGGACGCCCGTGAACCCGTCGGCATTGGCCGCTTCGATGACCTTGGCACTCGGGTCGACGACCACGATCTGCTCTTTCCTGAGCCCCGTGGCGGCCAGGGTCTGGATCGCGGAACGGCCCTTGGTGCCGAACCCGACAATGACGGTGTGGTCGCGCAACTGGGCCCTCCAGCGGTTCAGCCGCCACTCCTCCCGGGTCCTCTCCGTGAGGACTTCGAGAGTGGTGCCGACCAGGATGATCAGAAAGAGCACGCGCAGCGGCGTCACCAGCAGCACATTGATGAGCCTGGCGCTGTCGCTGTGCGGCACGATGTCGCCGTAACCCGTCGTGGAGAGGGTCACGGTGGAGTAGTAGACGGCGTCGAGGAAGTCGATGCTGTCGTCGGCGTTGTCGTGGTAGCCGGCGCGGTCGACGTAGACGATGAAGACCGTCAGCACCAGGACCCCCAGCGCCATCAGCAGCCGCTTGCCGACCTGCCGCAGCGGGCGGTCGACGATACGGCGTGGCAGCCTGATCCGAGCGGTGACGAGATGCTCGTCGGCGTGCCTGGCCATCGCATCGTGGCCGGGAAGTTTCACGTGAAACGTCCTTCTGTCCAGGGCAGGTCGAGGATTTCCAGTTCCTGGCCGGCCCGCGCACCGCCGGGCGGGACGACGGCCAGTCCGTCGGCGGCGGCGATGCCGCGGAGCATCGCCGGGCCGTTGTAGTGCAGCGGCACGGCCTGCTCCGCCCCGTCTGCGTCCCTGCCCCCTGCGCGGTGAACGACGGGAACGAGGCGGGTGTCGTGCGGATGGCCGTTCACATCGTCCCGTACGGGCGTGACGTACGGCGCGAGGGGTGGCCGCTGGGCACGGGCACGGAGCAACGGCTCGGCGAGGGTCAGCAGCCCCGACACGGCGGCGAGCGGATTGCCGGGCAGGCCCACCAGGAACCGGCCCTCGGCGCCCCCGCCGAGGCGCGCCAGCAGCATCGGGTGGCCCGGCCGCACCGCGACACCGTCGACCAGCAGCTCGGCGCCCGCCTTGCGCAGTATCGGGTGGACGTGGTCGACGGGGCCGGCGGCCGTACCGCCCGTGGTGACGACGAGGTCGGCCTCGGAGGCGGTGACGGCCCGGTGGAGCGCGTCGGCGTCGTCGCCGAGGTGGCGGGTGCCCAGCACTTCGGCGCCGAGAGCGCGCAACCAGGGGGCGAGGAGGGGCCCGAGGGCGTCCCGGACCATCCCGTCGTGCGGCAGGCCCTCGCTCAGCAACTCGTCGCCCAGTACGAACACTTCGACGCGCGGCCGGGGAACGACGGACAGCCCGTCATAACCGGCGGCCGCGGCGAGCCCGAGGACGGCGGGGGTCACGAGCGCGCCGACGGGCAGCAACTGATCGCCGGTACGGCACTCCTGGCCGCGCGGGCGGATGTCCTGCCCCTGGACGACCTCATGGCGTGCGTACAGCCGCCCCCTGGCCTCGTCCAGCCGGGCGTGCTCGCTGCGGATCACAGCGGTGGCGTCGGGCGGGACACGGGCGCCGGTGGCGATGCGTACGGCCGCACCGTCGGGGAGCGGTCCGGCTGCGGCGTGCCCGGCCAGCACCTGACCGCCTTCCTCGACGCTCCACCACGGCCCGGGCCCCGCGACCGCCCAGCCGTCCATGGCGGAGCTGTCGAAGGACGGCAGGTCGGTCAGGGCGTCCAGGGGCTCGGCGAGGACCTGCCCGAGGGCCTGCGCGAGCGTCACCCGCCGCGCGCGGGGCGCGGCTGCGCCGCCGACCCGTCCGGCCAGGGCGCGGGCCTCACTCCAGGGCGTGGCGCCGGTACGGGACGGGGGCGCGGACGGGGTGGCGCGCCGACCGGAGTCCTGGCCCGGCTCCGCACCAGGATCCGGTGCCGCCTGCGGCGCCCGGCTGACGAGAGCGAGCGCCTCGTCGACCTCGCGATCCTCCTGGCTCACCCCGTGCCGTCTTCCGCGCCGTGACCCGAGGCCTCTCCCTTGGCCTCTTCCTCTGCCTCAGCGGCCCAACGGGCGGCGAGGGCGGCGGCCTTGCGGGCCGCTTCGGCGACGGCTTCCGGACCGTTCCCGCCCGCCTTCGCCGCCGCGTAACCGACCAGGAAGGTGGTGAGCGGGGCGGCGGGCCTGGCGACACCGTGCGCGGCGTCGCGGGCGAGGTCGAGCAGGACGTTGATGTCGACATCGAGCTCAATGCCGAGTTCGTCCTTGACTGCGGTCATCCATTCATCCAGCACGTGCCCATGCTCCCTGATCCTGGACCGGGCTGCGGCAATGTCTTCCCAGGTGTCGCAGTCGAAGGAGTCGAGCGGCCCGGCGGCGACGCGCGTCAGGTCGAGTTCGTGCGTGAGCAGCCGGAGCGGCAGCCCGGAGAGGCCGCCGTGCTCGGTGGCGAGGAGCGCCAGTTCACGGCGCAGCGGTTCGGCGCGGTAGGCGGCGACGAGCGGCTGGTCCCGGCCGCCCGCGTCCACTAGCAATGCCACTTCACTCCCACCGCTCTCCAGGGCGTCGAGCAGCCGCTGAACAGTGGCGCGCTGGATGAAGGGCAGGTCGGCGGAGAGTACGAGCAGGCTCTCAGCCGTGGTACGCCGCACCCCGGCGTCGAGCGCGGCCAGCGGCCCGCCCCCGGCCGGTTCCTCCCGCGCCCACTCGACGGCCCGCACGGTCGCCCGCCGCCCACCGACGACGACGGTCGTCCCGGCCCCGCGGCACACGCCCAGCACCCGGTCGAGGAGCGTCCGCCCGCCCACGCGCACACCGGGCTTGTCCACCCCACCGAGCCGCTTGGCGGCCCCTCCGGCCAACACGATGGCGTCGTACGCGGTCGCGGTCATGCCCCGAGTATGCGGGGCGGGTCTGTTCTCCCCCCACCCCGCCCCTTCCCGGCCGTGACATTGCGGCTCCGCCACGTGAGGGCAAGCCCCCGGCCCCCGGACGCCCTGCGGGCGTGCCCTCAAACGCCGGACGGGCTGAATGGTCGCCGCGAGGCGGGCCGGTTTCGGCGGCCAGGGCCGCAGAACCCGGCCCTCGAAGGCCGGAGGGGCTGGTGGTGCCGGGCAGGGCGGGGGTCCGGGGGCGGAGCCCCGGTAGCACCTCTGCGGCAATCAGCCCGGCCAGCGTTTTGAGGACGGGGGCCTGGGGCGGGGTGGGGAAAGGGCTCCGCGCAGCGGGCTACAGCGTGCGCAGCAGCAGGGTCGGGTGCTCCACGCAGTCCGCCACGTAGCGCAGGAACCCGCCCGCCGTCCCCCCGTCACAGACCCGGTGGTCGAACGTCAGCGACAACTGCACAACCTTGCGCACCGCCAACTCGCCCTCATGCACCCACGGCTTGGGAACGATCCGCCCGACCCCGAGCATCGCTGCCTCCGGGTGATTGATGATCGGCGTGGATCCGTCGACTCCGAAGACCCCGTAGTTGTTCAGGGTGAACGTGCCACCGGTCAGCTCCGCCGGTGTCAGCGACCCCGCCCTGGCCGACTCCGTCAGCCGGGCGAACTCCGCGCTCAGTTCGTCCACATTGCGGGCATGCGCATCCCGTACGACGGGGACCATCAGCCCCCGCTCCGTCTGCGCCGCGAACCCGAGGTTCACGCCGGGGAGGCGCACGATCTCGCGGGAGGCCATGTCCACCGTGGAGTTGAGCTCCGGGAAGCGGGCGAGGGCCGCCGTACAGATCCGGGCGAGGAGCGCCAGCACCGACACCGGTGGCCCGCCCGCCTGGTTCATCGACGTACGGGCCGCCATGAGCTCGGTCGCGTCCGCGTCCACCCAGCAGGTGGCGTCCGGAATCTCGTGCCGGCTGCGCGACAGCTTGTCGGCGACGGCACCGCGCATCCCGCGCAGCGGAACGCGTTCACCAACGGCAGCGACCGCCGGCGCCGGTGCCTGCACAGGCACCTCCTTCGCCCCACGAATCGCGCCCTCCACGTCGGACCGCAGGATCAGACCGTCGGGCCCGGAGCCCTTCAGCGCCCGCAGGTCCAGCCCGTTCTCGCGCGCCAGCCGCCGGACCAGCGGAGAGATCACCGGCACAGGACCGTCGGTCTCCACCGTCACAACAGCTGTGTCGGCCACCGCCGCAGACCCGGCCGCCGCGACCGGCCGGATACGCCGCCGCCGGGCGACAGCCGCCCCCGTGCCGTATCCCACCAGCACATTCCCCGATGACTCCGCCTCAGCGGAAGCAGGGGAAGCAAGGGAAGTGGAGGAAGCCGAGGAAGCGGAAGAGGCCGAGGGAGCCCGGGAATCCGGGCCCCCGGAAGGCGCCGCCGCCCCCACCGCGACCGTCAGCAACGGCGAGCCGACCGGCAGTTCGGTCCCCTCCTCACCGAAACGGGCGGTCACCACGCCCCCGTACGGGCACGGCACCTCCACCATCGCCTTGGCCGTCTCGACCTCGACCACCGGCTGGTCGACGGCGACCACATCGCCCACCTCCACCAGCCAGCGCACGATCTCCGCCTCGGTCAGCCCCTCGCCGAGGTCGGGCAGCTTGAATTCCAGGACCTGTGGCATCAGATGCCCGCCTCCCACTGGAGCCGCGCGACCGCGTCGAGCACCCGGTCCACGCCCGGCAGATGGTGCCGCTCCAGCATCGGCGGCGGATACGGAATGTCGAACCCGGCGACCCGCAGCACCGGCGCCTCCAGATGGTGGAAGCACCGCTCCGTCACCCGGGCGGCGATCTCCGCGCCGGTCCCGCCGAAGCCGGTGGACTCGTGGACGACGACCGCCCGGCCGGTACGCCGTACCGAAGCCGCCACCGTCTCGTCGTCGAAGGGCACGAGCGAGCGCAGATCGACGACTTCGAGGTCCCAGCCCTCCGCCTCGGCCGCCTCCGCCGCCTCCATGCACACCGGCAGGGACGGCCCGTACGTGATCAGCGTCGCGCTGCGCCCGGAGCGGCGTACGACCGCACGCCCGATCGGCTCGACGGCGGTGGGCGCCTCGGGCGACCACGCCGCCTTCGACCAGTAGAGCCGCTTCGGCTCCAGGAAGACCACGGGGTCGTCGGACGCGATCGCCGCCCGCATCAGCCCGTACGCGTCCTCGACCGTCGCCGGCGTCACGACATGGAGCCCCGGAGTCGCCATGTAGTACGCCTCGGACGAGTCGCTGTGGTGCTCGACGCCGCCGATCCCGCCGCCGTACGGCACGCGGATCACCATCGGCATCGGCATCGCGCCGCGCGTCCGGTTGCGCATCCGTGCGACATGACTGATGAGCTGCTCGAACGCCGGATAGGCGAACGCGTCGAACTGCATCTCGACGACAGGCCGCAGCCCGTACATCGCCATGCCCACGGCCGTTCCCAGGATGCCCGCCTCGGCGAGCGGCGTGTCCGTGACCCGGTCCTCGCCGAACTCCTTCACAAGCCCGTCGGTGACCCGGAAGACCCCGCCGAGCGCGCCGACGTCCTCGCCCATCACATGGACGGACGGGTCCTCGGCCATCGCGTCACGCAACGCCCGCCCCAGCGCCTGCGCCATCGTCGCGGGCTTGGCGGGCTTCACGTCGGCCTCGGTCGTCGCTGCCGTCGTCATCGCTCGTCCTCCGCATCGAGCTCGGCCCGTAGCAGGGCCTCCTGCTCCCGCAGTTGCGCGGTCTTCTCGGCGTACACGTGCGCGAAGAGATCCATGGGGTCGAGCACCGGGTCCGCGTTCATGCGCTCGCGCAGTTCCGCGGCCATGGTCTCGGCGGCCTCGCGGGCCTCCCGTACGGCGTCCTGGTCAAGCATTCCGCGCTCCGTGAGTTCCCGCTCGAGCAGCTGGACCGGGTCGTGGGCACGCCATGCCTCGACCTCGGCGTCACCCCGGTAGCGGGTCGCGTCGTCGGCGTTCGTGTGGGCCTCGATGCGGTACGTGACCGCCTCGACCAGCGTCGGACCGCCACCGCGGCGGGCGCGCTCCACTGCCTCGGCCAGCACCTCGTGCACGGCGGCGACGTCGTTGCCGTCGACGAGGCGGCCCGGCATTCCGTACCCGACGGCCTTGTGGGCCAGTGACGGGGCGGCGGTCTGCTTGGCGAGCGGCACGGAGATCGCGAAGCCGTTGTTCTGCACGAGGAAGACGACCGGTGCCCGCCAGACGGCGGCGAAGTTCAGCGCCTCGTGGAAGTCGCCCTCGCTGGTTCCGCCGTCGCCGACCATGGCGAGCGCGACCACGTCGTCGCCCTTGAGCCGCGCGGCGTGCGCCAGGCCCACCGCGTGCGGCAACTGCGTCGCGAGCGGGGTGCACAGCGGCGCGATGCGGTGCTCGCGCGGGTCGTATCCGGTGTGCCAGTCGCCCCGCAGCAGCGTCAGCGCCTGTACGGGGTCCAGTCCGCGCACCACGGCGGCGAGGGTGTCCCGGTAACTGGGGAAGAGCCAGTCCCGCTCCTCCAGGACGAGCGCGGCCGCGACCTCGCAGGCCTCCTGGCCGGTGCTGGAGGGATAGACGGCGAGGCGGCCCTGCTTGGTGAGGGCGGTCGCCTGCGCGTTGTACCTGCGGCCGCGGACCAGCTCCGCGTACAGCCGCCGCATCAGCCCGGCGTCGAGCCGGTCCGCGGCGTCGGTGCCGAGCACGCGGTGCGGCTCGCTGTCCGGGAGCAGCGGGGCGGGGTCAGTGCGGGGCTTCCAGGCCGGGGGAGGGGTCGGCCTGTAGGCGGCGGCACCGGGCAGATCCTGGACCGGTTCGGCAGGCCGGACCGTCATGGTGCTCTTCTTCATCGCGTGCACCTCCTCGTGGGAGCGGTGAGAGGGCACAGCAATGTGGTGTGCCTCACCTACCGATTGTTCGGTCGTGGATGCAATTTGGCTACAGGCACCTCCAGCCTGTGGACAAACGGTTCCGCACGGCCTGGGATAGAGGCAGGTCGTCCATGAGAGGGAGGCGGGGGGACATGGCAGCTGAACAAATGGCCGACGCGGGAGCGGGCCCGCCCGCACGCCAGCTGGACGCCATCGACCGCGACATCCTGCGGATGCTCCAAACGGACGGCCGCGCGTCGATACGGTCCGTCGCCGAGCGCGTGCACGTGTCGCGCGCCAACGCCTACGCGCGCATCAACCGCCTCATCGACGACGGCGTGATCCGCGGCTTCAGCGCGCGCGTGGACCACGAACGAGCGGGGCAGGGAGCCTCGGCGTACATCACGCTCAAGATCGTGCAGAACTCCTGGCGCACGGTCCGCGAACGGCTTCAGGAACTGCCCGGCGCCGCGCACATCGCGCTGGTGAGCGGCGATTTCGACGTACTGCTGCTCGTCCACACGGCGGACAACAGGGCGCTGCGCGAGCTCGTACTGACGAAGATCCAGTCGATACCGGAGGTGCTCAGCACCCGCACCCTCCTGGTCTTCGAGGAGACAGACCTCGACTCGGCCGCCTCGCCACAACCGCCCCAGCCGCCGCAGGAGTTGTGAGCAGACTCAGCGGCTGGTCCGCAGCCCGTCGAAGGCCAGCCGCACCACGGTCTCCGCGAGCTGCTCCCCGTCCACTCCGCCACCGCCTTCGGCCGCCTGCGGGCGGTACCACTCCACCAGCGAATTGATCATGCCGAAGAGCAGGCGCGTCGCCATGCGTATGTCCACATCGGTGCGCAGATCGCCGTCGGCCGCCGCCGCCTTCATCAGATCGGCGACCCGCTGGTCGAACTCGCGGCGCCGCTCCAGGGCCCAGCGCTCGGCCTTCGTGTTGCCGCGCACGCGAAGGAGCAGCGTGACGTACGGCAGCTCGGCCATCAGCACCTCCACGGTGCGCCGGGTGACGTACTCGACCCGCTCGATCGCCCGCCCGCGCGACGCCCCCGGCTCGTCGAGGATCCCGAAGAGCCCGTCGAGGGCGCGGCTGACCGCGCGCCGCAGCAGCTCCTCCTTGCCCGCGACGTGGTGGTAGATCGAGGACTTCGAGATGCCGGCGGCCTTGGAGAGGTGCTCCATGGACGTGCCGTCGTAGCCGCGCTCGTTGAAGACCCGGACGGCGACGGTCAGAAGCGTCTCGGGGGTGTACGTGTCGCGCTTGGCGGTGGTCATCAGGCGCCCTCCTCCTTGGCGGCGAACGCCTGCCGGTGGAGCGCCAGGGACGGGGCGTAGCGCCCGGTGGGGCAGCACTCGTGCAGGTTCTTCAGCAGGTCGTACGCCCAGTCCTGGCCGAGCGCGCTGCTCCATTCGACGGGTCCCAGGGGGTAGTTGACCCCAAGACGCATCGCCGTGTCGATGTCCTCGGGCGACGCGACGCCCCGCGCGACGGCGTCCGCCGCCAGGTCGGCGAGCATGGCGACCGTACGGGCGACGATCATGCCGGGGACGTCGCCGATGACGCTGACGTCCTTGCCGAGCCTCTGGAAGAGGCCGGTGGCCTCGGCGACCGCCCGCGCGGACGTGTCCTCGGAGGCGGACAGGGCGATACGGGTGGCGCCGCGGTAGTCGAGGGCGAGGTCGAAGTAGACGACGTCCGCGTACTCGACGGAGGTCCGTCCGTCGGCCGGCACGAGCTGCCCTTCGCCCGGCAGCTCGATGTACGGGCCGCCCGCCTCGACCCGCTCCACGGCGATGCCCGCCTCCTCCATCATCGCGACGAGGACGCCGGCATGGCCGAGGTCCCCGACGACGGTGACGGCTGTGGGAGCCTCCTCGGGCCCGGCGGTCCGGGGGGCGGGCTTCGCCGCCTCTTCGGCGCCGTACGGGAACCATCCGTGGCCCGACTTGCGGCCGAGGCGGCCCGACTCGACGAGGCGGCGCTGGGCGAGGGAGGGGACGAATTTGGGGCTCTGGAAGAACGACTCCCAGACGGACCGGGTGACAGCTTCGTTGACGTCCTGTCCGATCAGGTCGGTCAGCTCGAAGGGGCCCATTTTGAAGCCGCCCGACTCACGCAGTACGGCGTCGATCGTGGCCGGGTCCGCGCCCTGCTCCTCGTACACCGCGAAGGCCTCGGCGTAGAAGGGGCGGGCGATGCGGTTGACGATGAAACCGGGGGTGTCGGCGCAGCGGACCGGGGTCTTGCCCCAGGCGGCCGCCGTCGCCCACGCGCGCGTGGCGCTCGTCTCGTCGGTCGCGAAGCCGCTGACGATCTCGACGAGAGGAAGGAGCGGCGCGGGGTTGAAGAAGTGCATCCCCACGAAGCGGCCGGGGTTCTTCAGGGGGCCCGCGATGGCCGTGACGGAGAGGGAGGAGGTGTTGGTGGCGAGGAGGCAGTCGTCGGCGACGATCGCTTCGAGCGCCGTGAAGAGCTGCTGCTTGACCGGCAGGTGCTCGACGATCGCCTCGACGACGATCGCGGCGTCGGCGAGCTCGGTGAGGTCGTCGGCGGTGTGCAGCCGGGCGCGGGCGCTGTCCGCGTCCCCCCGGTCGAGCCTGCCCTTCTCGACGAGCCGCTCCAGGCGGGCGCCGACGGCCTCGGCGGCCTCCCGTGCGCGTCCGGGGCCCGCGTCGTAGAGACGCACCGGGTGACCGGCCACGAGGGCGACCTGGGCGATGCCCTGCCCCATGGTGCCGGTGCCGACGACGGCGACGGTGCGGGCTCGATCGATAGCTGTCATGACCCCGATCCTCCCGTATGAGTTATCCACAGGTTTTACCGGGCCCTCTTGTCCCGACCGATCGTTCGGTTACTGTATCTCGTGTCCGCCTGTCCCTGCCCAGCTCGACGAGGAGTTGGTCCGCCGTGGCCGCCGAACTCACCACTTCCCAGCTGTCCGAGAAGCACCGGACGACGCTCGACCAGGCGCTCGACGCGATCCGCACGCGGGCGTACTGGTCCCCGCACCCCGAGCACCCCAAGGCGTACGGCGAGAACGGCAGCCTGAGCGCCGCCGAAGGCCTCGCGGCCTTCCAGGCGCTGCACGGCACGCGCTTCGAACTCGACCAGCCCGGCACCGACGGCTGGACGGGCGCCGAGGTGTCGCCGTACGGGCCGGAACTGGGCATCGAATACCCGCACGCCGACATCGACGTCCTGCTGCCGGCGATGCGCGCGGGCATGGGCGCCTGGCGCGAGGCCGGCCCCGAGAACCGCGCCCTGGTCTGCCTCGAAATCCTGTCGCGCATCAGCGCCCGTACGCACGAACTCGCGCACGCGGTCATGCACACCAGCGGCCAGGCCTTCATGATGGCGTTCCAGGCGGGCGGCCCGCACGCGCAGGACCGCGGCCTGGAGGCCGTGACGTACGCGTACGCCGAGCAGGTCCGCACCCCCGGCGCGGCCGAGTGGTCCAAGCCGCAGGGCAAGCGCGACCCGCTCAACCTGAGGAAGTCCTTCACCGCGGTCCCGCGCGGCATCGCGCTGCTGATCGGCTGCAACACCTTCCCCACCTGGAACGGCTACCCGGGCCTCTTCGCCTCCCTGGCCACCGGAAACCCGGTCCTGGTCAAGCCGCACCCCCGAGCGGTCCTCCCGCTGGCCCTCACGGTCCGGATCGCCCGCGAGGTCCTCACCGAAGCCGGCTTCGACCCGAACCTGGTGGCCCTGGCCGCCGAGGCCCCCGGCGAGGGCATCGCGAAGACCCTCGCGACCCGCCCCGAAATCCGGATCATCGACTACACGGGGTCCACCTCGTTCGGCGAGTGGCTGGAGACGAACGCCCGCCAGGCGCAGGTCTACACGGAGAAGGCCGGCGTCAACACGGTCGTCATCGACTCCACGGACGACTACAAGGGAATGCTGTCCAACCTGGCGTTCTCCCTCTCCCTCTACAGCGGCCAGATGTGCACCACTCCGCAGAACCTCCTGATCCCCAGGGACGGGATCAGGACGGACGCGGGCGCGAAGACCTACGACGAGGTGGTGTCCGACCTCGCGGCCTCGGTCGCCGGCCTGCTGGGCGACGACGCCCGCGCGAACGCGCTGCTGGGCGCGCTGGTCAATCCCGACGTGAAGGCCCGCCTCGAAGCGGCTGCGGGACTGGGCGAAGTCGCGCTGCCCTCACGGGAGATCACGAACCCGGACTTCCCGCAGGCGGTGGTCCGTACGCCGGTCATGGTCAAGCTCGACGGCGCCAAGCCGGACGCGGAAGCGGCGTACATGTCCGAGTGCTTCGGCCCGGTCTCCTTCGCGGTCGCTGTCGACTCCACCGAGGACGGCCTGGAACTGCTGCGCCGCACGGTGCGGGAGAAGGGCGCGATGACGGTGGGCGCGTACACGACCTCGCAGGTGACGGAGGCCGCCATCGAGGAGGTCTGCCTGGAGGAGTCGGCGCAGCTTTCGCTGAACCTGACGGGCGGGGTCTACGTCAACCAGACCGCGGCGTTCTCGGACTTCCACGGCTCGGGCGGCAACCCGGCGGCCAACGCCGCCCTGTGCGACGCGGCCTTCGTAGCCAACCGCTTCCGGGTGGTGGAGGTCCGCAGGCAGGCGTAACCGGCCGGCTTTCCGCCGTCCCACGCCCGCTGTCGTCCGCTCAAGCAGGGGCGACGGCGGGCGGCCCGCCCCAGTGGAACAGCGTCATGGCCACACTGGTCGCCAGGTTGTAGCTGGACACCTGCGGTCTCATGGGAAGCGCCACCAGCCTGGTCGCCCGGCTGCGCAGCTCCGGTGAGATCCCGTGCCGCTCGGAGCCGAACGCTATGAGCGCGTCGTCGGGGACTTCGACGGACCGGATGTCCTCGCCCTCCGGGTCCAGTACGTACAGCGGGCCCGGCGGCAGCTCGTCGAGGCTCCTGCGCTCGACAGCCGTGGCGTAGTGGAGCCCCGCGCCGGCACGCACGACGTTGGGGTGCCACGGGTCCATGTCGCCGGTCGTGACGACGCCCGTGGCGCCGAAACCGGCAGCCAGCCGGACGACCGCTCCGACGTTGCCGAGATTACGGGGGTTGTCCAGCACGACGATCGGGGAGCGCCGAGGCAGCCGGGACAGCGTTTGCGCGTTCGCTGCGGCGTCGCGCCGGACCGCCAGTGCGGCCACCGCCGTCGTGTGAACCCGCGGAACCAGCTCACGCAAGGCGCGCGCCGGGATTTCGACAACGGACTCAGCGAGCACACCCGACAGGTCGTCGGCCAGCTCCCGCGCGAGCGCCAGCACGGCCTGCCGGTCGCTCGCGACCGTCAGTCGCACCTCCGCGCCGAAGCGGAGCGCGTGCTTCAGGGCATGGAAACCGTCGAGCAGAACGGCGTTCGGCTCTGCCTCACGCCACTGCCGCACCACAGCCCCGGCCACGTCCTCAGTCATGGACTCAGCCTACGGGGAGCCCGTGACCAGGCCGGACGCCTCGCCTTCACTCGACGAGCGTACAGACCTGCTCCTGCTGCCGGGGTTGCTTTCGCGGCGCCGCATCCGCATCCGCATCATCCTGGCGCCCCAGCACCCGGGCCCGCCCCCGCGCCGCCCACCGGCCGGCGCGCCGCAGAAAGCCGGTCGGCAGGAAGACCGCGTCGGCGGCGATCATCGCCAGCGAGAAGAAGGGCAGCCCGAGCAGTACAGCGATCGCCGCATGCTCGGCGATCATGACGGCGAGCAGGACGTTCTTGACCCGCCGGTTGAAGAGCGTGAAGGGGAAGGCGACCTGCACTGCCACCGTCCCGTACGTCAGCAGCATCACGATCACGCCGCTGGAGGCAAGCAGCCCGGAAAGCCCCGGCCAGGGCGAGAAGTAGTCCAGGTGCAGCGGGTAGTAGAGCGCGGTGCCGTCCTGCCAGCGCGAGCCCTGGATCTTGTACCAGCCGGCGGTCGCGTAGACGAGACAGACTTCCGCCATGATCACGAAGAGACCGGCGTTGTGGAGGAGGTTGGCGATGACGTCGAGGAGAACGCGCGGATGCCCGGGCGCGTAGCGGCCGGCCGCCCACCACAGGGCGTGAACGACCAGCAGACCCCAGAAGATCAGCAGCCAGCCCTCGCCAAGCTCGCCCGTGAACGTGAGCGCGGCGAGGCACGCGCCCAGCGTGCCCCACAGGACGGGTCCCACCCGGTCGGCGCGACGGGCACCGCGCCGCGCGTCCAGCGACCACACCTGCCCGCACCGCGTCAGCACCAGGTAGATCGCCATGAGGTGGATGACGTTGTCGCCGCCGTCGCCCATGAAGATGCTGCGGTTCTGCAGCGACAGCACGCCGATCATGAAGAGGACGGACATGGTCCGCGTACGCCAGCCCAGCATCAGCAGCGCCGCCGACACGATCGCGAGCCCGTAGACGACCTCGAACCAGACCGGGCTCTGCGACCACATCAGCGCGGTGAAAGCGTGATTGTTCGCTATCAGCTTCTGGGCCATGTCCCAGCTCCACGGCCCGTCCGGCCCGTACAGCTCATGGCGGTGCGGGTATTCGCAGAGCAGGAAGAGCAGCCAGGTCAGCGAGAACCCGATCCGCACGACGGCGCTCTGGTACGGCCCGAGGGCGGTGGAGGTGACGCGCTGAACGGCGCGCGCGAGCTTACGGGCGGCGGCTGCCCCGGGGGCGGCAGGAGTACGGACGGACGAGTTCACCGGGCCGCCTCCGACGCGCGCCGCGCACCTTCCGGCAGGTCCGCATCGGTCACCGGCCACCACGGAAGCACCCGATGGGCCGGCCGGCCGTTCGTCTTCTCCTCGCTCCACGACGGCGCCTTCACCCACCTGGTCTCCGACCTGACCTGTATCCGCTCGACCTCGCCCCCCAGGTCCTGCCGGGCGAGCCGCAGCATGACGGTGCGGCGGACGTAACGCTCGGAGAGGGCGCCGCGCATGCCGTTCGGCTTGTTCGCGTTGTCGTGCGAGGCGGTGTAGAAGTCCCAGGCGCGCCGCAGCGCGTTCTGGACGGTGTGGCTCGGCAGCAGATTGCCGCGGATCGCCTCGCCGTCCTGGGCGGAGAGGTCGATCCAGTCGGTGGTCTTCCACTGCCCGTCGGCCGTTCGGACCTGCGCCCGCACCTGTACGGCGATGTTCTGCTGGAGCGGATTGGGAGCGAAGAGCTTCCAGTTCTGCTCGAATTCCGGGTAGACCCAGTCGTCGATCGCCTCGCCGTTCTGCTTGGTGAGGGTGTTGGACGGTGCGACGTGCAAGAAGACCATCCCGAGGTGCACGCAGGCGATGACGCCGACGACGGCGAGCGCCAGGGCTGCCACGGCCTGGTACGGCAGAGACAGAGCCGCGATACCGCCACCGGATATGCCTGGGGCGCGAGGGGCGTCCGGGGCGTCCGGGGCCTCTGTGCCACCCGGAACGGAAGCCCCTTCCCGCCCGGCGCTCACGCCCCTGTCGTCGTACGAATCCATCCCGCCCCGATCACCGTCGGTCCCCCACAGTTATCCACAGGGTTGACACCCTACGGGCCGTCGACTCACCATTGAAGTCATCGAACCGAACGATCGGTCGGTCGGGACGCCGGCGGGGAAGAAGCCGGCAGGGACGGCAGGGGGCTCGGATGGCTACAGCAGCTGCGCACCGTACGACGGCTGAGGCGCAGGCCGGAGAAGCGGAGCGGGCGGCCGCGTACGAAGCGGCGTTCGACGCCGCGGTGGCGGCGGACGAGCGCATCGAGCCGCGGGACTGGATGCCCGACGCCTACCGGGCCTCGCTGGTCCGCCAGATGGCCCAGCACGCCCACTCGGAAATCATCGGCATGCAGCCCGAGGCCAACTGGATCACCCGCGCCCCCTCACTGCGCCGCAAAGCGATCCTGATGGCCAAGGTGCAGGACGAGGCCGGGCACGGCCTCTACCTCTACAGCGCCGCCGAGACCCTGGGCACCGGCCGCGAAGAGCTCCTCGACAAGCTCCACTCCGGCCGCCAGAAGTACTCGTCGATCTTCAACTACCCCACCCTGACCTGGGCCGACGTCGGCGCGATCGGCTGGCTGGTGGACGGCGCCGCGATCACCAACCAAGTGCCGCTGTGCCGCTGCTCCTACGGCCCGTACGCCCGCGCGATGGTCCGCATCTGCAAGGAGGAGTCCTTCCACCAGCGGCAGGGGTACGAGCTCCTGCTCCACCTCAGCAAGGGGACGCCCGAGCAGCACGCCATGGCGCAGGACGCGGTGGACCGGTGGTGGTGGCCGTCCCTGATGATGTTCGGCCCGCCGGACGACGAGTCGGCCCATTCGGCGCAGTCCATGGCCTGGAAGATCAAGCGCCACTCCAACGACGAGCTGCGCCAGCGCTTCGTCGACATCGCCGTCCCGCAGGCGGAGGCGCTCGGGCTCACCCTCCCCGACCCGGACCTGCGGTGGAACGAGGAGCGCGGGCAGTACGACTTCGGCGCGATCGACTGGGACGAGTTCTGGAACGTACTGAAGGGCAACGGTCCCTGCAACGAGCAGCGGATCTCGCAGCGGCGCACGGCGCACGAAGAGGGCGCCTGGGTCCGGGAGGCGGCGAGCGCGTACGCCGCGAAGCACGGGAAGGCAGCAGCATGACGAACTCCGACTGGCCACTGTGGGAGGTCTTCGTGCGCTCACGCCGCGGACTGTCCCACACCCACGCCGGCAGCCTGCACGCGCCGGACGCCGAAATGGCCCTGCGCAACGCCCGCGACCTCTACACCCGCAGGTCCGAGGGCGTCTCGCTGTGGGTGGTGCCGTCGTCGGCGATCACCGCTTCCTCGCCCGACGAGAAGGACCCGTTCTTCGAACCGGCGGCTGACAAGCCCTACCGGCATCCGACGTTCTACGAGATCCCGGAAGGGGTGCGGCACCTGTGAACCAAGTACCTGTGACCGCCGCACTCGAATCCGCGGCCCTCGCCCTGGGCGACGACGCCCTGGTGCTCTCGCACCGGCTGGGGGAGTGGGCGGGACACGCCCCCGTGCTCGAAGAGGAAGTGGCCCTCGCGAACATCGCGCTGGACCTGCTGGGGCAGGCGCGGGTCCTGCTCTCCCTCGTCGGTGACGAGGACGAGCTGGCGTACCTCCGTGAGGAGCGGGCCTTCCGCAATCTCCAGCTGGTCGAGCAGCCGAACGGCGACTTCGCGCAGACCATCGCCCGCCAGCTGTACTTCTCCACCTACCAGGGGCTGCTGTACGGGCAACTGGCGGCCGGGGGCAGCGAGTTCGCCCCGCTGGCGGCGAAGGCGGTCAAGGAGGTCGCGTACCACCAGGACCACGCCGAGCACTGGACGCTGCGCCTCGGCGACGGCACGGCCGAGAGTCACGAGCGGATGCAGCGGGGCTGCGACACGCTGTGGCGGTTCACGGGCGAGGTGTTCCAGCCCGTCGAAGGCGTCGACGTCGACTGGCAGAAGCTGCAGGCCGGCTGGCGGGAATCGGTCGGCGCTGTGCTGGAGCGGGCGACGCTGACCGTGCCCCAGGGGCCGCAGAGCGGCGCCTGGGCGGCGGGAGCGGGCCGCCAGGGGCTGCACACCGAACCGTTCGGGCGCATGATCGCCGAGATGCAGCACCTGCACCGCAGCCACCCGGGGGCGACATGGTGACCGAGACGCTCCTGGAGGCCGAGCTGCGCCGGGTCGCGGGCTCGGTCCCCGACCCCGAGCTGCCGGTGCTCACCCTGGAGGAGCTCGGCGTCCTGCGCGCCGTCCACGTCTTCGGGCCCGGCAGGGTCGAGGTCGAGCTGACGCCGACGTACACCGGCTGCCCGGCGATCGAGGCGATGTCCACGGACATCGAGCGTGCGCTGCACGAGCACGGCATACCGGAGGTCTCGGTCCGCACGGTCCTGTCCCCCGCCTGGTCGACGGACGACATCAGCCCGGAGGGCCGCCGCAAGCTCGCGGAGTTCGGCATAGCACCGCCGCGCCCGCAGCCGACCGACGGCGGGCCCGTGCCCCTCACCCTGTCGGTGCGCTGCCCGCACTGCGGCTCCACGGACACCGAGCTGCTCAGCCGGTTCTCCTCCACCGCGTGCAAGGCGCTGCGCCGCTGCGTTTCCTGCCGCGAACCGTTCGACCACTTCAAGGAGCTATAGATGTTCCATCCGCTCCGGGTCCGCGAGGTCGAGCGGCTCACCGACGACTCCGTGGCTGTCACCCTCGCCGTGCCGCCAGAGCTCCGCGAGACCTTCCGGCACACACCAGGCCAGCACATCGCACTGCGCCGCGTCGTGGACGGTGAGGAGATCCGCCGTACGTACTCGATCTGCGCCCCGGCCACCGAAGCGCCGCGGGAGCCGGTGCTGCGGGTGGGCATCCGGCTGGTCGACGGCGGCGATTTCTCGTCGTACGCCCTCAAGGAACTGGCCGTCGGCGACACGGTCGAGGCGATGGCGCCGACCGGCCGCTTCATCCTGGAGCCGCGCCCGGGCCGCTTCGCCGCGATCGTGGGCGGCAGCGGCATCACGCCGGTGCTGTCGATGGCGGCGACGCTGCTGGCGCGGGAGCCGGACGCCAGTTTCTGCCTGGTGCGCAGTGACCGCACGGCGGCTTCGACGATGTTCCTGGAGGAGGTGGCCGACCTCAAGGACCGTTACCCGGACCGGTTCCAGCTGGTCACCGCTCTCTCCCGGGAAGAGCAGCAGGCGGGTCTGCCGTCGGGCCGCCTCGACGAGGAGCGGCTGACGGAGCTGCTGCCCGCGCTGCTGCCGGTGGCGGACGTGGACGGCTGGTTCCTGTGCGGGCCCTTCGGTCTCGTCCAGGGCGCGGAGCGGGCGCTGCGCGGCCTCGGCGTGGCCAGGAACCGTATCCACGAGGAGATCTTCCACGTCGACGACGGAACGGGAACGGTCACGAGCAGCCCGGTTACGGCGGCCACCAACAGCACACTCACCGCCACGCTCGACGGCCGGTCGGGCAACTGGCCGGTACTGGACGGCGAATCACTGCTGGAGACGGTGCTGCGCAGCCGCGCGGACGCGCCGTACGCCTGCAAGGGCGGGGTCTGCGGGACGTGCCGGGCCTTCCTGGTCTCCGGCGAGGTGCGGATGGACCGCAACTACGCGCTGGAGCCGGAGGAGACCGAAGCGGGCTATGTCCTGGCCTGCCAGTCGCATCCGGCGACGCCGGAAGTGGAGCTGGACTTCGATCGCTGAGGCATCCCGCTCCGGCTGAGGTCCCGCTCCGGCTGAGTTCTGTCTCATGCTGTGTTCATTTTCAGGAACGTGTTCTATCTTGACGCTCCGTCAGATGTCGGGTGTGTGCGGAATCCGGGGCATGGGGAGGACAAGGACGTGGACTTCACCTTCACCGAGGAGCAGCAGGCGGCCGTCGAGGCGGCGAAGGCGGTCTTCTCGGGCGTCGCGCCCGATCAGGTGCCGAGTCCCGCACTCACCCCCGGCGCGGTGGCCGAGGACTTCGACCGGCCACTGTGGGCCAGGCTTGCCGGATCCGATCTGCTGAGCCTGGTCCTGGCGCCGGAACACGACGGAGCGGGCCTCGACCCCGTCGCGCTCTGCCTCGTACTGCGCGAGGCGGCGAAGGTGCTCGCCCGCGTACCGCTGCTGGACACCAGCGCGGTCGCGATGGCCGTACAGGCCTACGGCAGCGCGGAGTTGGCCGCCGAAATCCTCCCCCGCGTCGGCCGTGGCGAGCTCGTCCTGACAGCCGGCGCCAACGGCCGTACCGGCCATGACCCGGCCGAGCTGGCTGTCACCGCGCAGCAGGACGGCGATTCCTGGCTGCTCGACGGGGTCCAGACGGGCGTGCCCTGGGCGCAGAGCGCGGACCGTATCGCGGTGCCCGCGCACACCGGCACGGGCCGCGCCGTTCTGGCCCTGGTCCCCCGCGACCACGCGGGCGTCACTCTCGCCGACCAGGTGTCCACCAGCGGCGAGCGCTTCGCCGAGGTCCGCCTCGATGCCGTACGGATCACCGCCCACCAGGTGATCGACGCCGAGGGCGGGTGGGAGTGGCTGCGCGATCTCCTCACCACCGGCACCTGCGCACTGGCTCTCGGGCTCGGCGAGCGCGTGCTGGCCATGACGAGCGACTACACGGGCAAGCGCGAACAGTTCGGCTTCCCCGTCGCCACCTTCCAGGCCGTGGCCGTCCAGGCGGCCGACCGCTACATCGACCTGCGCGCCATGGAAGTCACCCTCTGGCAGGCCGCCTGGCGGCTGGCCTTGGGATCGCACGGCGCCCTGCCCGTGACGGGTGACGTGGCGGTGGCGAAGATCTGGGCGTCCGACGGCGTACGCCGCGTCGTCCAGACCGCGCAGCATCTGCACGGCGGCTTCGGCGCGGACACCGACTACCCCCTGCACCGCTACCACGCGTGGGCCAAGCAGATCGAGCTCTCACTCGGCCCGGCCGCCGCTCATGAAGAGGCACTGGGCGACCTGCTGGCTGCCCATCCCCTCAGCTGAACCGGCCCGGCCGGGTCACAGGACGAAGGCGGCGTTTCCGCTGTCGGTGACCATCGGGCGTCCGGCGCCGTCCCAGGCGAGCATCCCGCCGTCGACGTTCACCGCGTCCACGCCCTGCTGCACCAGGTACTGGGTGACCTGCGCGGAACGGCCGCCGACCCGGCACATCACATGTACCCGCCGACCGTCCTCCACCGCTTCGGTGAGCTCACCGAAGCGGCCGACGAAGTCGCTCATCGGGATGTGCAGTGCGCCCTCGACGTGACCGGCTGCCCACTCGTCGTTCTCCCGTACATCCAGCACGAAGCCGTCGGCCGGCACCGCCGCGGCGTCGACGGAAGGAAGGGGGGCGAAATTCATGGGTCATGCCTTCTCTCGTACATACACGTACATACACAGTGTTCTCATCGGCGGGGCTCGTCCGGCAACCTACTGCACCAGTTTCGCCAGATCCGCCTCACGCTCGGAGACCCGCGCGAGCAGTTGCTCGGCGATCTCGTCCAGCAGCCCGTCGGGATCCTCGGGCGCCATCCGCAGCATCGAGCCGATGGCACTGTCCTCCAGCTCCCGGGCGATCAGGGACAGCAGCTCCTTGCGCTGCGAGAGCCATTCCAGCCGGGCGTAGAGCTCGTCGCGCTCCGGCTGCTGCTCCTCGGGCACCGGCCCCGCGGCCCACTCCTCCGCGAGCGCGCGCAGCTGGTCCACATCGCCGCGCCCGTACGCGGCGTTGACCCGCGTGATGAACTCGTCCCTGCGGCCCCGCTCCGTTTCGTCCTGCGCCAGGTCCGGGTGCGCCTTGCGGGCCAGCTCGCGGTAGAGCTTGCGCGCCTCCTCGGTCGGCCTGACCCGCTTCGGAGGCTGCACCCTCTGGTCGGTGAGCATCGCCGACGCCTCGGGCGAAAGGCCGTCCGAGTCCATCCAGTCGTGAAACAGCTCCTCGACACCGGGCATGGGCATGACGTTGGCTCGCGCCTCGTCCGCCCTGCGCCGGTCGTCGGGATCGCCGGTACGGGCGGCCGTGGCCTCCGCGATCTGGGCGTCCAGTTCGTCGAGGCGCGCGTACATCGGACCGAGCTTCTGGTGATGGAGCCGGGAGAAGTTCTCCACCTCGACCCGGAAGGTCTCCACCGCGATCTCGAACTCGATCAGCGCCTGCTCGGCGGCGCGCACGGCCCTCTCCAGCCGCGCCTCCGGCCGCTCAGAAGCCTGACCCTGATCCTGATCCTGATCCTGATCCTGATCCTGATCCTGGCCCTGGTCCTGGTCCTGGACCCCGTCCTCGCGCTGGTCCTGAGTCCGCCCCCGAGCCGCGACCTGTTCGGTGCCTTCGGTGCCTGCTGCGCCTTCGGTGCCTTCGGTGCCTTCGGCACCCTTGTCCCTGCCGGCGGTCTGCTCACCGCCCGCAGGCCCGGCGGTTTCCCGCCCGGCGGACTGCCCACCGGCGGCCTCGTACCCGGCCGCGTGCGGGCCCTGCGCGTCGTCGTTCCGGGTCGTCGGCTCCCCGGGAGCTTCCTGAGTCACCCGCCCAGCGTACGGGCGGCCGGGGCACCCGTGCTCGCACCCCCGCTCACACCCCCGCTCAGCCCCTCCACTCAGACCGCGGTCAGATCCCGCCCGGCCCCCTCGTCACACCCCGGACTCGGCGGCCGTCCGCCCGCCCTTGACCGCCGCCACCAGATCCGCGTGATCCGCTTCCGTACGGTCCGCGTACACCACCGCGAAACGCGCCACCGCCTCGTCGAACTCCTCGTTCTTCCCGCAGTACCCGGCGACCAGCCGCGGGTCGACGCTGTGCGCATGGGCCCGCGCCAGCAGCGCCCCGGTCATCCTCCCGTAGTCGTCCAGCTGACCGGGTTCCAGCGCCGCCGGATCCACACTGCCCTTACGGTTCCTGAACTGGCGCACCTGGAACGGCCGCCCGTCCACTTCGGCCCAGCCCAGCAGACTGTCGCTGACCACCTGCATCCGCTTCTGCCCGAGCACCACCCGCCGCCCCTCGTGCCCGGCCTCCGGCACGTCGAAGCCGGCGAGAGGCAGATACGGCGTCAGCGCGGAGGCACGCGCCTCCTTCACCTGGAGCACCAGCGGCTCGCCCCGGTGGTCGAGCAGCAGCACCACGTACGACCGGGTACCGACGCTGCCGGTGCCGACCACCCGGAACGCCACATCGTGGATCGCGTACCGCGCGAGCAGCGGCAGCCGGTCCTCGGGGAGCGTCCTGAGATACCCGCCCAGCGCCGAGGCGACCGCGGCCGCCTCCCCGTCCGGCACCCGCCGCAGCACCGGCGGTGCGTCCACGAAGCGCCGTGTCCCGCCCGGGCCCTCGGCCGTCGCGCGGGCGGCGAAGCGCGCGCTGGTGTTGTTACGGGCCTTCTCCGCGACCCGCTCCAGCGTGCCCAGCAGATCACGCGCGTCCGTGTGCGAGACGAGCTCCTCGTCGGCGATCGCGTTCCACGCGTCCAGCACCGGCATCCTGGCCAGCAGCCGCATCGTGCGCCGGTACGCCCCGACCGCGTCGAAAGCCGCCTGCCGGCATATCTGCTCGTCGGCCCCCGTCTGACGCCCGGCCAGCACCAGTGACGCCGCGAGCCGCTTGACGTCCCACTCCCAGGGGCCGACGGCGGTCTCGTCGAAGTCGTTCAGGTCGATGACCAGACGGCCCCTCGCATCGCCGTACAGGCCGAAGTTCGCCGCATGCGCGTCACCGCAGATCTGTGCGCCGACTCCGGTGACCGGCGTACCCACCAGGTCGTGCGCCATCAGCCCGGCCGAGCCCCGCAGGAAGGCGAAGGGGGAGGCGGCCATACGTCCGACCCGTATCGGGGTCAGCTCCGGCACCCGGCCGCGATTCGACTCCTCGACCGCCCGCACCGCGTCGGGCCGCTGCGCGGCGAGCACCAGCGAGTCGTGCGAGATCCGGGGTACCCGTGCCCGCAGCGCCTTGCCCTTGTCCTTGGGCGACTCCGTGGGCGAGCCGTCCGCCGTGCACCGGGCGAAGCCAGGCACCACCGGAATACGCCCCTCGGACCCCACCGTCTTGTTCCCGGCCATGGTGCGCCGCCTCCCCCCGCCCCAACATCAACTGCCCACGACCGTACCGCCGCCCGCCGACACCCGTCTCCCCCTGTGGACAACCGAGGTTCAGACCCCGACGGCCACTCCCGCGCCACACCGAGGCAGGACAGGAGCCCCCCCCTACCGCAGCGTGACGACCGTCGCCGTCCCCACGGGCCCGTCCGTCCTGATCGTCCGTACGTCGCTCTCCCGCCCCGCGGCCAGCCGCTCCAGCCCCGCCGCGTCCGGCTGCAGCCGCCCCCGCTCGAAGACGACCAGGCTCACCCGCATCCCCTCGGGAACCCGCATCTTCCGGTACTGGGCGTACGTCACCGCATCGCACCCGGAGTACCAGCCGAACTCCGGCTCGTACCCCGTCACCACCAGACACGGCCGCCCCTGCGCCGCCGCCCCGATCTCCCGCGCGACCGGCACCGTCGACCCCGCCAGCCGGGTCGGCCCCGGCATCGCGCCGTGGGCCACCACCTGCGCCGTACCGAGCACCGTGAGCCCGGCGAACGCGGCCACGGCGGCCAGCACGGGCGCACTCCACGCCGCCCCCGCCAGCCCGGCCACCGCCTCCACACCGAGCACGGTGAGCAGAACCACGGCCAGGTAAACGAACCGCGGCTCCCCGTCCGTCGCCATGCCGAGGACCACGAACACCAGCACAGCGGCCGTTCCCAGGAACACCCGCCGCCGGTCGTCCGCCCGCTCCCCGCAACGGCCGCCGCGTCCCGCCAGGACCCGCCGCAGCGCCGCCCCCACCGCCCACAGCCCCGCGGCCATCACCACCGCACCGAGGTCCCCCGCCAGCCGGTACGGAAAGACCGCCAGGTAGTAGACGAGCCCGTCGCCCAGGTACGCGCGATTGGCCTGCGAAGTCGCCGAGAGGATCATCCCGAGCGGCGAGCCCGTCTCCCGTACGGCATGTCAGAAGTGCGGTACGAGCCCGGTCACCAGCAGCACGGCCGCCCCCACCAGCCGCCGCCCCTGGGCCATCCACGCGCGCGGGCCGTACGCGAGGACCGCCGCGAGCCCCACGGCGAGCAGGTTCCCCACGACGCCGTACCGGAGATAAAAGGCAGCCAGCGCCACGGCGGGCACCCCCCACAGCGCCCGTGACCCCTCCTTCTCCTGCGCCCGCACCAGCAGAAGGACGACGATCAGCAGCAGCCCGGTCGCCCCGATGTCATTGAGGTACTCCGGCACCCTGCGCAAAAACCCCAGCCCGCTCAGCAGCACCACCACGAAGACCACCGCACGCCGCCGCGAGGTCCAGGCGGCCGCGACGAAATACGTCACCGTCAGCGCCCCCAGCACCAGTACGAGCGCCACCGCACGCAGGGCCCCCACCCCGTCGGCAACGCCCACCCCGCCACCCGCGTCGCCGCCCAGCCACAGCGCGAGCGCCCCCAGCGCCGGGAGCCCGACAGGCCGGTAGACGCCCCACCCCGCGTCCGGCGTCCCCTCCACCCAGAAGCGCGCCTTGTTCGCGTACACCGCTTCCTCATGACCGAGGTACGGCTCGAAATCCTGCAGCACCGCCCACACCCCGGCGGCCACCGCCAGCACCCCCACGACGTACGCCCAGGCAGGCACCCGCCGCAACACGTCCAGACCCCGCAGCCACTGTGGGGGTATTCGCTCCCCCCACAGTGGCCTGGATATGAGCCAGGCCGGCGCCGCGACGAGCAGATACGGCCACGGCTGCCACCCCGGCAGCCACCCCCCGAACCCCGCCACCAGCAACGCCTGCTGCGCACCGGCCAGCGCCGTGAACACCACGGCCACCACACCGGCGGCCTTCCTACGGGCCACCACGAACTCCCCCACCCTGAAACCGACCGCAAGCAGAAACCGCAAGCAGAAACAGAAACGGGCCTCATCGTGGTCGACGATGAGGCCCCAGCCGCGCCAGCCTAACTGTCGCGCCGGCAGGCGATGACGCGGCCGGTCCACCTGCCGTTACTGCGTCGGCGTACGTTCCGTACGTCCGTGCCGACGCTTACGCGGAGGGCTCGGGGGCGATCTCCTTGATCAGGCCCTCGACGAGCGCCTTGATCTCGTCGCGGATCGGGCGTACGGCCTCAACGCCCTGCCCGGCCGGGTCTTCCAGCTGCCAGTCGAGGTAGCGCTTGCCGGGGAAGACGGGGCAGGTGTCGCCGCAGCCCATCGTGATGCAGACGTCCGACTCCTTCACGGCCTCGACCGTGAGGATCTTCGGGGTCTCGGCGGAGATGTCGATGCCGACCTCGCGCATCGCTTCGACGGCGGCCGGGTTTACGGCGGCGCCGGGGCTGGATCCCGCCGAGCGGACCTCGACGCGGTCTCCGGCCAGGTGGCTGAGCCAGGCGGCGGCCATCTGGGAGCGGCCGGCGTTGTGGACACAGACGAACAGCACAGAGGGCTTCTCGGACATCAGGGGTCTCTCTTGTCTCACGACGGAATCAGGCGCAAGTGACATCAGCACCCGGTGGCGTCAGCGGCCACTGATGTGACAGTATCAGCCCATGATGACGTCAGTCGACACTGAACTGATCCGGGTGCTGGCCGATCCGCTCAGGCTCCGGATCGTGACCCTGCTCGCCCGCGAGACCCTCTGCACCACGCACCTGGTCGAGGAGACCGGCGCCAGGCAGACGAACCTCTCCAACCACCTGCGCGTCCTGCGCGAGGCCGGGGTGGTGGAGACCGAGCCGTGCGGCCGGTTCACCTACTACAAGCTCCGGCCCGACGTCATCGCCCAGCTCGCGGACCAGTTCGCCGAGCTGGCCGAAGCCTCCCGTACCGCCGCCGAGAACAAGAGGGCCTGTCCGTGACCCGCACCGAAGCACCCGCGTCCACCGAAGAAGCCTCGGTCGTCGCGAAGCTCTCCACACTGGACCGCTTTCTGGCCGTGTGGATTCTTCTTGCCATGGCACTCGGGCTGGGGCTCGGCCGCCTGATCCCGGGCCTCAACGACGCCCTCGCGAAGGTCGAGATCGGCGGCATCTCGCTGCCCATCGCCGTCGGCCTGCTGATCATGATGTACCCGGTGCTTGCGAAGGTCCGCTACGACAAGCTCGACGCGGTCACCGGCGACAAGAAGCTCATGATCTCGTCGCTCGTCATCAACTGGATCGCCGGCCCGGCGATCATGTTCGCGCTGGCCTGGATCTTCCTGCCGGACCTGCCCGAGTACCGCACCGGCCTGATCATCGTCGGCCTCGCGCGCTGTATCGCCATGGTCATCATCTGGAACGACCTGGCCTGCGGCGACCGTGAGGCCGCCGCCGTCCTCGTCGCCCTGAACTCGGTCTTCCAGGTCATCGCGTTCGGCCTGCTCGGCTGGCTCTACCTCGACCTGCTGCCCGGCTGGCTCGGCCTCGGCGACGGCGAGCACCTCGACATCTCCATGTGGAAGATCGCGCTCAACGTCGTCATCTTCCTCGGTATCCCCCTCCTCGCCGGCTTCCTGACCCGCCGCTTCGGCGAGCGGCAGATGGGCCAGGAGAAGTACGAGAACACCTTCCTGCCGAAGATCGGCCCCTGGGCGCTGTACGGCCTGCTCTTCACGATCGTCATCCTCTTCGCCCTCCAGGGAAAAACGATCACCTCGCAGCCCCTGGACGTGGCGCGGATCGCGCTTCCGCTGCTCGTATACTTCGCCCTGATGTGGTTCGGCACGTTCCTCCTCGGCAAGGTCATCGGCCTGAACTACGACCGCACCGCGACCCTCGCCTTCACCGCGGCCGGCAACAACTTCGAGCTCGCCATCGCGGTCGCCATCGCCACCTTCGGCGTCACCTCCGGCCAGGCCCTGTCGGGCGTCGTCGGCCCGCTGATCGAGGTCCCGGTCCTGGTCGCGCTCGTGTACGTGTCCCTGGCCTGGCGGAAGAAGTTCGCACCCACGGCCATCACCACCACCCGGTAGGCGGCAACGGTGGACGTGGTGGTGATCGGCGGCGGCCAGTCCGGGCTCGCCGCCGGTCACCACCTGCGCCGCCTCGGCCTGGACTTCGTCATCCTTAATGCCGGTGGCCGCCGCTGCGCGCATGCGTGGCACCCTTGACGTCCACGCGTCAGGAAGGCGTCGACGGCGTGTCAGAACGGGGAGGGACATGGCGGACCGGGACACGGCCGAGGCATACCTGGAGGGGTACGCCCAGATACTGGCCGGTGCCTGCGCCACCGGCAGGCGGCTGACCCGGGACGAGGGGGCGGCGCTGCGGGCGCAGGGTGAGCGGGCCGCCGAGGCCGGCCTCGGACTGCGCTTCCTGGTGCGCGCCCACCTGTCCGCGGCCCAGGGCGTACGGGCGAGCCTGCGGGGCGCGGGCGCCGACCACCTCCTCGCGGCAGTGGAACAGGCCGTGGACGCCTTCGCCGAGGGCCATGAGCGGGCCCAGCGGCTCGCGATCCGCCAGCAGGAGGCCGCCCGGCGGGAGTTCATCGACGACCTGCTCCACGGGCGCAGCGACGCCGGGCGTCTGGCCGAACGAGCCGAGCGTTTCGGGCTGTTGCTGTCCCACGCGCATGCGGTCGCCGTGGCCCAGGGCACCGAGCCGTACGAAGACGGCTACGCGGTCACCCGCGGCATCGAGGCGTCCCTGGCGGCCCGTTTCGCGAACCGCCGGATCCTGCTCACCACGAAGAACGGCCGGCTCATCTGCATCGCGCCCGGTGACGAGGCCGATGTCCTCGGCTTCTTCGCCAAGCAGGCGTACGCCGCGACCGACGGCGGCCAGGTGGCCATCGGCCGCCCCCATCCGGGCGTCGGCGGAGTGGTCCACTCCTACGAGGAGGCACTCAACGCCCTCGACCTGGCCGCCCGCCTGCCCCTGGAGGCCCCGGTGCTGCACGCCGCGGACCTCCTGGTCTACCCGGTCCTCACCCGCGACCGGCAGGCGATGGCCGACCTGGTACGCAGCGTCCTCGGCCCGCTCCAGCAGGCCCGCGGCGGAGCGCAGCCGCTGATCGACACCCTCAACGCGTACTTCCACACCGGGTGCGTGGCCGCCGAAGCCGCCCGCCGGCTCTCCCTGAGCGCCAGGGCGATGACGTACCGGCTGGAGCGGATCCGCCTGCTGACGGGCGCCGACCCCGGTGACCCCGGCGACCGTTACACCCTGCAGACGGCGGTGGTCGGCGCCCGGCTGCTGGACTGGCCGGACCAGCCGCTCTGACCTCTGAGCGTTCGCACCGTACCGGCGTCCGTGTAGGGCCCGGCTCAGCGCTGTGCGGGCGTTCCCCGACCAGTACGCGGCTGCGGGTGCCTGCCGAGCAGTTCGGCCAGCCCCCGGCGGGTGGCGGCCAGGACGACGCGGTCCTGGGGCTGGAGTACGTAGCCGGGGTGGAGGTCCCAGACGAGGCCGGTGGGGTGCTGTTCGCCGTCGGCCGGGTGCGGGGTGGACAGGTCGGGGCGCCGCTCGGCGGGGGCGGTGGTGTCCAGGGCGAGGACGCGCCAGGCACCGGGCCGGAAGGTTTCCGCGACGGTACGGCCCTCCAGTTGCGGGTAGCCGGCGACCACGAGTGCGGCGAAGACGAGCACTTTGCGTTCGACCGGTATGGCGCCGAGGATCTGGCGGCCCATCATCGCTCCGGCGAAGGCGGGGGCGGCCAGGTGGGAGACGCTGCGGCTGCGGGTGAGCGCGTCGGGGTGGGCGGCGCGCAGGGTGCGGTAGACGGCGGTGGCGAAGTCGTCGTCGTACAGCCGCAGCGCGACGCGCAGGTCCGCCTTGACCGTACGGGCGTAGAGGGCGGCCTCCAGGTTGGTGGTGTCGGAGGACGTCAGGGCGAGCAGGGCGTGCGCGCGGTGGATTTTCGCCGCTTCCAGGACGCCCTCCTGCGTGACGTCGCCGATCACGGTCGGCACGCGCAGGCGGCGGGCCAGCGCGATACCGCGTGCCTCGGGGTCCTCCTCCACGCACACGACGGGGATGTCGAGGTCGCGCAGCCGGGCCAGCACCCGGGTGCCGATCTTGCCGAGGCCGAGCAGGACGACGTGGCCGGACAGGCCGCGCGGCGGGCGGCGCAGGGTGGCGGCGCTGCGGAACGTGCCCAGCGCCTCCAGCCCTCCGGCCACGAGGAGCGGCAGGAGTGCGAGACCGACCAGTCCGGACAGGAGCTGGAGCACCTGGCGGGCCGTGGACTCGCCGACGGCGGGGTCGTTGATGGAGAAGAGGTCGAGAAGCGTGATGTAGGCGGCGCGCAGAAAGCCGTCGTCCGTGACCTGCCAGGCGGCGATCGCCAGGGCGAGGACCGCAAGGCCGGTGCCGGCGACGGCCCAGCGCAGGCGGCGGGAGAAGAGCTCGGAGAGCGGGACGCCCCGGCCGGCCAGACGGCCGGCCGGCAGGGGCGGGCCGGTGTGGGTCACCGCTTCGAGGACGATGGTTCCGCGTCCGGTGGCGGCGGTGACGGTGCGGGGATCGGGCAGCAGTTGGGGCCCTGCCGTGCCGCTGCTGTCCGAACCCTCCTCCCCGGCCGGGTCGTTGGTGGTGGCGGAGAGCAGGGCGAGGGTGCACAGGCCGGGATCGGCGACTTCGCCGCGTCCGGGCGGGGTGCGTTCCACCGCGCGCAGCAGCAGCCCGTCGGCGTGTACGACCTTGCTCGTGCCCGCGACGGCGGTGGCGGCCAGGGCGGGCGCCGCGGTGTCGGCGTCGGACAGGACGGTGGTGGACGCGTCGAGGGCGGCGGCGTCCAGATCCGGCAGGGCCACGAAGGCGGCCTGGTCGAGGAGTTCTTCCAGGTGCTGGCCGAGCTTGCGGTTGTAGAGCCGGATGACGAGGCGCAGGCCGGGGTTGAGGCGGCGGGCCGCGAGCGCGGCCCGGATGTTCGTCTCGTCGTCGTCGTAGACGAGCGCCAGTGCGGCGGCCCGGGCCACGCCCGCAGACGCCAGTACCGCCTCGGTGGGCTCGTCGGCCTCCACGGTGGCGGGATCAGCCGCCTCGGGGCCGGGTGGTGTTCCTGTCATGGCGGCGGACACCCGCCCGAGGAGGGCGGAGGCCCGGCCCTGCCCCGGCACGGCAAGCCGGGGGCCGAGCGCCGGTCCGCCGCCGGGCCGGACCAGCACGACCCGCTCCCGGTAGACGTCGCGGAGCTCCGCGGCCAGCCGGTGGGCCAAGGCGTCGTCACCGCACACGATCATGTGTCCGGCCGGCGGACTGTCCGTGGAGCGCTGAGGGGGAAGTGAAGGCACCTGCGTAGAGTGCCTCGCCCGGTGCGCGGATCGCACGGGAATCCCCCGGCCCGCCCGCCGTGGCCCGAAAAGTGAGTGGCCGCTGAACTCGTCAGGCGGCGTACTGGCCCAGCACCTTGCTCATCCCGGCCAGCACGGACGGCTCGACGCGGTAGTACACCCAGGTGCCCCGGCGCTCGGACGTGAGCAGCCCCGCTTCCTTCAGCTTCTTCAAGTGATGGCTGACGGTGGGCTGGGAAACGCCGACGTCGGAGATGTCGCACACGCATGCCTCCCCGCCCTCGTGCGAGGCGACCGCCGAGAAGAGCCGCAAGCGAACGGGATCGCTGAGTGCCTTGAACATCGCGGCGGTGCGTACTGCTTCGTCCGCCGTGAGGGGGCGCTCGTTCAGCGGCGGGCAGCAGGGCACGATGTCCGGCTCCAGCAGCGGCAGGACCTTTGCGTTCGACATACGTCTATGTTGACACGCGTCGAACCAATCCCCCCCTCCACGGTCCGGAACCGGACAGTCGATTTCGACACGTGTCTATGTTGACAACGGTCTATACAGGTGGGAGGCTCGCCACATAGACAGACATCAATACAGGGAGACAGCAGTCATGAGCGAGCAGAAGCTTCCGGTCGTCGTGATCGGCGCCGGCCCGATCGGCCTGGCCGCCGCCGCCCACCTCGTCGAGCGCGGCATCGAGCCTCTGGTCCTGGAGGCCGGAGCGGGCGCGGGCACCGCCGTCCGCGAGTGGAGCCACGTGCGGCTGTTCTCCACCTGGGCCGAGGTCGTCGACCCGGCGGCCGAGAAGCTGCTCGCCCCGACCGGCTGGTCCGCGCCCGACGGTACGACGTACCCCTCGGGCGGTGACTGGGCCGCGGACTACCTCCAGCCGCTCGCCGACGTCCTGGGCGACCAGGTCCGTTTCGGTGCCCGCGTCACCGGTGTGTCCCGCCTCGGCCGCGACCGCGTGGTGGATGCCGAGCGCGAGCAGCAGCCCTTCACCGTCCACGTCCTGAACACCGACGGCTCCGAGGAGCGGCTCACCGCCCGCGCCGTCATCGACGCCTCCGGCACCTGGTCCACACCCGGCCCGATCGGCGGCGACGGCCTGCCCGCCCTCGGTGAGCGAGCGGCCGCCGACCGCGTCTCCTACCGGGTACCCGACCTCAACGACCCCGCCGTACGGGCCCGTTACGCCGGCAAGCGCACGGCCGTGATCGGCTCCGGCGCCTCCGCGTTCACCGCGCTCGCCTACCTGGCCGGCCTCGCCAAGGAGACGGACGGGACGCACACGGTGTGGATCCTGCGGCGCGGGATCGGCGGCGACACGTTCGGAGGCGGCGAAGCCGACCAGCTTCCGGCGCGCGGGGCGCTGGGTCTTGCCGCCAAGGCGGCCGTGGACGACGGGTACGCCTCCGCCGCCACCGGCTTCCGTACCAGCGCCGTCGAGAAGTCCGGCGACCAGCTGGTCCTCGTGGCGGAGGACGGCCGCCGGCTCGACCCGGTCGACGAGGTCATCGTCCTCACCGGGCTCCGCCCCGACCTCTCCTTCGTCTCCGAGCTCCGCCTCAGCCTCGACGAGCGCCTCCAGGCACCGGCCCGACTGGCCCCGCTGATCGACCCCAACCAGCACTCCTGCGGCACGGTCTACCCGCACGGCGTGAAGGAACTGTCCCACCCCGAACAGGGCATCTACCTGGTCGGCATGAAGAGCTACGGCCGCGCGCCGACGTTCCTCGCCATGACCGGTTACGAGCAGGTCCGCTCCATCGCGGCCGCCCTCGCGGGCGACCAGGAAGCCGCCGAGCGCGTCGAACTGACACTCCCGGAGACCGGAGTCTGCGGCGGCGCGGGCCTGTTCGACGAGCCCGGTGCGGCCGGGCCCCAGGAAGGAGGCGGCTGCTGCGCCGCCCCGTCCGCCCTCCAGATCGGCGCAGCGGCCCCGGCCACTTCCGGCGGCTGCTGAGCCCCATACCCCACTCACCCAACAGGAGGCACACCATGTCCCGCGTACAACTCGCCCTCCGCGTCCCCGACCTCGCCGCGTCCGTCGCCTTCTACACCAAGCTCTTCGGCACCGAGCCCGCCAAACTCCGCGACGGCTACGCCAACTTCGCCATCGCACAGCCGCCGCTCAAGCTCGTCCTCATCGAAGGCGAAGCCGGCGAGGACACCCGCATGGACCACCTCGGCGTCGAGGTCGACACCACCGAAGCCGTAGACGCCGCCGCTACCTGCCTGTCCGACGCGGGCCTGACCACGGCCCAGGAGAGGGACACCACCTGCTGCTACGCCCTCCAGGACAAGGTCTGGGTCCACGGACCCGGCCGGGAACCCTGGGAGGTGTACGTCGTCAAGGCCGACGCCGGCACCCTGGCCAAGCAGCAGGGCAGCACCTGCTGCGGCTGACCTCCGCGCCACTCGATCCGGACAACGCGAAACGGGCCTCCGCGGGCGACTTCCGTCACCTGCCGAGACCCGTTTCGTCGGTTTCTCAAAAGTGCGCGAGGGGGGATTTGAACCCCCACGTCCCTAAGGACACTGGCACCTGAAGCCAGCGCGTCTGCCGTTCCGCCACTCGCGCATGAGTGGTGCCGTTCGATTCTCTCACTGGTTTATGCGAGCGCCTGACGACATGCAGAAGATTAGCACGGTGGCCAGGGTGGATTCACACCCGTTGTTCAGGGGGACCCGAGGAGGGGAACGAGGTGGGCAAGGACAAAGGGCGACGGCAAAGGAACGCCGCCGCCCGTCACCCACTCCTCCAGAGTGCTCCCCGGGTGCGGGACACTGTCAGTGGGCCACCTCTACGATCCCTGTGAGAGGTGACACTCATCCACTGTGCAGACAAGGGGAACCAGCCGATTTCCCGACGCGTGGATACGATCAGTAAGCAGTACCAGGACGACAACGACGGAGGAGGTGCCCCATGGGAGTCCTGAAGCGTTTCGAGCAGCGTCTCGAAGGTCTGGTCAACGGCACCTTCGCCAAGGTCTTCAAGTCCGAGGTCCAGCCCGTCGAGATCGCCGGCGCCCTCCAGCGCGAGTGCGACAACAACGCCACCATCTGGAACCGCGAGCGGACCGTCGTCCCCAACGACTTCATCGTCGAGCTCTCCACCCCGGACTACGAACGCCTCAGCCCGTACTCCGGCCAGCTCGGCGACGAGCTCTCCGGCCTGGTCCGCGACTACGCGAAGCAGCAGCGCTACACCTTCATGGGCCCCATCAAGGTCCACCTGGAGAACGCCGACGACCTCGACACCGGTCTCTACCGCGTACGCAGCCGCACCCTCGCATCGAGTACGTCACAGCCCGCCCCGCCGCAGAGCCCGGCCCCCGGCCGGCCCGCCCCCGCACCCGCCGCCCCCCGCGGCGGCGGCTACGGCTACCCGCCGTCGACCGCCCCCGGAGCGCCCCCCATGCCCGCGGCCCCGCCGCCCGGCGCCAGGCCCGGCGGACCGGCAGCCGTATCCGGCAGACCGGCCGGCCCGGGCCCCGGCCCGATGCCGGGCGCGCAGACGCGGCGCTGGATCGAGATCAATGGCACCCGCCATCAGATGTCCCGCCCGACGCTGGTGCTGGGCCGCAGCACCGAAGCAGACGTGCGGATCGACGACCCCGGCGTATCGCGCCGGCACTGTGAGATCCGGACCGGAACGCCCCCGACGATCCAGGATCTCGGGTCTACCAACGGCATCGTGGTAGACGGACAGCACACCACCCGCGCTACGCTCCGCGACGGCTCGCGGATCGTCGTGGGCAGCACAACCATCGTTTATCGGCAAGCCGAAGGGTGAAGCGGGGGCAATGTCAGAGCTGACCCTGACGGTCATGCGGCTAGGTTTCCTGGCCGTACTGTGGCTGTTTGTGATTGTGGCCGTCCAGGTCATCCGCAGCGATCTGTTCGGTACGCGGGTCACGCAGCGCGGCTCACGCCGCACCGCGTCCGCCGACGCCAGACCGCAGCAGGCCGGACGCCAGCAACAAGCTGCGGCACCGCCGCAGCAGCGCCAGCGCCGCGGCGCCCCCACAAAACTGGTGGTGTCCGAAGGCACACTCACCGGCACGACGGTGGCCCTCCAGGGGCAGACCGTCACGCTGGGGCGGGCGCACGATTCGACGATCGTGCTGGACGACGACTACGCGTCCAGCCGTCATGCCAGGATCTACCCGGACCGTGACGGCCAGTGGATCGTCGAGGATCTCGGGTCCACCAACGGCACGTATCTCGACCGGACCCGACTCACCACCCCGACCCCCATTCCGCTGGGCGCGCCGATCCGCATCGGCAAGACCGTCATCGAGCTGCGGAAGTAGTGCCACGTCATGATTGAGCGCGAGCGGAGCGAGCGAGCCGCGGCGGTCCCCACAACGGATCACCGCGGGCTCCCGACCGGAGGGTGGGCACCGTGCGGATGTACCCGGAGCCGACGGGCGAGGTGCGCATGAGTCTGTCACTGCGCTTCGCCGCCGGATCGCACAAAGGCATGATCCGGGAAGGCAACGAGGACTCCGGTTACGCCGGCCCACGCCTTCTCGCCATCGCCGACGGCATGGGGGGGCAGGCCGCCGGTGAGGTGGCCAGCTCCGAGGTCATCTCGACCCTGGTCACCCTCGACGACGACGTACCCGGCTCGGACATCCTGACCTCGCTCGGCACCGCCGTGCAGAGCGCCAACGACCAGCTGCGCATGATGGTCGAGGAGGACCCCCAGCTCGAGGGCATGGGCACCACGCTCACCGCCCTCCTGTGGACCGGTCAGCGCCTCGGCCTCGTACACGTCGGCGACTCACGGGCGTACCTCCTGCGTGACGGCGTACTGACGCAGATCACCCAGGACCACACCTGGGTGCAGCGCCTCGTCGACGAGGGCCGCATCACCGAGGAAGAGGCCACCACCCACCCGCAGCGCTCCCTGCTGATGCGCGCGCTGGGCAGCGGCGACCACGTCGAGCCCGACCTGTCCATCCGCGAGGTCAGGGCCGGCGACCGCTACCTGATCTGCTCCGACGGCCTGTCCGGCGTCGTCTCCCACCAGACGATGGAGGAGACGCTCGCCAGCTACCACGGCCCCCAGGAGACCGTGCAGGAGCTCATCCAGCTCGCCCTGCGCGGCGGCGGACCCGACAACATCACCTGCATCGTCGCGGACGTCCTCGACGTCGACGGCAACGACACCCTGGCCGGGCAGCTCAACGACACCCCGGTCGTCGTCGGCGCGGTCGCCGAGAACCAGATCCAGGCGACCGCCGCCGACAATGCAGCCGCCATGCAGACCCCCGCGGGCCGCGCGGCGGGCCTCGGCCGGCCCCTTCCCCAGCAGCCCGCACCAGGAGGCGCCTTCGGCCCTCCCGGCAGCGGTGACAACGGCGGCTACGGAGGTGCCCACGGCGGCACCTTCGGCACGTACAGCGACGAGGACTTCCTCAAGCCACGCGCCGGCCGCAAGTGGCTCAAAAGATCCTTCTTCCTGTTCCTCGCGCTCGCCGTCGTAGGCGGCGGTCTGTACGGCGGCTACCGCTGGACCCAGACCCAGTACTACGTCGGCGCCAACGACGAACACGTCGCGCTCTACCGGGGCATCAGCCAGGACCTCGCCTGGGTCTCCCTCTCGAAGGTCGAGAAGGACCACCCCGAGATCGAACTCAAGTACCTCCCGCCCTACCAGCGCAAGCAGGTCGAGGCCACCATCACCGAGGGCAGCCTCGCCGACGCGCGCGAGAAGGTCACCGAACTCGGCACCCAGGCCTCCGCCTGCAAGAAGGACGAGGAACGCCGTACGGCAGAGCGCGAAGCCCGCGAAAAGGCAGAGCGCGAAAAGGCAGAGCGCGAAAACGACGCACGCACGGGCGAGGGCGAGGCGGGCGGAACCACTGGCTCCGGCGCCACGACCCAGACCACCAAGACCCAGAAAATTTGGACGGCTACAGCTCCGCCCACTCCTGGCCCCAGCCTCTCCGAGGAAGAGCAGAAGCTGGTCTCGCAGTGCGGTAAGCCGTAAAGCCGTAGGGGGCCTTACCACCATGAGCGTTGTCACCAACACGACCACCATCGGCGCGATCGAAGCGCCGAGCCGACGCAACACCGAGCTCCTACTACTCGTCTTCGCCGTCGTCATCGCGGTCTTCGCGTACGGCAACGTCGGCCTCGCCCTCAACGGCGAACTGCCCTCCGGCATGCTCGGATACGGCCTCGGCCTGACCCTGCTCGCAGGCACCGGGCACCTCGCCGTGCGCAGGTTCGCCACGTACGCCGACCCGCTACTGCTGCCTCTCGCGACCGTTCTCAACGGGATCGGTCTGGCACTGATCTGGCGGCTCGACCAGTCGAAGCGGTTCCAGGCGCTGGACACCTTCGCCCCCGCTGCCACCAAGCAGCTGGTCTTCGCGGCAGCGGGCGTCGCCCTGCTCGTGGGCGTACTCGTACTGCTCAAGGACCACCGCATCCTCCAGCGCTACACCTACATCTCCATGGTCGTGGCACTGATCCTGCTGGTTCTGCCCATGTTCTTCCCCCCCGTGAACGGCGCCAGGATCTGGATCAACATTCCCGGCGTCGGCACCCTCCAGCCCGGCGAGTTCGCCAAGATCATTATTGCGGTCTTCTTCTCCGGCTACCTGATGGTCAAGCGCGACGCGCTCGCGCTCGCCAGCCGCCGCTTCATGGGCATGTATTTGCCACGCGGCCGCGACCTGGGACCGATCCTCGTCATCTGGGCGCTGTCGATCCTGATCCTGGTCTTCGAGACCGACCTCGGCACCTCACTGCTGTTCTTCGGCCTGTTCGTCGTGATGCTGTACGTCGCCACCGAGCGCACGAGCTGGATCGTCTTCGGCCTGCTGATGTCTGCGGCCGGCGCGGTCGGTGTCGCCACCTTCGAACCGCATGTCCAGCAGCGCGTCGACGCCTGGCTCGACCCCTTCGCCGGATACGGCAAGCTGGCAGCCAGTGAGCAGATCGCCAAGTCACTGATGGCCTTCGGCTCCGGCGGCATGTTCGGCACAGGTCTCGGCCAGGGCGACTCCGACCTGATCGGCTTCGCCGCCAACTCCGACTTCATTCTCGCCACAGTCGGCGAAGAGCTGGGGCTCACCGGCCTCATGGCGATGCTGCTCCTGTACGGCCTGGTCATCGAGCGCGGCGTACGCACGGCGCTCGCCGCGCGCGACCCCTTCGGCAAGCTCCTCGCGATCGGCCTTTCCGGGGCCTTCGCCATCCAGGTCTTCGTCGTCGCCGGCGGTGTCATGGGACTCATTCCGCTGACCGGTATGACTATGCCGTTCATCGCGGCAGGCGGTTCCTCCGTCATCGCCAACTGGGCGCTGATCGGCATCCTCCTGCGCATCAGCGACACGGCACGTCGGCCCGCACCCGCACCCGCACCCTCCCCTGATGCCGAAATGACCCAGGTGGTCCGCCCGTGAACAAGCCCCTGCGCCGGGTCGCGATCTTCTGCGGCCTGCTAGTCCTCGCCCTGCTCGTACGCGTCAACTGGATCCAGTACGTCGAGGCCGACGATCTCGCGAAGAACGAGAACAACCGCCGCGTGATGATCGAGCGCTACGCCCACAAGCGTGGCGACATCATCGTCGACGGCAAGGCCATCACGGGGTCCAAGGAATCCAAGAGCGGCGACTTCAAGTTCCAGCGGACCTACAAGGACGGACCGATGTGGGCGCCGGTCACCGGCTTCACGTCACAGCGGATGGGCTCCAACCAGATCGAGTCCATCGCGGACGACATCCTCACCGGGACCGACGACCGGCTTTTCTTCGACCGTACCCTCTCCTTGTTCACCGGTGAGAAGAAGCAGGGCGGCAACGTCCTCACGACCCTCAACGGCGCGGCACAGGAGGCTGCCTTCAAGGGCCTCGGCAGCCGCAAGGGCGCCGTCGCCGCGATCGACCCGAAGACGGGCGCGATCCTCGCCCTGGCCAGCACCCCCTCGTACGACCCCTCGAAGGTCGCCGGCAACACCGACGAGGACGTGAAGAACTGGCAGAAGTACGAGAAGGACCCGGACAAGCCGACGACGAACCGGGCCCTGCGCGAGACCTACCCGCCCGGCTCGACCTTCAAGGTCGTCACCGCGGCCGCCGCCCTGGAGCACGGCCGGTACGACGACATCGACGCGAAGACCGAGTCGCCGCTGCCGTGGAGGCTGCCGCTCTCCACCAAGAACCTGGTGAACGACGGCAACCACCCCTGCGAGAACGCCACCCTGCGCGTCGCTCTCCAGTGGTCCTGCAACACGGTCTTCGGCAAGATCGGCGCCGACCTCGGCAACGACAAGATGCTGGAGACGGCGGAGAAGTTCGGCTTCAACGAGCAGCAGTTCGTGCCCGTCCGCTCCAACGCGAGCGTCTTCTCCAAGGACATGGACAAGGCACAGACCGCCCTGTCCTCCATCGGCCAGTTCAACACCGCCGCCACCCCGCTCCAGATGGCCATGGTCACCGCCGCCATCGCCAACGACGGCAAGTTGATGAAGCCGTACATGATCGACCGGCTCACCGACCCGAACCTGGACGTCCTGGAAAAGACGAGCCCCGAGGAGATGAGCACCCCGCTCGCTCCCGAGAACGCCCAGAAGCTCCAGGAAATGATGGAGACGGTCGTCAACGAGGGCACCGGCACCCGGGCCAAGATCCAAGGCGTCACCGTCGGCGGCAAGACCGGCACCGCGCAGCACGGCGTCGACAACAGTGAGAAGCCGTACGCCTGGTTCATCTCGTACGCCAAGACCGAGCAGGGCTCCCCGGTCGCGGTCGCCGTCGTCGTCGAGGACGACAACGCCAACCGCGAGGACATCTCCGGCGGCGGTCTCGCGGCCCCCATCGCGAAGGACGTGATGCAGGCGGTCCTCGACAGGGAGAAGTGACGCCGGTCACCTGACAGCCGCGTACGCCCACGTCGCGGTACCGGTCGGGTATCAGCGGGCAGTCACGGGCGGACCAGGTTCGGCCCGCCCGGTACCGTATGCGCGGACAGCACACCGCCGGACCACACACAGGTGCGGTCGGGACAGACGGAGAGGGCTGGATTAGCTATGGAAGAGCCGCGTCGCCTCGGCGGCCGGTACGAGCTGGGCTCGGTGCTCGGCCGTGGTGGCATGGCCGAGGTCTACATCGCGCACGACACCCGGCTCGGCCGCACCGTCGCCGTGAAGACGCTGCGGGTGGATCTCGCCCGCGACCCGTCCTTCCAGGCCCGGTTCCGCCGCGAGGCCCAGTCGGCCGCCTCGCTCAACCACCCGGCGATCGTCGCGGTCTACGACACCGGCGAGGACTACGTCGACAACGTCTCCATCCCGTACATCGTGATGGAGTACGTTGACGGCTCCACCCTGCGTGAGCTGCTGCACTCCGGCCGCAAACTGCTGCCCGAGCGCACGCTCGAAATGACCGTGGGCATCCTCCAGGCGCTCGAGTACTCGCACCGCGCCCAGATCGTCCACCGCGACATCAAGCCGGCGAACGTCATGCTGACGCGCACCGGCCAGGTCAAGGTCATGGACTTCGGCATCGCCCGCGCCATGGGCGACTCCGGCATGACGATGACGCAGACCGCCGCGGTCATCGGCACCGCCCAGTACCTCTCCCCGGAGCAGGCCAAGGGCGAGCAGGTCGACGCGCGCTCCGACCTCTACTCCACCGGCTGCCTGCTCTACGAGCTGCTGACGGTACGGCCGCCCTTCATCGGCGACTCCCCGGTCGCTGTCGCCTACCAGCACGTACGGGAAGAGCCGCAGCCCCCGTCGAACTTCGACCCCGAGATCACGCCCGAAATGGACGCCATCGTCCTGAAGGCACTGGTCAAGGACCCCGACTACCGCTACCAGTCCGCCGACGAGATGCGCGCCGACATCGAGGCCTGTCTCGACGGCCAGCCCGTAGCGGCCACCGCCGCCCTCGGCTCGGTCGGTTACGGCGGCTACGGCGGCCACGGAGACGGCCAGCCCACCACGGCCATGCGCTCGGCCGACGGAGGCGGCGCCCCGACGTCGATGCTGCCGCCGGTCAACCCGGACGACGGCGGCTACGGCTATGACGACCGCCCGGACCGCCGCAGGCAGCAGAAGAAGAGCAACACCTCGACGATCCTGCTCGTCCTCGCGGGCATCCTCGTCCTCGTCGGCGCGATCCTCATCGGCAAGGCGGTCTTCGGCCCCGACAGCGACAAGGGCAACCGTACGGTGCCGGTCCTGGTCGGAGAGACCCTCGCCAAGGCGAAGGAACTGGGCACGAATTCCGATCTCACGGTCAAGGTCTCAGAGCGCAAGGAGTGCGAGGAGCAGCCCAAGGGCAAGGTCTGCAGCCAGTCCCCGGACGGCGGCCAGGAGGTCGAGGAAGGCTCGGTCGTCACGGTCGTCGTCTCCACGGGCGCTCCGAAGATCGAGGTCCCCGACGTCATGGACCAGTCGAAGGACCGGGCCACCGAGAACCTCGAGTCCAAGGGCTTCAAGGTCGACACCAAGCAGGTCGAGTCCGAGAAGACGCCCGGCACGGTCATCAATCAGGACCCCGAGGGCGGCACGAAGGCGGAGAAGGGCGAGACGATCACCCTCTCCATCGCCAAGTCCACCAAGGCCGATGTCCCGCCCGTGGTCGGCCAGAGCTTCGAGGCGGCCAGCAAGCAGCTCACCGACCTCGGCTTCCAGGTGTCCCGCGTCGAGGAAGAGTCGACCCAGCCCCCGAACACGGTCATCAAGCAGGACCCCGTGGGCAACAGCCAGACCGACAAGGGCGGCACCGTCACCCTGACCGTCGCGAAGGCCCCGGCCCAGCCGGAGCAGGTCGCGGTACCGCCCGTGACCGGCCAGAAGCTCAAGGACGCCCGCAAGGCGATCGAGGACGCCGGCCTGACCGTCGGCACGATCACCGAGCCGCAGGACGACGAAGCCATCGTCGTCCTCACCCAGCCCGCGGTCGGCCAGCAGGTCCCCAAGGGCACGGCCGTCAACCTCACCACCGCGGGTGGCGGCGGCGGTGACGGCGGCGGTGACGGCGGAGGTGACGGCGGCGGCAACAACGGCGGCGGCCTCTTCGGCGGCGCGTTCGGCCGCAACGGCGGCGAGCGCGACTAGCTCCGTACAGCACGCAGAAGGGCCGTGGACTTCATCCGAAGTCCACGGCCCTTCTTGCATGCTCCGGAGCACACAAAACAGCACCGCACATAGCTGCGAAAACCGTGCGTGTCTTCATATGTACAGACTCGTTGAGCATGTCACCACTGAGCTCCTTTAAGGAGCTCAGTCAGGACAGCGAGCAAAGGGGTAAGAGGTGCTCAACGAGACCGTTCTTCTGGAGTCGAAGTCACTGCGCGAAAGCGTGAGCACCCGGACGGAAGTACTCGACAGGGTCAAGGCGCTGTCGCTCCTGCCGGACGGTCTGCATGTGACGACAGCCATGGTCGCCGCCTATTTCGAAGTCGCAGATACCGTCATCCGTGCCGTGGTCTTCGACCACCGCGAGGAGGTCGAAGCCAACGGCTATCGCGTCCTCACAGGTGCGGAACTGAGTTGCTTCAAGCAACGCGGTCAGGTCTCCCCCCGAACTGCTTCGCTCGCTGTTTTCAGCCGTCGAGCGGTCCTCAACGTCGCCATGCTGCTCCGGGACAGCGAAGTCGCACGTCAGGTGCGTACGTACCTCCTCGACGCCGAATACATCGCCCGTACCCAGCCTGTGGATAACTTTGTCCCCACAGCACCCGAGCCCCTCGACGACCGCATCGACCGACGCATCACCCATATCCTCGGCAAGGCTGTTGTTCCGATGTTCAACGCGCTCATCGAGTCGTCGGCCGAGCAGCGGCAGGAACTCATCTCCCTCCGGGAAGATGTGCAGCGCATCGAGCGGAAGCTCGTCCAGCACGACGTCCGACTAGTGCGGCTGGAGCGGGCACAGGAGCGGCAGCCTTTGGCCGGAGTCATGGCCGCCATGGACGCCATGAACTGGCGGGAGTTCGAGCAGCACGTCGCAGGGCTGCTCCGCCGGGACGGCTGCACCGAGGTCGTGGTCCACGGCGGGCGCGGCGACCGGGGCGCCGACATCACTGCGTACGCCGCTGACGGGCGCCGGCTGGTCGTTCAGTGCAAGAACTTCGCGCCGTACCGCTCCGTGTGGAGCGGTGAGATGCAGAAGTTCCTCGGAGCCGCCAAGGTTCAGCACCAGGCGGAGGTGGCCCTGTACGTAGCCACCTGCCCGTTCTCGCAGGAGGCCCTCGCCATCGCGGTGGAGTACGGCGTCACAGCCGTACACCGCGGACTGCTGGAGGCATGGAGCGCCGGCACAGTGCTGCAAGTGCTGCGTTAGCCGTAGGGACGACGAAGGGCCCGAAGCCGCAAAGGCAAGTTGCGGCTTCGGGCCCAGTTCATGTCGAGAGTGACAGCGCGTCGCTCTCGAAAGAGAGACAGCCTGTCTCTACTTTCTAAGATGCAAGCTGCAGCTTAGAACCAGCCCGGCACGCTAGCGCAGCTCCGCCGGTGGTGTGCGGTGTCGGTCGACCTTTTCCGTACGCTCCAGCTCGCCCCACACGATGTACCGGTGCTTCGACGTGTAGACCGGCGTGCACGTCGTCAGCGTGATGTAGCGGCCCGGCTTCTTCTTGCCCGACTCCTTCGGGACCGGCTTCAGTACGTCCACGTTGTACTTCGAGGTCTCAGGGAGCTTCGCGTACACCTTGTAGACGTACCAGGTGTCCTTCGTCTCGAAGACGATCGCGTCGCCGTCCTTGAGCTTGTCGATGTTGTGGAACTTCGCGCCGTGCCCGTCCCGGTGTGCCGCCAGCGAGAAGTTGCCCTGCTTGTCCTGCGGCAGCGCCGACTTGACCGGATCCGTGTAGTACCCGGCGACTCCACGATTGAGATCCTTGGCGTCGGTGCCCTTCCTGACCAGTACCTCGCCGTTCTTCATCGCGGGTACGTGCAGGAAGCCGATGCCGTTCTTGGTGTCGAGGGCCCCGGAGCCGCCCGCCCACCGGTCGCGCACCTCGTTGCCCTGCTTGTCCGCGTCGCGGTCGGCGAGCACGTTCGTCCACCACAGCGAGTAGACGACGAACAGGCCGAGGATCAGGCCCGCCGTGATCAGCAGCTCGCCGAAGAGGCTCACCGCGCCCGCGACACGTCCGCGCTTCCTCCGCGCCGCGGGTGCCGACGCGGGCACGGGCGTGCCGGTCTGCTCGTCCTGCTCGGTCGTCCTGGCTGCCACCGCACCCGTCCCCGTCCTGAGTCTCATACGTCCGGCCTGCCCGCTCTAGCCGACGAGCGCGTCGGGCTGCCCCTTGCTGCGCGGCCGTTCGTCGACCATCTTGCCCCACACGATCATTCGGTACGTACTCGTGAATTCCGGCGTGCACGTCGTCAGCGTGATGTACCTGCCGGGCCTGGTGAAACCGGAACCCGGCGGCACCGGCCCGATCACGCTCACGTTCGAGGGCGAGGTCTGTTGCAGGATGCTCGCCATCTCGTACGTGTAGTACGTGTCCTGCGTCTCGACGACGATCGGATCGCCCGGCTTCAACTGGTTGATGTACCGGAACGGCTCGCCGTGCGTGTTGCGGTGCCCCGCGACCGCGAAATTGCCCTGCTTGTCCGACGGCATCGCCGTCTTGAGCTTGCCCTCCGCGTAATGGCCCACCATGCCGTTGTCGAGGACCCTCGCCTTGTCTATGCCCTCGGCGATCGGGACGACGACGTCCAGCTTGGGGATGTGCATGATGGCGAAGCCCTGCCCGGGCTCGAACGCCCCGGGCTTGCGGCCGTTCGCCCAGTCCTCCTGGATCTTGTCCGTCTCCTTGCCCGCGAACAGACCGGCGCGGACATTCGTCCACCACAGCTGGTACGTGACGAACAGCAGCATCAGCACGCCCAGCGAGATGAACATCTCCCCGAAGAAGCGACTGGCGACGACCGCCGGGCTGTCCTTCGCGGCGCGGGCGGCGCGCCTGGCCTCAACGCGGGAGCGCGGCGGCTCGGGGCTCACCTCAGCCTTCCCCCCGGCCTTCCCCTCGGAGGCCCTGCCGCGGCCCCTCTTCCCCTTGGCCGCCCTGCGACGCTCCGCGCGGCCACCGGTGACCGGTGCCGCCCCGGCTTCCGCCATGCGCCGGGTGTCGTCCGTCCGCAGGGCCACGGTCTCGTCGTCGAAGACGGGAGTGGGGGCCGGCGCGGGGGCCGGCGCAGGTGTCGATGTGGATGTCGATGTGGCCGCGGGTACGGGCGTCGGCTCGGGGGCCGCTGCGGGCTGCTGGCCGCCGTACCAGCCCTGGGGCCGACCCTGGGAGCCGTACGGCCCCTGAGGCTGCTGGAGGGGCTGCTGGGCCTCTTGTACGGCCTCTTGTACGGCCTCTTGTACGGCTTCTTGCGCGGGCCGCACAGGCTCCATGGGCCGCAAGGGCTGCACGGGCTGCCGGTACGGCTCGTACTCCTGCTCGTACCCGGAATTCACCGGCTGCGCGGGCGGCGCCGTCGCCGGCCGGAACCACGGCGAGGTCACTCCGGCGTCGGGGCCCGGACCCGGACCCGGACGCTGACCCGGCGCCGCAGCCGGCCGGTCCTGACCCGGCAGCGGATCGTTCAGCGGATCCGCGAGCTGCTCCACCGCCGCCTCGAACGCGCCTGCCGCCTCGTACGCACCCTGCTCGTACGAGGCCTCCCGGCCGGCGTCGTGGTCGGGGCGGAGCGCCGTCACGCGGCGGCCTTGCCCTTCCCCGAGCTCTCAGCTTCGTTCGAGCAGGGGACACCCCATCCCGGCGCGAGCCCGGCCGCCCGCTCCACCGCCCCCGGATAGCCGCACCGCGCCAGCCAGTTGGCCAGCATCAGGTGCCCGTGTTCGGTCAGTACCGACTCGGGGTGGAACTGCACACCCTCGACCGGCAGATCCCGGTGGCGCAGGCCCATGATGATCCCGTCGGCCGTCCGCGCGGTCACCTCCAGCTCGGCGGGCAGCGCCTGCGGTTCGGCCGCCAGCGAGTGGTAGCGCGTCGCCGTGAAGGGCGAGGGCAGCCCGGCGAAGACGCCGACGCCCGTGTGCGTCACGGGAGACGTCTTGCCGTGCAGCAGCTCGGGCGCCCGGCCCACCACACCGCCGTACGCCACCGCCATCGACTGCATGCCCAGGCAGACACCGAAGACCGGCACACCCGTCGCGGCGCAGTGCCGCACCATGTCGACGCACACGCCCGCCTGTTCGGGGGCGCCGGGGCCCGGCGACAGCAGCACGCCGTCGAAGCCGTCCTGGGCGTGGCTCAGCTCCACCTCGTCGTTGCGCAGCACCTCGCACTCGGCGCCGAGCTGGTAGAGGTACTGGACGAGGTTGAAGACGAAGCTGTCGTAGTTGTCGACCACCAGGATCCGCGCGCTCACTGGCCCGACCCCCCGTCCACCGTCACATCGTTGAACGGAAGCAGCGGCTCCGCCCACGGGAAGACGTACTGGAACAGTGCGTAGACGACCGCGAGGATCAGTACGAGCGCGATCAGCGCCCGCACCCATGCGTTGCCCGGCAGATGCCGCCAGATCCAGCCGTACATGCTGTCCCTTCCGTTCGGTCGAAACCCAGAGTAAAGGGCGACAGCGCACGCTCGTGGGTCAGCCGCTCAAAGCGCGCGGCTTCCCCTCCTCCACGGGCTGGGTGGCGTCGAGGTGCGCCCACACGACCAACCGGTGACTGCTGCCCCACTCCGGCTCGCACGTGGTCAGCGTCAGATAACGCCCGGGACCGTCGAGACCGGCCTTCCGGGGAACGTCGTCGATCACACCGATGTCGCTCGGAACGGTCCGGTACGGCGTGTTGGCGACGCGGTACGTGAACCAGGTCGCCCCGTCCGTCAGCACCACCGCGTCACCGGGCCGCAGCCTGGGGAAGTCCTTGAAGGGGTCGCCGTACGTACGGCGATGACCGGCGACGGAGAAGTTCCCCGTCTCGCCGAGCCGCGCCGTCCCCTCGTAGTGGCCGAGCCCCTTCTGGAGGGTCCTCGTCCGCGTGCCCTCCAGGACGGGCCAGTCCCAGTCCTTGCCGAGGCGCGGCACGTACATCACGGCGAAGGGCCTGCCCGGCTCGTACGCCTCGGGGGCCGGCGGGGCTGCGGCCTCGGGGGCGGCGGTCCCGGGGGCGGTGGTGGGCAGCGAGCCGCGCGCCCACGTGCCCTGGAGGCTGTGGATCTGCCCGTCGCTCGCGTCGGCAGCCTTGATCCCGGTCCAGAACATCACGTACACGACGAACAGCACGATCAAGGTGCCCACGGTGACGCACAGCTCGCTGAAGGTCCTGACGACTGCTCGCACCGACACCGACTCCCCCAGGCGTTAGCTCACAGGCTTCGCGTAGTGGAGATCCACTGTGCCCGAGTAGCCGGGAAGAGTCATCGCCTCGTGTTCGTCGACTTTCCAGCCGAGGCCGTACGCCTTGACGTACAGCTGGTAGTTCTGGAGCGCCGTGGAGGCAGCGAGCGCACGCTGGAGCTCGTCGCGGTCACCGATCGCGGTGACCTTGTACGGCGGCGAGTAGACACGGCCCTGGAGGATCAGGGTGTTCCCGACACAGCGCACCGCGCTGGTGGAGATCAGCCGCTGGTCCATGACCCTGATGCCCTTGGCGCCGCCCTGCCACAGGGCGTTGACGACCGCCTGGAGGTCCTGCTGGTGGATGACCAGGTCGTTCGGCTGGGGCTCGGGGTAGCCGGGGTTGGCCGTGGCGTTCGGCGGGGCGTCGTCGAGCGTGACGGTGAGGCCGGCGCCGGAGAGCTTCTGGGTGCCGGCGGACGCCTCCAGCGCCTTGAGCTTCGCGTCCTCGGCCTGCGTACTGCTGTCGCCGCGCTGTGCGAGGGCGTCGACGTCGTCGCGTACGGCCGCCGTCGTCTCGCCCAGCTCCTTGTTCTTGTGACTGCGCTGATCAATGAGATCGGAGAGCTTCAACAGCGAGGCATCCGTACGGATATTGGTGCCCTTGGCGGTATTGAAGCTGGTGACGAAGATCAGCCCGGCGAGCGCGAAAACCCCGGCCGTCAGCAGCCTGACCGGTCGCAGGGCGGGTCGGCGGGCAGGCTCGGTGGGGGAGTCGGCAGAATTGCTCAACGTACCCTTATCTCCTTCGACGCCGCGGAAGCACTACGCTAACGGACGCCCGGGGGAGGCAGTGTTTCCCCGTCGCCCCGCACCGGGCACCAGCCACAGTTCCCTGCGCGGTAACGCAGCGCATCGACAGGAGAGTCCCTCGTGCCGAAGTCACGTATCCGCAAGAAGTCAGACTTCACGCCGCCGCCCGCGGCCTCGAAGCAGGCGACGAGCATCAAGCTGACGAACCGCAGCTGGGTGGCTCCGGTGATGTTGGCGCTCTTCCTCATCGGGCTCGCCTGGATCGTGGTCTTCTACGTGACCGAGGGCGACCTGCCGATCCAGAGCTTCGACAACTGGAACATCGTGGTCGGGTTCGGCTTCATCGCCGCCGGCTTCGGCGTCTCCACGCAGTGGAAGTAGACAGCCCGCGCAAGCTCTGACCAGAGGTTATCCACAGCGTTGTCCACACGGTGGGGAAAGGTCAGACGATCTGTGGATAACTCACAGGGTGTTGACGCCGGTGTGACTGCCGGGGCCATCTGAGACGTACGGCCTGCCCCTTGTCCCGACTGAAAAAAAGCCAGTTCAGCGACGAGGGGCACAGCTGTTCCCACTCGTCCCCCCAGAATGCACAAGGTCCGGCGGCTGCTGTGGACAACTTCACGCGCAACCGTCGCCGTCGGCGCTCACGTGAGCATGACCGTCCGCGCCACGACCAGGCCGACGGTCACCAGGAGCACCAGCCCACAGGCGCCGTACTGCACCAGCGCCCGGCGCTCGCGCGGGGCGTGCACCAGGGCGATCGCGACGAGGGTGCCGGCGATCAGGCCGCCGAGATGCGCCTCCCAGGCGATGCCGGACCAGGTGAACGTGAACAGCAGGTTCAGCGCGAGGAGCACCAGAACCGGCCTCATGTCGTAGTTCATGCGGCGCATCAGGACGGCGGTGGCGCCCAGGAGCCCGAAAATCGCACCGGAGGCGCCGAGCGAGGGCTGATTCGGCGCGGCGATGAGATACGTGAGGGCGCTGCCCGCGAGACCCGACAGCAGGTAGAGCACCAGGTAGCGGGCGCGGCCCAGTGCCGCCTCCAGCGGGCCGCCGAGCCACCACAGGCCCAGCATGTTGAACCCGATGTGCCAGAACTCCTGGTGCAGGAACATCGAGGTGACCAGCCGGTACCACTCGCCGTCGGCGACCCCGACGACCTGGAGGGTCGTGCGGCTGACAGCCAGTCCGATGAGATCGAGATCGTTGACAAGCGTCTCGCGCGACAGCACGGCGAGGAACATCGCCACATTGATCGCCAGCAGGATCTTGGTGATCAGCCGCGGGTCGGCGGTGACCGCACCTCCCGCGATCGTGCGCGGGCGGCTCGCGGCCGGGGCGTGGCCCGTGCCCGTGCCTTCGCGTACACAGTCCGGGCACTGGAAGCCGACCGACGCGCTGATCATGCACTCCGGGCAGACCGGACGTTCGCAGCGCGTGCAGCGGATGCCCGTCTCGCGGCCCGGATGCCGGTAGCAATGGTCCATCGGTCCGTCCCTAGGTCCCTGGGTGTGCCTCTTGGCGGTACGGCTCACCGCAACGCCCCGCCTATCCAGTACGGACGGGCGGGGCGATTTGGTTCCCGCAGCGGCGGGCCTCGCGGGTCCCAGCAGTCCCAGCGGTCTCAGCTGTTCTCGATGACCACCGACTCGATGACGACGTCGGTGAGCGGACGGGCGGTGCGCGGGTTGGTCTTCGTGGTCACGATGGCCTCCACCGTCTTCTGGCTGGCCGCGTCCATGACCTCGCCGAAGATGGTGTGCTTGCCCGTCAGCCACATCGTCGGCGACACGGTGATGAAGAACTGGGAGCCGTTCGTGCCCGGTCCGGCGTTGGCCATCGCCAGCAGGTAGGGCCTGTCGAAGGCGAGGTCCGGGTGGAACTCGTCCTTGAACTCGTAGCCGGGGCCGCCTGTGCCGTTGCCCAGCGGGTCACCGCCCTGGATCATGAAGTCGCGGATCACGCGGTGGAAGACAGTGCCGTCGTACAGCCGGTCCGTGGTCTTCTGCCCCGTTTCGGGGTTCGTCCACTCCCGCTCACCCTGTGCGAGCTCCACGAAATTCTTGACCGTTTTCGGCGCGTGATTCGGCAGGAGCCGGATCCGGATGTCGCCCCGGCTGGTCTTCAGGGTGGCGTAAAGCTGCTCGGCCACGTTGTGCCTTCCATAAGTCTTTGCTGATGTCTCCCGATCCTCGCACGGAGGGTTTACGACGAATAGCCGCCGAACCGGCACACGGGACGGCGAACCATGGCATCGTCGTTCGCGAGTTCGCCCCGCACCACCTTGCCCTGAGAGCCCGGAGATTGCCCCGAGTCGCCGCCCATGACCCGGATGCCCGCCCACACGTGCCGTGATGGCCTCCGGCGGGCATGATTTTGAAATGGGTGGACAGGCGATATACCGAACCGCCACCAAGGAGGAGGATCCAGTGACCCGCATCGACAGCGTGCGCGCCGCATCCGAATCGGCGAAGGAGAGCGTGCTGCACGCCGCGGAAGTGGTGGCGCCCTACGCCGGTACGGCCAAGGAACAAGCCACGCAATACGCGCACGAAGCCCGCGTACGGCTCGCGCCGAAGGTGTCCAAGGCCGCTCACCAGGCCCGTGTCCAGTACGGAGTGCATGTCGCGCCGCGCATGGAGCAGGCCCGCACCCACGTGCCACCGAAGGTCGACGTGGCCGCGCACCGGGCTGCCGTGCGCACCCGGCACGCGGCCCGGCAGGCCGCCGAGTACACCGTTCCGCGCGTGGAACACGCGATGGCGGCCGCGCAGCCCGTACGTGAGCAGGCCGCCGCGCGCAGTGCGGCCGCCGTGGCCGCCCTGCGCGGACAGATCACGGCGAAGGACATCCGCAAGCTCGTCAAGAGGCACGAGCGGCGGGCCAGGGCCGGCCGGCTGGCCAAGGGCTTCGCGGTCGTCGGTGTGCTGGCGGGTGGCGCCTTCGCGGCCTGGAAGTGGTGGGACAAGCAGGCCAACCCGGACTGGCTGGTCGAGCCCCCCGCCGCCACCGAGGTCTCCGACCGGGCACCGCTGACCTCGGTCGACGGCAGCGGGCAGGTGCTGGACCCGGAGGTCCAGGCCAAGCAGGCCGAGGCCGAAGCCCAGGCGGCTGAGCGCGACAAGAAGAACAACTGACGTCACGTACGGACGGGTGCCGGGGACCTTCGGGTCCCCGGCACCCGTGTTCCGTCTTCCCGTGTTCTCTTTCGTAGGGGCCGGGCGCGACGAAAGTGTGCGGCGACCGCCTCGGCCCGCTGCTTAGAGTGCGCCCGTGGACGTGTCATCGAAGATCAGGGCCGCACGGTTGTGGCTGGCGGCCCCCGAGGCATGGTCCGGGCGCCGTATCGCGGGCGAGATCGTCCTCGCCGTGGTCCTGGCGCTGCTGGCGGCCGGCACCCAGGAACTGATGGGCAGCACGGGGCTCGTGCAGTTCGGCACGGCCCTCGCCGTCGCCGTACTGTCGCTGCTGCGCCGCCGGCTGCCCGCGAGTGTGCTGGTGGTCTCGGGCGGGGCGGCGGGAGTGCTGGCCGGATTCGGACCGCTGCTGATGGTGTCGGGGTGGTCGGCGGGGCGCCGGATCCCGGGCGCCGGGCGGGCGCTGGCGGCCTTCACCGCCTCGTACGTCCTGACCATCGCCATCGGGGTCAGCTCGGAGTGGCCGCCGTTCTCCCCGCTGTCGCTGATCCTGTTCAGCACCCTGTACTTCCTCGCGACGACGGTCGTCCCCGGTCTCGCCAGCCGCTACTGGACCCAGCGCCGCACGCTGCTGCACGCCCTCCAGGAACACAACGCCCAACTGTTGCGCGAGCGCGCCATGGTGGCCGGGCAGGCGCGGCTGCGGGAGCGGCAGCGGATCGCCCAGGACATGCACGACAGCCTGGGCCACCAGCTGGCGCTGATCTCCGTGCACACCGGGGCCCTGGAGGTCGACCCCGCTCTGACGGACCGCCAGCGGGAGGGCGTCGGCGTACTGCGGAACGCTTCGGTGGCCGCGATGCACGAGCTGCGCGAGGTGGTCGGCATCCTGCGGGACGGAGTGGAGCGGGACGACGCGGCCACCGCCCAGGGTCCGCCGCCCGTCGATGACCCGCACCCGGCGGCGCGCGGCGCGGCCGGCATCGAGGGCCTGGTGGCGGCGGCGCGGGCGGCCGGGAACAGTGTCGAGCTGCGGTGTACGGGCGTGCGGCGCCCGCTGGCCGCTGCCGCCGATCACGCGGCGTACAGGATCGTGCAGGAGGCGCTGACCAACGCGTACAAGCACGCGCCGGGTGCCGCGATCACCGTCGAGCTGCGGTACGAACCGGACTCGCTGGTCGTCGAGATCGCGAACGGCCCCGCCCCGGCGGACCCGGGTGACGTCGTCAGCGGCGGGCAGGGCCTGACGGGGCTGCGCGAGCGGGCCCGGCTCGTCGGCGGCATGGTCCACGCGGGGCGCACCGACGGTGGGGGGTTCCGGGTCGCCGGAGTCCTGCCGTACGGCGCCGACGGCCTGCCGCCGGCCACGGTCGCGGCGTCCTTCGCCGCGCCTTTGGTCGATGCCCAGGACGACTTCCGGCAGCAGTCACCGTCGGTCCCCCTCAGCGACGGTGGTCCTGTCATGGACTGGACTGTTGTACAGAGGGAGCTGATGATGAGCGGCAGGCGCGGGAGCAGGGCCGGCGGGGTCGCACTGGGCTGCGGGATCGCGGTGGCGGCCATGGTGCTGCTGGCGGTCGCGGGAGGATTCGGTCTGTTCTTCCTCGCGGGATCGGCGGACCGGGGCATGATCGAACCGAGTGAGTACGAAGCGGTGAAGGTCGGCACGTCGGAGACGGAGGTCCGCGACAGCCTGCCGGACGGCAATTCCTTCATGACATCGGGCCTTGAGGACAGCGGGCCCGCGAAGCCCGAGGGGTCGGACTGCCTGGTCCTCGCGTCCTCGGAGGTCGGCAGCCTGACGGCGGAGCCGGTGTTCCGCTTCTGCTTCAGGGACGGCAAGCTGATCGAGAAGAAGTCGTACGACGTCGTGCAGTAGATGAGCGGCAGCTGTGGGAGTAAGCGTGACGGTTCCGCACATCAGGGTTGTGATCGCGGACGACGAGCCTCTCATCCGGGCGGGGATCCGGATGATCCTCACCTCGGACCGGGCCATCGAGGTCGTGGCGGAGGCGCAGAACGGCCGCGAGGCGGTCGAGCTGGCGCGCGTCCACGCGCCGGACGTCGTGCTGCTCGACCTTCAGATGCCGGTGATGGACGGGCTCACCGCGCTCGCCGAGCTGGGCAGGACGGTCCCCGCGGCGCGCGTGATCGTACTGACGACGTTCGGCGAGCGGGAGAACGTCCTGCGGGCCCTGGAGAGCGGCGGCGCGGGTTTCCTGCTGAAGGACTCGGCGCCGGCGGAGCTGATCCGTGCGGTACGGGCGGCCGCGGCCGGGGACGCCTACCTGTCGCCGGGGGCGACCCGGCACGTCGTGGAGCAGCTCGCGTCCGGGCGGGTGCCGGGCCGCGCCGAGGAGGCGCGGCGGCTGGTCACGGCACTGAGCGGCCGGGAGCGCGATGTCCTGGCGCTGCTCGGCGAGGGCCTGTCCAACGCGGACGCGGGCAAGCGGCTGCACATGAGCGAGGCCACGGTGAAGACGTACGTCAGCCGGATCCTGGCGAAACTGGGCTGCGAGAACCGCGTACAGGCGGCGCTCCTCGCGCGGGACGCCGCGCTGTGAACCCCACGGAGCAAAAAGATGCCCCTCTGCCCTGCGGAAACAGGTCAGAGGGGCATCTGCGATGTGGAGCCTAGGAGATTCGAACTCCTGACATCTGCCTTGCAAAGGCAGCGCTCTACCAACTGAGCTAAGGCCCCGGGGACGGGTGGACGTGACCGGCCGGAACCGCACCGTGGCCACCGCCGCAGAACAGAGTACCGGGTGTCCCCCCTGATCCTGCAAAAGGATTGGGACTCCCGGTGCGCGACCACGCTCCGTAAGATGCTCGGCGAGGTTCGCAGCAGCGAAGGGGAGACGCAATGGACGCAGCGCAGCAGGAGTCGACGGCCAGAGCCAGAGAGCTTCAGCGCAGTTGGTACGGGGAGCCGCTGGGGGCGCTCTTCCGTCGGCTGATCGACGATCTGGGTCTGAATCAGGCCAGACTCGCCGCGGTGCTCGGCCTGTCCGCGCCCATGCTGTCCCAGCTGATGAGCGGCCAGCGCGCCAAGATCGGCAATCCGGCCGTGGTGCAGCGTGTCCAGGCTCTGCAGGACCTGGCCGGTCAGGTCGCCGACGGCAGTGTCAGCGCCGCCGAGGCCACCGACCGGATGGAAGAGATCAAGAAATCCCAGGGCGGCTCCGTGCTCAGCAACACCGGCCAGACCACCGCCAGTTCCGGTGCGCCCACCGTGCGGCGCGTGGTGCGCGAGATCCAGTCACTGCTGCGCTGCGTAGCGGCGGCCGGCGACATCATAGATGCGGCGGACACGCTCGCCCCGACCCACCCCGAACTGGCAGAGTTCCTCCGGGTGTACGGCGCCGGGCGCACGGCGGACGCGGTCGCCCACTATGAGGCGCATCAGAGCTGAGGCAGGCGGAGCGGGGGCGGGCACAGCGCAATGGGTGAGATCTTCGCCGGCCGGTACGAGCTGATCGACCCGATCGGACGCGGTGGAGTGGGCGCGGTCTGGCGGTCGTGGGATCACAGGCGCCGCCGGTACGTCGCGGCCAAGGTGCTCCAGCAGAGCGACGCGCACACGCTGCTGCGCTTCGTGCGCGAGCAGGCTGTGCGGATCGACCACCCCCACGTCCTCGCCCCGGCCAGCTGGGCCGCGGACGACGACAAGGTGCTGTTCACCATGGACCTGGTGAGCGGCGGCTCGCTGGCCCATCTGATCGGCGACTACGGCCCGTTGCCGCCCCGCTTCGTGTGCACCCTGCTCGACCAGCTCCTCTCCGGCCTGACCGCTGTCCACGCGGAAGGCGTCGTGCACCGCGACATAAAGCCGGCCAACATCCTGCTGGAAGCCACCGGCACCGGGCGTCCGCATCTGCGGCTGTCCGACTTCGGCATCTCGATGCGCAAGGGCGAGCCCCGTCTCACCGAGACCAACTACGTGGTGGGTACGCCCGGTTATTTCGCGCCCGAGCAGATGATGGGCGCGGAGCCGGACTTCCCCGCCGACCTGTTCGCGGTCGGCCTGGTCGCCCTTTACCTGGTGCAGGGTCAGAAGCCAGACTCCCAGGCCCTGGTGGAGCACTTCGCCACGTACGGGACACCGGGCGCCCCGCAGGGCATCCCGGAGCCGCTGTGGCAGGTCATCGCCGGGATGCTGCAGCCCGACCCGCAGGCGAGGTTCCGTACGGCGACGGGCGCGCGCAAGGCGCTGACCGCCGCCGTCGAGATGCTGCCCGAGCCGGGCCCGGGTGAGGAGCCGGTGGAGGTCTTCGACCAGATCGGCCCGCTCCCGCCCGGCTTCGGCCCGGACGGGCCCACCGCCCCGGCCCCCGGCCCCCAGAGCCACGTACACGGCCCCATACAGGGCGGCGGCCAGGGTGGCGGCCAGCAGGCGCAGCCCGCCCAGCAGCCGTCGCCCATGCCGGAGACGGGCGGCTTCCACCTGGCGCCGCCGCAGCAGCCCCCCATGCCGCACCCCCCGGCGCAGCCGTCGCCGCCCCCCCTTCCGACATCCACCCCCACACCCACATCCACACCCGCTCCCCTGCCCGCGCATGCGACCTCCCCCCTTTCCGGCGCGGCGCGGAATCCCTCCCAGGTCCCCACGGCCGCGGCGCAGTACGAACAAGCCCTTACTCGTCCATACACCGCTCAGGGCCCGGAGGTTCCCACTCCACCGACCCCGCCGGCCCCGCGGGACGCCCACACCCCCGTACAGGCCCCGCACAAGCGGCTGGGACCGCCCCCGAAGGTGACGGTCCCAGTACTGCTGCTGGCGCTGGTCTGTTTCGCGGTGGGCGTCTGGGCACTGACCCAGAGCTGATCCGGCCCGCTCCCGACGGCCGGCCCCGGACGGCCCGCCCCGGATGTGCGGCTGCCTACCAGGCGGCCGGCGGCCCGTACTGCGTAGGCGCCCCACTGTCATGCCCGGGGCCGGCGCCGGGACCAACGCCAGGACTGGCGCCCGGCCCCGTTCCGGCGCCCGCCCCCGCCGCCGCGCGCCGCCGGGCGACGAGCGTCCACACCCCGAGTCCGAGCACCAGCACGGTGCCCGCCCCGATCCCGGCGGCAGCGACAAGCTGCATCGTGTCGCTCTTCACCGCCGCGGACGTGCTCTGCCCCTCCTCCGCGGCGCTCAGGTCGTCGTCGGTGACCTGGAAGGGGCCGGCGGGCCCTTCATAGGCAGGGGCGCCCTTCCCCTTGTCGCCCTCGACGTTCAGCCGCAGAGAGAGCCCGAGGCCCTCCGGCCCGAACACCTTCTCCACCTCCGGGCTCAGACTGACCCTCAGGTAGTACCAGCCCGCGAACCGCATCCCGTTGACGGAGTCGGACGAGTCGAAACGGTTCTCGTACGCCACGGGCGGCAGCGGATCCAGCGCGGACGAATTCTGCTTGCCGTCGTACGAGATGGTGCTCGCGCTCTCGACAAGCCCCCGCGCCGGGTTGTACAGCACCATGCTCAGTGCGTTGGACACATATCCCTCACCCGCCGCGCTGCCGAGGTCCGCACTGGCGAAGAGCTGCTGCCCCCAGTCGACCGGCACCTTGTAGAACAGCGTCTCGCCGGGCTTGATCCTGTCCCGCCACTCGCCCTCGTACAGACCGGGCGCACTGTAGAAGCTCGTCCCGCCCCTGCGGTCCCGGGCCTGGCCGCCGGGCGGCGCGGGCGAGCTGCTGGGCCAGCTCTCCGGCGCCGCGGTCGCCCCGCCCGCTTTCACCTTCGGCTCCGTCAGATGCCGGATCTCCAGTTCCCACGGCTCGCTCGACGAGGTCGCCGCACTGGTCCGCTCGATCAGGACGAAGTACGTGTCGGCGCCCTGACAGGAGGTGCGGTCCTGCTCGATGGTCCGGTGCGCGTAGGTCCCGATCGGCCGCGCGAACTCCGCCGAGCTGAACTGCGCGCTGTTGTAGCTGCACGAATTGCCGGCGCGGTCCTGCAGCGTCACCTTCAGCTCGTCGGCGTACTCGACCTTCGTGCCCGGCCTCGGCACAGCAGTCGCCGACACATAGGCGTTGGACTTCGCGTCGAGCTGCACACGGTAGAAAAGCTTTCCGCCCGGCCTGATCGAGTCCCGGTACGTCCCGCCCGGCTCCAGCTGCTCGGAGTCGGTACTGCTCGCCGTCCCCTTGACCGGCTTCGCCGAAGGCTCATAGGTGTACGGGCTGGGCTCACCCGCCGCCCACGCCTGCGCCGGCAGCGCCGCCACCGCGCACAGCGCCGCCACCACGGCCGGCGCCACCCTGCCCCTGCTGCGCTGCCTCATCACGCGCCACCCCTCGTCGTCTCCTCGGCCGCCCCGCGCCGCATCGCCACGAACACGAGCCCGGCGGCCAGGACGACAGCACCGCCCGCCATCGCGGCTGCCGCAGTGCCGGTCCATCCTGCCCCGCCGGCCCCAGCGCTGTCTGCGCCGACCGCCGTATCACCCTTGTTGTCCGCTTCGCCCTCCGGCCACGCGAGGACGGGCGCATCGTGCCGCGACCCCGCCCAAACCTTTGCTCTCGCAAGCTAATGATTTGCTTGGGTGAATTCAAGGAGGGTGCCGTCACGGTCCCGCAACAACAGACCACAACCCGTCCGACTCCTGCGCACACCCCGCCGAGCCGCCACCGGACAGCACAAAGCCCCGGCCGCTGAGCGACCGGGGCCAGTGTTCGGACTACTGGGTCTCACACACCCGAACCTGCGGGCACGGAGTCAGTCGCCTCCGTCCACAGATCCTGCTCGGCGCGATCCGCCTGGATCTGGCGGTACACGAGGAGCCCGCCGATGGCGGCCAGTGCGACCAGGAGAAGCTTCTTCACCGCGCGACCTCGTCTTTCCTTGACGTAGGAGACTTCTGGCGCCCGACTATACACACCGACCGATACCGATCGGTGACCTAGATACCCACCCAACTGACGCGCGCCACACAGCAAAAAGCCCGGCAGATCTTTCGATCTGCCGGGCCTCCGACCTTTCAGGTCCGCGGTGGGGCTAACAGGATTTGAACCTGTGGCCTCATCCTTATCAGGGATGCGCTCTAACCAACTGAGCTATAGCCCCGCGCTGCCCCTGAAGATTAGCGCACCTCGGGGGCAGTACCAAAATCGGTTCCGCCGGCTTCCTACTCGTCCTCGGCGAGCGTCAGCTCGACGCCGCCGACGAAGCCCGCCGACAGGTTGTAGATGAAAGCGCCCAGCGTCGCGAGCGCCGTGGCGAGCACCACGTCGATCATCGCGATGACCGACGTGAAGATCAGCACGCGCGGCAGCGAAAGGAAGGACTGCAGGTCGAAGCCGTTGCTCTCGTTCGAGCCCGTCGCCTCGCTGATCGTCCCGCCCACCGTGGAGAAAACGCCCATCGCGTCCATGACCATCCACAGCACCGCCGCCGCCACCACCGTGCAGATACCCAGCGCGATGGAGAGCAGGAAGCTCACCTTCATCACCGACCACGGGTCGGCCTTGGCCACCCGCAGCCGCGCCTTGCGCGTACGCGGCGTCGTACGCGCCCCCGTACGCGGCAGACGCACCGCGGCGACACCCGGCTGCTGCCCGGCGCCCTGCGCCCCGCCCTGCGCCCCTCCAGTACCCGGCGTACCACCGCCGCCCGCGGGCGAGGGATACGCCTGCGGCGGGTGATACGGCTGCGCCGACTGACCCTGCCCCTGCGGCTCCCGCTCACTGGGCAACGCCCCACTCGCGTACCCGTCGTAACCCTGAGGCTGAGGCCCCCGCGTATCGGTCACAGTCCCCCCCTGGGAGTCCGTGGCAGAGCCACGGGCACCGGGTGCTCCAGATTCAGAAGCGGCCGCTCCGGCGCCCGTGGCTCCACTCACGCTTTACTCCTCGTGCTCCCCGGCCGAAGGCGCTGCGCCCCCGGCGGATGAAGGCTCTGCGCCCTCGACGGATTCGGCAACCTCGACCGCATCGCCCTCAACCGCGTCGGTGTCGGCCCCTTCGGGACCTTCCACCTCTTCGGCCTCACGACCGGCCTCGGCGTTACGAGCGATACCGACAACGGCATCGCGCTTGCCCAGGTTGATCAGTTGGACGCCCATGGTGTCACGGCCCGTCTCCCTGACTTCGTTGACTCGCGTACGAATCACACCACCGCCGAGGGTGATGGCGAGGATCTCGTCCGTCTCCTCCACCACCAGCGCCCCGACCAGCGATCCCCGGTCCTCCACGATCTTGGCGGCCTTGATACCCAGACCACCGCGACCCTGGACCCGGTACTCGTCGACGGGGGTCCGCTTCGCGTACCCACCATCGGTGGCGGTGAACACGAACGTACCGGCCCGCACGACATTCATCGAGAGCAGCTCGTCACCTTCACGGAAACTCATGCCCTTCACACCCGAAGTCGCACGGCCCATCGGCCGCAGCGCGTCATCCGTCGCCGTGAAGCGGATCGACTGCGCCTTCTTGCTGACCAGCAGAAGATCATCGTCGGCCGACACCAGCTCCGCGCCGATCAGCTCGTCGTCGCTGCCGTCCGCGGTCTCCCGCAGATTGATCGCGATGACACCGCCCGAACGCGGCGAGTCGTAGTCCTTCAGCGACGTCTTCTTCACCAGGCCGCCCTTGGTGGCCAGGATCAGATACGGCGCCGCCTCGTAATCACGGATCGCGAGGATCTGCGCGATCTGCTCGTCCGGCTGGAAAGCCAGCAGGTTCGCGACATGCTGACCACGCGCGTCCCGGCCGGCGTCCGGCAGCTCGTACGCCTTCGCCCGGTACACCCGGCCCTTGTTCGTGAAGAACAGCAGCCAGTGGTGCGTCGTCGACACGAAGAAGTGGTCGACGATGTCGTCTTCCTTCAGCTTCGTACCGCGCACGCCCTTGCCGCCGCGCTTCTGCGACCGGTAGTCGTCCGTCTTCGTACGCTTCACATAGCCGCCACGCGAGATCGTGACGACGATGTCCTCCTCGGCGATCAGGTCCTCGATGGACATGTCACCGTCGAAGGGCACCAGCTTCGAGCGCCTGTCGTCACCGAACTTGTCGACGATCGCGGCCAGTTCCTCGCTGATGATCTGCCGCTGACGCTCCGGCGAGGCGAGGATCGCGTTGTACTCGTTGATCTTCGCCTGGAGCTCGTCGTGCTCCGCGACGATCTTCTGACGCTCCAGAGCCGCCAGTCGGCGAAGCTGCATCTCCAGGATCGCGTTCGCCTGGATCTCGTCGATCTCCAGCAGGCCCATCAGGCCCTCACGCGCCACATCGACCGTCTGGCTGCGCCGGATCAGCGCGATGACCTCGTCGATCGCGTCCAGCGCCTTGAGCAGACCGCGCAGAATGTGCGCCCGCTCCTCCGCCTTGCGCAGGCGGAACCTCGTACGCCGGACGATGACCTCGATCTGGTGCGTCACCCAGTGCCGGATGAACGCGTCCAGCGACAGCGTGCGCGGCACCCCGTCCACCAGCGCCAGCATGTTCGCGCCGAAGTTCGTCTGGAGGTCGGTGTGCTTGTACAGGTTGTTCAGGACGACCTTCGCGACCGCGTCCCGCTTCAGCACGATCACCAGACGCTGACCCGTACGCGAAGACGTCTCGTCACGCACGTCAGCGATGCCGCCGACCTTGCCGTCCTTCACCAGGTCGGCGATCTTCTGCGCCAGGTTGTCCGGGTTGGTCTGGTACGGAAGCTCCGTGACCACCAGGCACTGGCGGTTCTGGATCTCCTCGACCGCCACCACCGCGCGCATCGTGATCGAGCCACGGCCCGTCCGGTACGCGTCCTCGATGCCCTTACGGCCCACCACCAGCGCACCGGTCGGGAAGTCGGGGCCCTTGATGCGCTCCATCAGCGCGTCCAGGAGCTCCTCGTGACCCGCCTCCGGGTTCTCCAGGAACCACTGCGCGCCCGCCGCCACCTCCCGCAGGTTGTGCGGCGGGATGTTCGTGGCCATACCGACCGCGATACCCGCCGAACCATTGATCAGCAGATTCGGGAAACGCGCCGGCAGAACCGTCGGCTCCTGGTTACGGCCGTCGTAGTTGTCCTGGAAATCGACAGTCTCCTCGTCGATGTCCCGGACCATCTCCATGGCCAGCGGCATCATCTTGCACTCGGTGTACCGCATCGCCGCGGCCGGGTCGTTGCCCGGAGAACCGAAGTTGCCGTTGGAGTCCACCAGCGGCATACGCATCGACCAGTGCTGCGCCAGGCGCACCAGAGCGTCGTAGATCGAGGAGTCGCCGTGCGGGTGGTACGTACCCATGACGTCACCGACGACACGGGCGCACTTGTAGAAGCCCTTCTCGGGCCGGTAACCGCCGTCGTACATCGCGTACAGCACACGACGGTGTACGGGCTTCAGACCGTCCCGCACGTCGGGCAGCGCACGCGACACGATGACGGACATCGCGTAGTCGAGGTACGAACGCTGCATCTCCGTCTCGAGCCCCACGGGCTCGACACGCATGCCCACACCCTCGACGGGCGGCACCTCTTCGGGCGTCACGGGGACAGGGGTGTTCTCGTCGGCCATTGCTGGTCAAAGTCCTTTCGAGCTGCGGCTGGTGGCTTGCACGGCCGGCTCAGATGTCGAGGAAGCGGACGTCCTTGGCGTTGCGCTGGATGAAGGAGCGTCGCGCCTCGACGTCCTCACCCATCAGCACCGAGAACAGGTCGTCGGCCTGAGCCGCGTCGTCCAGGGTCACCTGGCCGAGAACCCGGTGGTCCACGTCCATCGTGGTGATGCGCAGCTCCTCGGCGTTCATCTCACCGAGACCCTTGAAGCGCTGGATCGAGTCGTCCCTGATCCGCTTGCCGTTCTGCTTGCCGAGTTCGACGAGCGCGTCGCGCTCACGGTCCGAGTAGGCGTACTCGAAGTCGTCCCGGCCCCACTTGATCTTGAACAGCGGCGGGCGCGACAGATACACGTGCCCCGCCTCGACCAGCGGCCGCATGAAGCGGAACAGGAACGTCAGCAGCAGCGTGTTGATGTGCTGACCGTCGACGTCGGCGTCCGCCATCAGAACGATCTTGTGATAGCGGAGCTTCTCGATGTCGAAGTCCTCGTGCACACCCGTGCCGAACGCCGAGATCAGCGCCTGGACCTCGGTGTTCTGCAGGATCTTGTCGATCCGCGCCTTCTCGACGTTCAGGATCTTGCCGCGGATCGGCAGGATCGCCTGGTACATCGGGTTACGCCCCGACTTCGCCGAACCACCGGCCGAGTCACCCTCGACGATGAAGATCTCGCACTTCGTCGGGTCGTTCGACTGGCAGTCGGACAGCTTGCCCGGCAGCGACGCCGACTCCAGCAGACCCTTGCGCCGCGTCAGATCACGCGCCTTACGGGCCGCCACACGCGCCGTGGCCGCCTGGATCGACTTGCGGACGATGTCCGCCGCCTCGTTCGGATTACGGTCGAACCAGTCGTTGAGGTGCTCGTGCACGACCTTCTGCACGAAGGTCTTCGCCTCCGTGTTGCCCAGCTTGGTCTTCGTCTGCCCCTCGAACTGCGGCTCGCCCAGCTTCACCGAGATGATCGCCGTCAGACCCTCACGGATGTCCTCACCCGCGAGGTTGTCGTCCTTCTCGCGCAGGAACTTCTTCTCGCGCGCGTA